>NZ_SMLF01000002.1:0-399011 GCF_004349155.1 Flavobacterium sp. GT3P67
GTCGCGGCTTTGCGAGGTTGCGAACTTCGTAACCGAGAACTTTCGGCTAAGATAAAATTTCTTGCGGAACGGAAATGTGAATTAACCACAAAATTCGCAATCTTGCAAAACCGCTGTTAGGGGCTGAGCTTTTTATATGTTTCAATGTACATATAAGGCATATCAAGTTGATAACCTCTATGTAGCAGATTATCTTCTGAATGTTCAAAAGAATTCCATGTATTTGTAATAACTTTTTCGATTAAATCTTTTCGCTGTATTAATTTAGGTATATCCTCTTCTTTTACAATTTCATTTACACTGAAACCATATTGTAAATCTATAAAACCATCACAATTAGGCAATCTTCCAGAAAGTGTATGACCTTCTCTATAAATTTTGAATTCCGAATTAGATTTGAGATGATTTATAAAATCATGAATAGTAATTAATGTATAGTTACTGTCTTTTTTTGTAACAAAAATAGGAAAGGAATCATCATGTAAATTAAATGTCATGAGCAAACCAAGATATTTTAAATAGTAAAAGTTAATAAGGTTTAAAGATTCAATCATATTTTTTTGTTCAATCGCCCAATTTTTCATACTATCATATGGCACAATCTTTGAAAAAGAATCTCGTTTTATAGAAATTACTTCTTCAGTATTTATATATCCAGCAAATCCCCCAATATCGCTAACTCTTATACCTTTAGATAATGTAATTGCAAGAGAAATCTCCTGATTATTAATCTGAGGTAGTAAAACTAGTTTACCATATAAAAAATCGTCTTCTTTTATTTCAATTAAACCAATGTTTAATTGTTTATAAGTATCGATTAAACCATTAAATAGTTGATTTTCTCTTTGTAAAAAAAGAAAATCAACTAATCCATTAAATTCTAAGTTGAATAAATGTTTAGGTAAAATTGTGTTTAAAGTACCGTCAATTTCTTTTACGTTTATTTTTACGTTTGAAGAAGGTACAAAATACTTAATTAAAGTAAAAAGTAAATTATTTGAAAATAAGGAATTACCAACTATTCCTAATTTTGAATATGGGTCAATATCTAATTTAACTTTAATAGAAGTCCCTCTATCGATTATTCTATTTCTTTCTTTTAAATCAGGTTTTCGTAATATTGGATTTGAATTTATCCCGTCATGAAAATCTAGAGTTTTCATATTTGATATTGATTCTCCAAACTTCCATGATGTTATGTTAACAAATTCGCCTAACATAAAAACTGAAAAAAAACCTATACCAAATTTGCCAATTGATTCAAATCCTTTATGGTTTATCCCTTCAAATTCCCTTGTGAATTTATCACTTTTCCAATATGAACCTCCAAAATCCAGTAATTCATTTGTTAAAATTGTTTGACTCATTCCAATTCCATTATCAGTTACAATCAAAAAGGGTTCATCATTTTCTATTTCTAATGAAATGTTTATCTCACCCACATTTAAATTGTCTTGACCTGTATGCATGCGATACAAATTAATTGCATCAATACTATTTTGGATTAACTCTCTTAGCGCAAAATGGATGTTACCATAAAGTTTTATTCCTCCAAGTTCTGTTGCAATGTGGACAGGGTTTGTAACCTTGATTTTAGAATCTAAAGATACCCAACCATCTGTACGGATATATTCTTTTCCTAATTCTAATGTGTCATTAATTGATTTTACTCCTTTTGCTTTAAATGGAGTTTGATTTTTAGTTTCAAAAAACTCATTCGCACTTTTAATTTCACGGTCTAAAACCGTTAACGCTTCATGACAAAGCCACCAAGCTTTTTGTTCTTTTTCAGAAAAAGGATTATTAGTTGAATAGGTTAATAGATTATCTTCTGATAATACAGGAAAACCTAATTTTTTTTGAAAAGTCCAATGCTCTTTTGATATTCCCTCTATTTCCGATATAAGTTTGTTAGATTTGGGAGTTCTTAAGTTATCTAAATGTGCAGCATCAGCAGTTCTTAAAATAAATGAGATTTTTTGACAATCTACTGACCAATCTGTTGGGAAATTTGGAGAGCAGTATTTAGTACCAAATTCTCTCTCAATGTAATTTGTATTACAACTGTGACTTTTGGAAATTTTACCAACAATCAAACCAAGTTCTTCTCTTAAGGATATATCTTTAATTAAGTAGTCGCCATTACTTAGTTTTTCTGTTGCAACTTTTTGTGCGTAATCACCGTGTCGATAACGTACAACATAAAATAGAGCTTCCTTGTATGTGGTTTCAGAGTCTCCATTTTGCTTAATGTAATCCAAATAAAGAGGGTCTTTTTTCATTTCCTCTAGATTATTCAATATTGAATAACACATGCCAGAATCATGAATTAAAAATGCAAGATGCAATATAAAACCTTCTAATGGGTTGAGGAAGTTAGGAGTACTACCAATTATAATCTTTGAATAATTCCAAAGCATTCTTGAATGGTTTAATGAATGGTCAGTAAGTTGAGGAAAATCAACTATAATATTAGAAAGGTATTCTTCTATTGTTCGCTCTACGCTTAAAATGTTTTCTTTAATGTAATCAATTTTATCTTTGTTTTTCCAAATTGATATATCGAAAGAGTTCTTAAAGAGTTCGTTATTTTCTTCTAATTCATTCATTTACGTTCTATTTTTTTAGCTTTGCCCCTAACTCGTTTATATGTGTGATAATTATCACACAATATTTAATTTCAAATATATAAATAAATTATTACAAATGATCAAAGAGGTTTTTATTGTTGAATACTTTAAGCCGCGTGAAGGATGGAAGTGAAAATCCTTTTATGAAGCGAAGCGCAATAAAAGATTACTTCACAATATTTTTAATTTTTAGCGGAGTTCAGTGAACTTCGTTTGTAACGTACAGCCTGACCCGTAGTTGCGAGGAGGAACGACGAAGCAATCTGGTGGGACACGCTCAAATAATTTTCCTTTTCTGGCCTATGATTTTGTCAAATGACTGCCTAAAATTCAAAATGGTAAAATACTTGTTTGGGTTGCAAAAATTTTATAATTTTGCAACCCAATTTTATTATGTAAATTAAAGAAGAAGATGGATATCAAAAGAGTAGCAATAGACGCTGTGAATGAAACAATTGTAATGACTGTTGTTCACATGGATTACAAAGGACAAGTTGCAAAAAGAATAAACGAAAAAATGCCTTTGGCAACTGTTAAGGGATTTAGAAAAGGAGCGGTGCCTAAAGATCTTGTTGAAAAACAATACGGTAAAGGGATTAAGCAAGAAGAAGTTCAGAAAGTTGTTGATTTGGCTTTGGAGCGTTTCGTACAATCAGAAAGATTAAACCTTCTTGGAACACCACTTGCTAAAGTAAACGAAGATTTTTCTTGGGATGCTGAAGAATTGGTTTTTGAATATGAAATTGGATTGGTTCCAAACTTCACTTTAGACTTAGATGCTAAAAATGACATTGTAAAATATGTGGTTACTGCTGATGCTAAATTAATCGAAGGTCAAGTGGAAAGAATCCAAAAACAATTTGGAAAAGCAATTCCTCAAGAGGTTGTTGCTGCAGATTCAGATGTAACAGGAACATTCACTAACGAAGAAAAAGGAATTAATAACGCTACCACTATTGCTGCTGATCTTTTCAAAGACAAAGCGACTTTTGATTTATTCATTGGTAAAAAAGCAGGTGATGTAGTGACTGTAAATACTAAAGGTTTATTTGAAGACGATCATCAATTGATGGACGTGATGAAAGTAAGTCATGATGACGTTCACGGTTTAGATGTTGATGTAAACTTCACAATCGAAGCGATCAATACTGCTGAATTGGCTGAATTGAATCAAGAATTGTTTGATAAATTGTTTGGAGCTGGAACTGTTTCTTCACTAGAAGAATTGAAAGCAAAAATCAAAGAAGATGCTGAAACTCAATTTGCACAACAAGCAGACCAAAAATTATTAGGTGATGTTACGGAGTTTTTGATCGAAAGTACAAAATTCGATTTACCTTCTGAATTCTTGAAAAAATGGTTGCAGACTGTTGGTGAGAAGAAATTGTCTCCTGAAGAAGCTGAAGTTGAATATGCACGTTCTGAAAAAGGATTGCGTTTTCAATTGATCGAAGGTAGAGCAATGGCTCAATCTGATATCAAAATCACTTTCGAAGATTTGAAAACATTCACTACAAAAAATATCCGTCAACAAATGGCGCAGTTCGGGCAAACAAATCCTACTGACGAAGAAGTTCAAGGAATTGTTGCAAGAGTTTTGTCTAACCAAGACGAAGTAAAAAGACTTTCTGACCAAGTTGTTGCGGAAAAATTATTGGAATTGTTCAAAGAGAAAGCAAATCCTACAACTAAAGAAGTAACGTACGACGAATTTATTGCCGCTTCATACGGAGAATAAATAGGAGTCTGTAATGTCTTAAAGTCAAAAGTAAAAAGCCCTAAGAGCGCAAGTGATTATTAAAATTTTATGATTTTATTACAGATACTAAACAATAAAAAATAGTTATATTTGAGCGTCAGAAAAAATATTTTTTGACGCTCTTTTGTTTCAATTAGTTGCGGGAGCCAATCCAGCTGTACGTTACAAGTTTTTTCATCCGTTTCAGTTTTTTAAATTCCTGCAAGAGCTTCTTCCAGTCGCTTTGCAAGAATAAAAAAACTAAAAAACGAAATTCAAAAAGCTTTTTACTCCCATCTGGGCTAAAAATAAGACATATTGACATTATTTGGAAATGGGTATGACCTTTGCATTAAATCGAATCACAAGATATTACGTAAAACTTAGAACAAAAAAATATGAACTACGGTAAAGAATTTAAAAAATTTGCTACAAAGGACCACGGCGTAAACTCGATGTATTACGATAAAATCGTAGGCGCAATGACTCCTAAAAACATGACTCCATATATTATCGAAGAACGTCAGTTGAATATTTCACAATTAGACGTTTTTTCCAGGCTGATGATGGACAGAATTATATTCCTTGGAACAGGAATTGATGACCAAATTGCAAACATCGTTCAAGCACAGTTGTTGTTCCTTGAAAGCGCCGATGCTTCAAAGGATATTCAGATTTATTTGAATTCTCCAGGAGGAAGCGTTTACGCAGGATTGGGGATTTATGACACGATGCAATACATCAAACCGGATGTAGCAACTATCTGTACCGGAATGGCAGCTTCTATGGGAGCGGTGCTGTTGTGTGCAGGTGCTGCAGGAAAACGTTCGGCTTTGCCACATTCAAGAGTAATGATTCACCAACCATCAGGTGGAGCGCAAGGGGTTGCAACAGATATGGAAATCAACTTACGCGAAATGTTGAAACTGAAAGATGAGTTGTACAAAATTATCTCGCATCACTCCGGACAAACTTTCGATAAGGTTCATACGGATAGTGAGCGTGATTATTGGATGATTGCCGAAGAAGCAAAAGCATACGGAATGATTGATGAGGTTTTAATAAGAGGATAAATTATTAGTCGAAAGTCAAAAGTCATAAAGTCAAAAGCATTGCTTAGACTTTACGACTTTTGACTTTATGACATTAGACTAAAAGAATGGCAAAAGTAGTATTAGAGTGTTCGTTTTGTGGAAGAAAGAAGCCAGAAACCAATTTATTGATTGCTGGTATCAATGCACATATTTGTGATAAATGTATCGAACAGGCACACGGAATTGTTTTAGAAGAATTAAAATCCGGTGGAAGTTCAAAACTGGTTGGAGATTTGATTTTGAAAAAACCAAAAGAAATCAGAGCGTTCTTGGATCAATATGTTATTGGACAGGACCAAACTAAAAAAGTAATGTCGGTTGCGGTTTACAATCACTACAAACGTTTGATGCAACAGCAATTAGACGATGAGGTTGAGATTGAAAAAAGTAACATCATCATGGTGGGACAAACAGGAACAGGAAAAACGTTGGTGGCTAAAACCATTGCAAAAATGTTGGATGTGCCTTTGGCTATTGTTGATGCGACTGTTTTAACAGAAGCAGGTTATGTGGGAGAAGATGTCGAAAGTATTTTGACACGACTGTTACAAGCTGCTGATTATGATGTTGCGAAAGCAGAACGCGGCATTGTATTCATTGACGAAATAGATAAAATTGCACGTAAAAGTGACAATCCGTCTATTACGCGTGACGTTTCTGGTGAAGGTGTGCAACAAGCATTATTGAAATTATTGGAAGGAACCGTTGTGAATGTGCCACCAAAAGGAGGACGCAAACACCCGGACCAAAAATTTGTGGAGGTAAATACACAAAATATTTTGTTTATCGCCGGTGGTGCTTTTGATGGAATCGAAAGAATTATTTCAAAACGATTGAACCGTCAAGCCGTGGGTTATTCTACTTCTAAAAATGTGGATAACATCGACAAAGACAATTTGTTGCAATACATTATTCCAAAAGATATCAAAGATTTTGGATTGATTCCGGAGATTATTGGTCGTTTGCCCGTATTGACACACATGGATCCTTTAGACAGAGAAACCTTGCGTGCGATTTTGACGCAGCCTAAAAATGCGTTAATCAAGCAATATGAGAAATTGTTTCTAATGGATGACGTAGAATTCACCATTACAAATGAAGCTTTGGATTTTATTGTTGATAAAGCATTAGAATATAAATTAGGAGCTCGTGGATTGCGTTCGTTATGCGAAGCAATCTTAACTGATGCGATGTATGAATTGCCAAGTTCTGACACTAAAACATTAGAAATTGACGTGGATTATGCAAAAGAAACATTGAATAAAAATTTATTGAAACGTTTGGAAATAGCATCGTAATTTGAGTTCTGATAAAGATTAATTTTTAATCTTTTCTAAAATAGTAAACCTGTTCATTCAATTGAGCAGTTTTTTTTATGGATTATTTTCAGCTTTTTTTTAAACCCAGATTCTGCATTAGACTTCGTGACGAAGCTAAATTATTCAATAAAAACAAGTGCTCACGGACAATTTTTAAAGAAGGAATACTTTTGTCTTTCGATTTTAAAAATTGGAGTAAGTGCTTGGTTATGAAGAAGAATTTAGATGCAGTAGATTTCTAATGCGGAATTTGGGTTTAAACTATATTTTTTTTAGTATTTATATGTAGCTGATTTTAAATAATTTGTAAATTTATAGTCGAAAATTTTAAAAGGGAACTTGAAATGATAACGGTACAAAATACGATAAACGCTTCTGTTGAAAAAGTCTGGGAATTGTGGACAGCTCCCAAACACATTACAAAATGGAATAATGCTTCCGAAGATTGGCATACCCCTTTTGCGGAAAATGATTTAAAAGTAGGTGGAAAATTTAAATCTACCATGGCGGCAAAAGATGGGAGCATGAGTTTTGATTTTGAAGGAGAATATACTGAGGTGGAAAAAAACGCCAGTATAAAATACAAAATGGCTGATGGAAGACATGTAGAGATTATATTTGAAAATCTGGGAGACAATGTAAAAGTAACAGAATCTTTTGACCCAGAAACAGAAAATTCCGAAGCCTTGCAACAACAAGGTTGGCAGGCAATTTTAGATAACTTTAAAAAATACGTAGAAAATCCAACCCTTTAAAAACAAACAAAATGACAAAGCAAATATGGCTTAATTTACCGGTAAAAGAGGTGGCGAAATCAAAAGCGTTTTTCGCTAAAATAGGTTTTTCTTTTAATGAACAATACGCTACTCCGCATTCAACATGCCTGTCAGTTGGAGCTACTAATTTTGCGGTCATGCTTTTTGAGGAATCGATGTTTGAAAGTTTTGTGCAAAATAAAATTACAGATACGCAATCAAGTTCTGAAGTATTAATTTCAATTGATGCTGAAAGTAGAGAAGAAGTGGATGAATTCGCAAAGAAAGTAGAAGAAGCAGGAGGTATAGTTTTCGCCAAACCAGCCGAAATTCAAGGTTGGATGTACGGTTGTGGTTTTGCAGACTTAGACGGACATCGCTGGAATATGTTATATATGGATTTTAGTAAAGTGCCAAAGCAGTAGGGTTTAAGTTAATCTAAAAAAAAACAAAAAAAATGACAACACTGGAATTTAAAATTGAGATCAATGCTCCAAAAGAAAAAGTTTGGGACATTTTATGGAATGAAGAGACATACAAACAATGGACATCCGTTTTTTGTGAAGGGACTTATGCGGTAAGTGATTGGAAAGAAGGCAGTAAAATTCATTTTTTATCTCCAAATGGGGATGGAATGAATAGCATTATTTATAAGAAAATACCAAATGAATACATCGCTTTCAAACACATAAGCGAATTGAAGAATTTTGTAGAAATGCCTATTGATCCTAAAACGCAAGAATGGACAGGTGCTATGGAAACCTATCGATTAACCGAAAATAATGGTCTGACTGTTTTAGAGGTTAAAATGGATTCAGTCGAAAAGTATGTCGATTATTTCAAAACCACATTTCCAAAAGGCTTAGATATGCTAAAGAAACTTTCAGAAGAGAAATAAAATATTAATTTTAAAATTACAATTATGGCGTCAATTAATCCGTATTTAGTTTTTAATGGAAATTGCGAAGAAGCATTTCTGTTTTACCAATCTGTATTTGGTGGAGAATTCTCTTATATTGGCAGATTCAAAGACATTCCGCCAAATACGGAGGGGTGCGAACCTGATTCTGAAGAAGATAGTGAAAAAATCATGCATGTTAGTTTACCAATCGGCAAAGGAACAATCATGATGGGAAGCGACAACAATTCGTCAAGTAAAGAAGTGATATTTGGGCAAAATATTTCTGTTTCAATCAACACCGAGAGCAAAGAAGAAGCCGATAAATTGTTTAACGGACTTTCGGCAGGAGGAACGGTAACGATGCCAATAAGCCAGACTTTTTGGGGAGCTTATTTTGGAATGTTTACCGATAAATTTGGGATCAATTGGATGGTAAATTTTGATGAAAACGAGAAAAAATAATAATCATTAAAACAAATCCTGATTTGTTCGTGTATTGCGTTTTTCTCAAAAATATAAACCTGTTCCTTGATTTGAGCAGGTTTTTTTATGGTTAATTTAAACTATTTGTTATTGTTTAAAAAAAGAAACATTATTTTTTTTTATCAACGTCAGATTGTCGATTTTTGTCCATTCTTAATCAAATAATTATAGCATGCAAGTAGAAGATAAAGAGGTCATTTTATTAAAAGTTTCCGGTCAGGACAAACCGGGTGTAACGGCTGGTTTAACATCCATCTTGGCGACTTATGATGCCATTATTTTAGATATTGGACAAGCAGACATTCATGACACGCTCTCTTTAGGTATTTTATTTGAAATAAAAGCGGGTTCTTCTTCTGGGCCTGTTTTAAAAGATTTATTGTTTAAAGCGTATGAATTGGGGGTTAAAGTTAAGTTTATTCCGATTTCTATAGACGATTACGAAATTTGGGTAAAAGCACAACGCAAACAACGTTATATCATAAATGTTTTGGGAGAAACATTAACGGCTGTACAATTGGCGGCTGTGACTAGAATATTATCGAACCAAAATTTGAATATTGACGCTATCAAAAGATTAACGGGAAGGGTTTCTATTATTGAAAAAGAAGAATTTCCTCGTTCTTGCGTACAATTATCTGTAACTGGCAATATTGTCGATAAAACGTTGATGACGGCTAGTTTTATGGAAATTTCCAGAACCTTAGATGTGGATATTTCTTTTCAAGAAGACAATATGTATAGAAGAAACAGACGTTTGGTGTGTTTTGATATGGATTCTACCTTAATTCAAACGGAAGTAATTGATGAATTGGCTGAATTAGCGGGTGTGGGTGAGCAGGTAAGAGCCATAACTGAATCGGCTATGAATGGCGAAATTGATTTTAGCGAAAGCTTCAAACAACGCATGGCTTTGTTAGAAGGCTTGAGTGAAGATGTGCTGCAAACAGTTGCTGAAAATCTGCCCATAACAAAAGGAGCACATCGCTTGATGAAGGCCTTAAAATATTACGGATATAAAACCGCTATTTTATCAGGAGGATTCACTTATTTTGGTCATTATTTACAAAAGGAATTAGGGATTGATTACGTTCACGCTAATGAATTAGAGATTATAGACGGCAAATTGACAGGTAACTATATAGGCGAAATTGTTGATGGTCAAAAGAAAGCAGAATATCTAAAAGCTATTGCAGAAAAAGAAGGGATTCACATCAATCAAACCATTGCGGTGGGTGATGGTGCCAATGATTTGCCTATGTTGAATTTGGCAGGTTTAGGAATTGCTTTTCATGCCAAACCTACGGTAAAAGAAAAAGCAGAAAGTTCTATTTCCAGCTTAGGCCTCGACGGTGTTTTATACCTGTTAGGCTACCACGACAGGCATATTGATATGATGGAGGAGGAGTAAATAGTGCAATAATAATAATAATAATAATAATAATAAAATAGGCTGTCCCTAAAATTACTTTTCGGATAGCTTTTTTTATACTTTAAGGGTAAACACTTTTTCAGGTTTTTCCAGTGTTTGTTTTTCGTGAGATTTACAAATTCCTCTTGCGCCGCAACTCATTCTATGCGGTCCGCAGGAACTCAGTACAACTAGTGTAATCAAGATGTAGAAGGTGTTTTTCATCTTTAGTCTATTGTATTATTTCAAACTGCATGCTTTTCAGTTGTTCCAAATAATCTCTTTGGTTAGAAAGTCTAGGAATTTTGTGTTGTCCACCTAATTTGTCCTTGCCTTTTAGCCAATCATAAAACAAATTTTTCCGGGCTACATTTATTACTAACGGATTTAACGTCATGTTGTTGTAGCGCTTTGCTTCGTAATCTGAATTTAAAGATTGTATGGATTCATCCAATGCTTTCTGGAATTGCGATAGATCAGCCGGATTGTCTTTGAATTCAATCATCCATTCATGGGCGCCTTTTTCTTTGCCTTCCATAAATATAGGCGCAACGGTGTAATCAACTACTTCCATTTGGGTCATTTTACAGGCTTTGGCAATAGCCTGATCGGTATTTTCGACCATCAATTCTTCGCCAAAAACATTAATGTGATGCTTGGTTCTTCCCGTTACCCGAATTCGATAGGGATTCAATGACGTAAAACGAACGGTATCACCAATCAAATAGCGCCACAAACCGGAATTGGTGGTAATCACCAAAGCATAATTTTTGAAAAGTTCCACATCTGCCAGTCGAATTACTTTTTGATCCAGTGTTCCAAAAGTATCCATTGGAATAAATTCATAGAAAATTCCGTAATCCAGCATCAATAATAAATCACTGGAATTATTTAAATCCTGAATGGCAAAAAAACCTTCGGACGCATTGTATATTTCGTAATATTTAAACTCTTTTTTAGGCAATATTTTTTTATACTGTTCTCTGTAGGGTTCGAAATTTACGCCTCCGTGAAAGTAGACTTCCAAATTAGGCCAAAGTTCAAATAAATTTCCTTTTCCGGTTTCTTCCAGCATTTTATTCATTAAAACTAACATCCACGAAGGAACTCCGGCAAAACTGGTTACGTTTTCGTTTTTTGTTTCGTTTATAATCGCAGCAATTTTAGTTTCCCATTCACTCATAAGGGAAATTTTGTTGCTTGGCGTACTGCTGAACTCCGCCCAAATAGGCATATTTTCGATTAATATGGCAGACAAATCTCCAAAGAACGTATTGTTGTCTTCATAGATTTGGGAACTTCCGCCAAGACGCAAACTTTTTCCAAGAAACAGTTCTGAATCTTCGTTGTTGTTTAAATACAAACACAATAAATCCTTACTCCCTTTATAATGACAATCTTCCAGGGCTTCGTTACTTACCGGAATAAATTTACTTTTGGCGTTTGTAGTTCCGCTAGATTTTGCAAACCATTTTATAGGGGTTTCCCAAAAAACATTTTGTTCACCTATACGGGTTCTTTCAATCAACGGTTGTAATTCTTCGTAGGTCGAAATAGGAATTCTTTCGGCAAAAGTAGCATAGGAATGTATCGAAGCATAATCATATTGCTTGCCTAAAACAGTGTTTTTTGATGACTGAATTAAATGCATAAGCAATTCTTCCTGAACCTCATTGGGATATTTTAGGAAAAGTTCGATCTGATGGATTCTTTGTTTTAGAACCCAGGAGGCAAACGAATTGATTATGGTTAAAGGCATGGAGATTTGGGATTTTAGATTTATGATTGCAGATTTTAGATTTGAAAATAGGTTTACAAATACTAACTTTGCAATAATACCAAAAATAGTGTTTTTTTATAAAAAACAATTCTATTTGTATCAAATATTCTAACTCAAAAGAGTAGTCTTGCTAGCTGCAATCTACAATCTTAAATCTGCAATCTAAAATGACATACGAAGGTGTACTTACAAAAATGCAAACCGAATTTGGAAACCCAATTCAATATTATTTAGTTTTTGAGAATAGCTTTTTAAACGTGAATCAGTTACTGAATAAAAGTATTGAGATTAATTTTGTGGGGTATCAATGTTTAAATTGCGGGAAGAAGAAAAAAATATTCCGTCAGGGATGCTGTTATGATTGTTTCTATTCTAGTGCCTCGGTTGGGGATTGGATTATGAAACCGGAGTTAAGTACTGCCCATCTTGGGATTCAGGATAGAGATCTAGCTTATGAAGAAAAAGTACAATTGCAACCACATATTGTGTATTTGGCTTTGTCCAGCGAAGTCAAAGTAGGAGTGACCAGAAAAACACAAGTACCTACACGATGGATAGATCAAGGCGCAACCCAAGCCATTTCGATTGTTGAAGTTCCGAATCGATACTTGGCCGGAATTACTGAGGTGGCGCTGAAAAATCATTATGCTGATAAAACCAATTGGAGAAAAATGTTGACCAATAATGTGGAACAAATTGACTTAGTTGCAGAACGGATGAAAGTGGAAAATTTTATTCCAACGGAGGTTCAGGAATATTTCTATTCGCAAAAAAATGATTTGTATGAGATGCATTATCCTGTTTTACAATACCCAAATAAAGTAAACAGTTTGAGTTTAGATAAAACACCTCAAATTCAAGGAAAACTAACCGGAATAAAAGGACAGTATTTATTGTTTGAGGATGGAACAGTTTTTAATATCCGTGGTTCCGAAGGATATGTGGTAAAAATCAAAGTATAAAATTCCACAAAAAAGCAGGAATTTCTATTTTAGAAATTCCTGCTTTTTTTATTATAAAAAACTATTGCTTTATATCAAATTATTCTTGTTGTTCTTTAGGCTCTTCTGTTTTTTTCTTTTTATTAAACAATCCATTTAATAAATCTTTAGCCTTAGTTTTTACCTCTTCCTTAGTTGCGGGAGTTGTAGGAGTCGCCGTTTTTGTAGTATCTCCTGGCTTCTTGTTTTTATTAATGAAATCAGTCAAAGCCGAAGTTCCTTGTTTTACCAGTCTGTCTTTTTGTTGGTTTACTAGTTGAGTAGTCAATTTAGTTACCGCACTGTTGATGTCAGTTGTGATTTTTGGATTCGTGAAATTCCCAACTAATATTGCATTTATCGGAATGCTTTGCACTTTTGCAGCATCAGCAGGAGATAATTTTGCAATTAGCGCATTCGCTTCTGAACCCAAATATTTTGCGGGAACATCAAATTTTAGATTGTAATTCATGCTTTGGTCAAAACCATGCGTTCCTCCAATCGTTGCTTTGATGTCTTTATACTTGATGTCAAATGGTTTTACATTTACTTTTCCATCTTTGAAAGTAACCGCAGCTTTCAAATCATTCAAATTGATTTTACTCACATCAATGAATTTCAAGTTAGAACCTAATGCGGTCAGCAAAGTCGAATTACTCGAATTTACAGTGGTCGAAAGCAGTTGTCCTAACAAATCACCGGTAAGCGTTTTCAAGTCAGGAGTTAGTTCTGTTGCATCAAGATTTCCGTTCAATTTGATAGTTGAATTCAACTTTCCATTGATAATCCCAGCTATTGGTGCAATTTTTTTCAACATATCCAGTTGGGTGAAAGACTGTGCGATATCGACTTGATTTAATTTTAAATCCATATTGAAAACGGGCGTTTTTCCTTTTGTGGAAACAGCTCCGTCTACGCCAATTGTTCCTCCAAAAATGGATGTTTTTACATTTTGCAAAGTCACTTTTTCGTCTTTCACGATTAGTTTTCCCGAAACATCTTTCAGAGTCAAATTATCATATAAAACCGTAGTCGCTTTTGCGGTAAGCGTACAATTTAAGAAAGCAGGAATCTTCATGGCTTCCGCTTTTTTAGTTTCCGTTTTAGTCGCAGTTTTAGTGGTTTCGCCGGTTGTCATAAAATCATCAACGGCTAATTGTTTAGAATTCATGTTGAAGTTTCCTTTCAATTCTTGGTTTCTAAATATAAACCCGTAAAAATTCTCTAAAACTCCCGTTACACTAATGTCACTTTTTCCTGTAGTCGCATTCAGCTGTTTCAAATTGACTTGGCTGGGATTAAACTGAACTAAAGCAGTGCTAATGTTCATTCTCTTACCGTTCTCATCCACATAATTGAAGCCTGAAAGACTCATTGTTCCTGCATTATTGATGTTTTGATACTGACTTTTTTCTACAGATTGCATATCAAATTTTGTAGTCACATCGGCCTTTAAAATTCCTGACAGTGGCTTGTCCAGTTTTATAGGATACGCTTTGGAAAGATTGGCTAAATTGATAGTTCCTTTTAAAGCGGCATCAACAACCGCATTTTGAGTTATGTTTCTTATGTTGGCTTTGGCATTAAAAACATCTTGATCTATTTTGAAAGAGAGCTTGTCCAAGTTGACATACGTGTCATTTAGAATCCCTGTTTCGTTTATAATTTTAGTGTCAATAACGATGTCTTGAACTGATTTTGGTAAATTAGGATATTGAAATGAAGCGTTATTTGAGGCTATTGCAATGTTGAATTTTGGAACTGTTGAATCTGAATACAAGCCTTTGGCAAAACCTGCAACAGTAAAATCGCCGGTTGTTTTCACATTGTCCAAACTCGATGCATAGGCTGCAGGGATAATTCCCAAGAAATTTTTGAAGGATGAAGTAGGAGTTTTAAATTTCAAATCATATTGTTGACCCGTTTCGACCATTTGAATGAATCCATCAAATTCCAGTGGCAATTGATTAATTAACGCTTTGTTTTCTTTGAAGGTGTATTTACTTTTTTCTAAATCGATTCCCAAAACTGCGTCCAGAGTCAAGGCTACATTTTTCATGTAATTGACTTTGTCCATATCGAGTGATACTTTCGCCGTTGACTTGGTGACCAAATCTAATTTTTGGGCTGCAAAATCCCCGGTTCCTTCGTGGTTTAAACTGTCGATTATCATTTTTATTTTTGAGCTTTCGTCAAAATAACGGAACTTGAAATTCTCAATTTTATAATCTTGTATTTTTAATGATAACGGACTGCTTTTTCCATCGTCTTTGGTTTTTTCATCTTTCAAAGCAATATCGTAATTCCCGATTCCATCTTTGTTGAAAATGATATTGATTAATCCATTTTTCGAGGAGATTCCGTCAATAGACATCGCTTCGTTTTTACCTTTAAAAAGTTCTTTGATAGACATTTTTAAATTCAATTCGCCTAATGAAATCAAAGTGTCGCCTTCAAAAGGAGCTTTGTTTATAATGACTAATTTTTCCAGCGTTACATTCGCATTTGGGAAATTTTTGAACAAGCTTAAATCCGCTTCTGCAAAAGAGACCCTGGCATCTACTTTGGCATTGATAGCTTCAGAAATTTTAGCTTTTATTTGATTTTTAAATAGATAAGGCGCAGCAAATAAAGTCACGACGAGCAGGATAATCAGAATTCCAATGATTTTTAAAACTTTCTTTATCATAATTTAATTTCTTTAGATTCTATAAGTGGAGCAAAAATAGTGCCTTCGATTCTTTTACAAAAATAGTATTTTTAGGACAGAGTAGTTTTTTTGGTGTTTTTTATAAACAATAATTTAACTTTATAGTATAAAAAAATCCGTTTAAACAATTGATTAAACGGATTTCATAGTGAGTTACAAAAGCTCTTAATGAATGTTAATTTCAAAAGGCATTAGGGCTTGAACTCCTTTTTGTGCTTGCAATTTTTTTATTTCTTGCATAATTCTATAGTTTTCCTCTCCTATTTCTTCTTTTATAAAGTCTTCTTTAGATTTTGCAAAAGGAAGATTAGCTAAAAGATCCTCGAAATTTTTCTCGTATTCCGGGTAATTTTGGGTACTGTAGCTTTTTATTTTTGCCATAGAAGCTGCTTTTGCAATAGCGTCATCTAAACCTCCAATTTTATCCACAAGTCCAATTTTCAATGCTTCTGAACCTGTCCAAACTCTTCCTTGTGCAATAGCGTCAACTTGTGCAAATGTCATTTTTCGACCTTGTGCTACATGCGTAACAAAAGTTTTGTAAATGTGTTCAACACTTTCTTGGGTAACCGCTTTGAATTTTTTATCCAATGGTACAAAAGGACTATAATTTGCCGAATTATCATGGGTCTTGACTTGCTCCGTATAGATTCCTATTTTAGTAGCCAATGGTGTGAAGTTGGGTAATATTCCAAAAACACCAATAGAACCTGTAATTGTATTTTCTTCGGCAAAAATGGTGTTGGCGTTACACGCAATATAATACCCTCCTGAAGCCGCATAATTCCCCATAGAAACTACTACTGGTTTTACTTTTTTAGTCAATTCAATCTCTCTCCAAATCAAATCTGAGGTCAAAGCGCTTCCGCCAGGACTGTCAATACGAAGTACAATAGCCTTTACATTTTTATTTTTTCGAGCCTCTTGTAACGAGCGACGCATAGAACCTTCTCCGATGACATTGACATCACCTTCGCCACCCCTGATTTCTCCTTGGGCATAAATAATGGCTATTTCATCTTTACTGTCGAACGTTTGTGAAGTAGTGGCTACTTTTTGAGCATAATCACAAATAGACACTTTATTGTATTCTTCGTCGTTGGCTACTTTAAGTGCTTTTCGGATGGCGTTGTGATACACATCTTCATAGGCAATAACGTCAATCAATTTCTGTGATTTTGCCATTTCCGGAGTTCGAGCAAGAAGTCCATTGGCAATTTCATTCAATTTAGCCACAGATATATTTCGGCTTTTAGAGATGTCAGTAGTGATCGAATTCCAAACGGAATTCAGTAATGCGGTAGTTTGTTCTCTGTTGGCATCACTCATTTTGTTTTCTAAAAACGGTTCAACGGCACTTTTATATTTTCCATGGCGGATCACTTCCATTTTTAATCCTGATTTTTCCTGAAAATCTTTAAAGAACATAAGTTCAGCAGAAAGGCCTTTGAAATCCATATCTCCGACAGGATTTAAGTAAATTGGGCTGGCAACAGAATTTAGATAATATTCTTTTTGTGAATACGAATTGGCATAAGCCATGACGAATTTACCTGATTTTTTAAAGCTTTCCAGAGCATCTCTTAATGCCTTACTTTGCGCCATACCTAATGACGAAGCATTATTTAGGATCGAAATACCTTTAATGTCGGCATCTTTTTTTGCTTCTTCAATGGCATTAATAATGTCTGATAAGCCTACTTTTTTGTTTTCTGAAAAAATAGTTACCCAAGGGTCTTTGTATTTTCCGGCATAGTCGTTTCTGATGTCTTCCAAATTCAATTCTATAACAGAATTATTTTTTACCGTAACACCTTCAGATTCACCACCAAAAATGGCTCCAATGAGAATAATTCCAAAAAAGAACAACATGAAAAAAACAAAAACACCTATAATGGTAGCTAATACATTTCCTAAAAATCTCATAATTATATTTTTTTAATATGTCGTAAAAAAGATTGAAATGTTACAAATAATTGTTTGTAATTTCTAAGTTTAATTATCAACACAGGATACAAATATATTGCTAATTCTAAAATTCTTTTAGTTAATTTGCACCTAATTATGAAATCACAACATCAGGTCATTTTATCTATAGGCAGCAATCAAGGCAATCGTTTGGAAAATATCGAACGTTGTTTGGAATTGATACATCAAGAAATTGGGACTGTAATTAAAGTCTCCAGATTATATGAGACTCCAGCTTGGGGTTTTGAAAGTGATGCTTTTTATAATTGTGCTTTGGTTTTACACACTTTTACATCCGCACATAAAATTCTGTCTCAGGTTTTAAAAATTGAAAAGCGTTTGGGTCGTTTGCGAAATAAATCTCAAGAGTATCAATCGCGCACGATTGATATTGATTTGATTGCTTTCGATTCAGAAATTATTGCTTCCGAAAAACTCCAAATTCCGCATCCTTTGATGCAAAACAGGAATTTTGTTTTGTTGCCCATTCAGGATTTAAATTTAGATTGGAAACATCCTATTCTTCAAAAAAATATTTCGGAATTATTGGTATTGTCACCAGATGAAAGTGTTTGTATAGTGGTTCAGAATTTAGTAAATCCTTTGCAGAATATTTCATTAGAGCAATTTAATTATGTCGCTTTCGAAGGGAATATCGGAGCGGGAAAAACCACCTTGGCTACGAAGATTTCTGAGGATTTTAATGCGAAAACGGTACTGGAACGTTTTGCGGATAATCCTTTCTTGCCCAAATTTTATAAAGATCAGAACCGATATGCGTTTCCGCTTGAAATGTCATTTCTTGCGGATAGATACCAGCAATTGTCTGATGATTTAGCGCAATTTGATTTGTTTAAAGACTTTCTAGTTGCCGATTATCATATTTTTAAGTCTTTGATTTTTGCCAAAATAACACTGGCCGAAGATGAGTACCGTTTGTATCGCAATCTCTTTGATATTATTTACAGAGAAATGCCAAAGCCTGATTTGTACATTTATTTGTATCAAAATTCAGAGCGATTATTGCAAAATATTAAGAAACGCGGCAGAAGCTACGAACAAAAAATCCCGGCTGAATATTTGGATAAAATCAATAGCGGTTATCTGGATTATATTAAATCACAAACCGATTTGAATGTTCTGATTATTGATGTTTCTGATAGGGATTTTGTGAAAAATCAAGAAGATTATCTCTATATTTTAGATGTAATCAAGAAGAAGATTAATTAATAATATTGACTGCTGTTTGAACTATTAAGTTGTGTTCAATTATCTTTTTAGAGAAAAATGCCCTTTTATTAAAGGTCTTGTGTTGTCAATTTTCAAGATATACCAATAATCTGAAGCGGGCAATAGATTTTTATTAAAAGTTCCATCCCAAGATTGGTTGATTGCGTTTAGTTTTGTAATCAATTTTCCATAACGATCAAAAATGGTCACTTCGGCTCCTGGGTAATTAATTAATCCTTTTACTTCCCATAAATCATTCTGTGAATCGTTGTTTGGAGTAAAGAATTTTGGAGCAATTAAAACTACAAATGTTTTACTGTCAGCTCCGTAAAAATTGGCTTCTCTTACATGCGCCGTTTGCAAGCCACTCGATACATTGAAAAACACGTTCGAACTTTGATAATTGATTCCGTCAACAGAATATTCAAAATAGTCCTCTGATTTTTTTAAATAAACCACGACTGTAGTTCCGTTTACATCAATACGATCTATTTCAGGAATAAGATGTTCAACAACAGTAAATTTTTTTCTGCTGGTACAGTTTTCAGGAGTAGGACTGGTTACATCTACGGTGTAAATACCAGAAGCAGAAACAGTAATTGTTGCTGTAGTTTCATCGGTTGACCATAAATAAGTCATATTAGGAATTTGTGCATCAAGGATTAAGCTGCCGGATTTACAAAGTATTATCTCTTGATCCGTAACTACGGGAGGAACGTAAATTATAATTTCAACAGCAATCCGATTGCCATTCGTACATCCATTATTTATGGCTTCGGCGTAATATGTTGTGTTTTGTGTAACATTGGGGACAGTCAGACTTGTCCCAGTTCCTATGTTAGTGCTACCGGTTAGACTTGAATACCAGTTTATATTTCCAGTAGAAGCTGTTGCTTCAAGCGTTACAGCTCCTGCTCCACATCTGGAAACGGGAGAATTGGTAGCAGTGATGGTAGGGATTGTGTTTATTGTGGCTGCAACTGCTATTCTTGACGTTGTGCATCCAGCATCAACATAATAAGTTGTTGTGGCTGTTAAAAAAGGTGTTGTGTAAGTGTTTCCAGTTGCTAATAAAGTTCCGCCACTTGTAGTATCATACCAGTTTACTGTTCCGCCGGAGGCTGTTGCTTGAAGTGTAACAATTCCGGAGTCACATCTTGAAACTGAAGTTGTTCCTGTAATTTGTAATATCGTTATGGATGTGCTAGTTGCAATTTCAAGTATTGGATCTCCGGGCATTCCACCATATTCTATAATATATCCCTTTGATTGATAATCTCCAGTTGAATCTCCGTTTAATTGCAGATCGTTCCATGATCCTGGAATTCCAGAGACTCCAGGCGCTTTAACGTGTGCATAATGTTCAATACCATTACTGTTGTTTGGTTCACCAGTATTCCAATTGGTATAAGACATTACCGTTCCTGCCTCCGGCCCAGTAATCCATTTCCAGACCCCTTCTGTTTCGATGTCACTACCTCCAATCCAGCCGTTTCCAGCCGCCTGAGCTCCTGCCAATTGAGCTTCATCAGCCGCTGTCAGAGTGGCTAAATAACCTTTTAGCCCATAATAAATCTTTGTTTCTGCAGCTAATTTTGCTGCTGTCCAACTGATTCCTGGACTGTAAACATATTCGTAAAAATGACCGTTTCTGGGTAAATAATTTGCTTGTCCTATTGTGATTGAGAAATTTCGAATTCCTGAAGGAGAAGTTGATGAATTGCTAAATTCAACGTCTTTTATCGCGTTTACAAAGTCGCTATATAAAACATCAGCTCCAGTTGGGCTGGATAATTTTAATTTTCCTGAAGGAGCATCCCAGCTAGAAATAATTGTTGGGTGTAATGTGGGATTGGGTAATTGGATTAAATCCTGCCCGTTTACATAACCCGAAGAAATCTGAATGTAAATAGCCTCTGTACCTGTGTCTGTAATATCAGAATTTGTTATGCTGACATCGGTTACTATTCTTAATGAAGTTCCAGGACAGTAACTTTGATTTCCTGTAGCTATAATTTGTGGTGCATTATCTATAATTGATAATGAATGTGGGTTTGTAATAAAATTAAGGCGTGATGACTTTATCGAGCCTTTTGAGATTATAGCAGTGTTTTTTTTTATTGCATAAAAGGATATAGCGGAACATTCTGCCATCGGAACGAGCAATAAAAAAGCTAAAGATAATTTCAAAAAGTTAAAAATTCTCATGCGATAAAAGTATTACTTATTCTATTTTAAAAAAATCATTTCGGCCAGTTCAGTTTTTGAAATAAATCCCAAACTACAATCCCTGCGCTTACTGAAATATTTAAAGAATGTTTGGTGCCTAATTGTGGAATTTCGATGCAACCATCACACAAGGCGACCGCTTCTTGAGAAACTCCATGTACTTCGTTCCCAAATACCAAAGCATATTTCCTGTCCTTTTCAATTTTAAAATCTTGAAGAAAAACAGCACTTTCTACTTGTTCTATGGCAAGCGTGGTGGTGTTTTCTTTTTTTAATTTTCCAATAACTTCAAGAACATTTTCATGATGTTCCCAAGTGACCGTTTCGGTAGCGCCCAAAGCTGTTTTGTGAATTTCTTTGTTTGGAGGAGTGGCAGTAATACCACATAAATATATTTTTTCAATTAGAAAGGCGTCTGCTGTTCTAAATACGGAGCCAATATTATGCAAACTGCGGATGTCATCTAATACTAAAATCAGCGGTGTTTTTTCAGATTTTTTGAATGCTTCAATAGATTTTCGATCCAGTTCGCTGTTTTCTAGCTTTCTCATATTTTGTAAATTATTCAAAAAAAAAGCTTCCGAAATTAATGGAAGCTTTTTTGTGTATTTAGTTAAAATTTAGCTTTTTGAAGGTTCAGCGGCTAAAACATTTCCTTTTATTGTAAGTGTTTTGCTAGGGACAACAGCATTAGTTGTCAATGTTACTGTTTTAGTAAAAGCTTGACCACCTCTTGAAGTGTCATATTTTACTCCAATAACTCCTTTTGCTCCCGGAGCGATTGGCTCTTTAGGATAAGTAGGAACGGTGCAACCACATGATCCTTGAGCATTAGTAATGATTAAAGGTTTGTTTCCGTTATTTGTGAAAATAAACTCGCGTTTACCATCAGAGTTATAGGCAACAGTGCCGTAGTCAATGGTTTCAGTTACGAAAACCATTCCAGCGCCATTCACTTTTGCGGTAGCAACTTTAGTATTTGTTGCTTTTAATTTTTTTGAAGTTTCTTGTGCAGTAGAAGATACAACTCCTAAAACAACTAGCATAGCTAGGGTAATTATTTTTTTCATATCTATTTCAATTTAAAAGTATTTACAAATCTAAAGAAAAAATAGAAATTATGGATTAAATCTTTCTTAAAAATAGTTTAATTTTTGAACTCCTTAATTATTTGTTTTAAAATCTATAAATTCGCTGATATTTTTTTCATTTTTAAACACAAATACAATTGGCATCTAAAGATAAAATAGTTAAGGAAACTCCGTTAATGAAACAGTACAATGAGATAAAAAGGAAGTATCCGGATGCTTGTCTTTTGTTTCGCGTAGGGGATTTTTATGAAACATTTGGTGAAGACGCAGTTCGTGCTTCAAAAATTCTCGGAATAACATTGACCAAAAGAGGGGCAGGTTCAGAAACGGAGACTGCACTAGCAGGTTTTCCGCATCATTCTATAAATACGTATTTGCCAAAGCTTGTCAAAGCGGGACTTCGTGTGGCTATTTGTGACCAGCTTGAAGATCCAAAAATGACCAAAACCATTGTGAAACGAGGTGTTACAGAGCTTGTGACTCCAGGTGTCTCTATGAATGATGAGGTTTTACAGTCGAAGACCAATAATTTTTTAGCATCTATTTTTTTTGCCAATAAATCAATTGGAATTTCATTTTTGGATGTTTCTACAGGTGAGTTTTTAACGGCGCAAGGCAATGCAGAATATATTGACAAACTGTTACAGAATTTTAATCCAAGTGAAGTTCTGATTCCCAAAAATAATAAAAATGATTTCCGGGAAATTTTCGGAGAGGATTATCATAGCTTTTATCTGGAAGATTGGATTTACAAGGAAGACTACGCATTCGAAACCTTAACCAAGCATTTTCAAACGGTTTCTTTGAAAGGATTTGGAATCGAAGAATTGAAAGAAGGAATTATTGCTTCGGGAGCGATTTTATATTATTTATCCGAAACCCAGCACAACAGAGTGCAACATATCACGACCATTCAGCGTATTGCAGAAGATGCTTATGTCTGGATGGACCGATTTACAATTCGCAATCTGGAGTTGTATCATAGTTATAATCCAAACGCGGTGACGCTTCTCGATGTAATTGATAAAACGCTATCGCCAATGGGAGGTCGTTTGTTGAAACGTTGGTTGGCATTGCCGTTGAAAGACAGTACTAAAATAAAAAGCCGTCATCAGGTGGTTTCATATTTAAAAGAAAATCAGGACGTTTTAAAAAATATCCAAAATCAAATCAAGCAAATTTCTGATTTGGAACGTTTGATTTCGAAAATTGCAACCGGAAAAGTATCGCCTCGGGAAGTAGTTTATCTGAAAGAATCTTTGGATGCTATTATTCCAATAAAAACCTTGGCTTTAGAAAGTCCGCAAGAAGCAGTTAAAGTAATCGGTGACAGTTTGCACAGTTGCGAATTGTTGCGTGAAAAAATAAAAACGGTTTTAAATCAAGATGCTCCTGTGGCTATTGCCAAAGGAAATGCGATTGCCAAAGGAATCAATGCAGAATTAGATGATTTACGGGCAATATCAACTTCCGGAAAGGAATTCTTGGACGGAATCGAAAAACGAGAATCACAACTGACGGGGATCTCCTCGTTGAAAATTTCCTTTAATAATGTTTTTGGATATTATATCGAAGTTAGAAACTTGCACAAGGATAAAGTTCCTGTGGAATGGATTCGAAAGCAAACTTTGGTCAATGCGGAACGTTATATTACGGAGGAATTAAAAGAATACGAAACCAAAATCCTGGGTGCCGAAGAAAAAATTCATAAAATAGAAGTAGAGTTATTCGAACAATTGGTGAGTTGGATTGCAACATATATCAAGCCGGTTCAAATGAATGCTAATTTGGTGGCACAACTCGATTGTTTGTGTTCTTTTACACAGTTGGCTATCGAAAATAAATACATCTGCCCTGAGCTAGACGAAACTTTCGAACTGGAAATCAAAAACGGAAGGCATCCAGTTATCGAAAAACAATTGCCGGTTGGCATGCCTTATATTGCCAATGATGTTTTCTTGGATAGAGAAACACAACAGCTGATCATGATCACTGGTCCGAATATGTCTGGAAAGTCTGCTATTTTGCGTCAAACTGCTTTGATTGTGCTATTGTGTCAAATGGGAAGTTTTGTGCCTGCAGACAGTGTGAGAATGGGAATTGTAGATAAAATATTTACCAGAGTAGGAGCGAGTGATAACATTTCGATGGGAGAATCTACTTTTATGGTCGAAATGAATGAAACGGCTTCCATTTTGAATAATATTTCCGATAGGAGTTTAGTGCTTTTAGATGAAATTGGGAGAGGAACGAGTACCTATGACGGAATTTCCATCGCATGGGCAATTGCAGAATTTTTACACGAGCATCCTTCAAAACCTAAAACATTATTTGCAACCCATTACCATGAGTTGAATGAAATGAGCGAGTCACTGCCTAGAATTCAGAATTATAATGTGGCTGTTAAAGAATTGAAAGATACCGTGCTTTTCATTCGAAAATTAGTAAAAGGAGGAAGTGCACATAGTTTTGGAATACATGTGGCGAAGATGGCCGGAATGCCTCAAATTGTGATTTTGAAAGCGCAGAAACTTTTAAAGAAATTAGAAAAAAATCATTCCAGCGATGCGCTGAACGGAATTAAAGCTGCAAAAGATGAAATGCAAATGAGCTTCTTCAATTTAGATGATCCTTTATTGGAAGAAATCAAAGAAGAGATCATAAGTCTGGATATAAATACCATTACGCCTATGGAAGCGCTGATGAAACTCAATGAAATTAAAAGAATGTTGACCAGAAAATAATTTATTTAACTTTAAAGTTTACGTTATCAGAATGTTAACTTTTATATGTGATTTTTTTATAAAAAAGGCTTGTGTAATTCAATAAATGTCCTAAATTTGCATCCGCAATACAGAACAAGTATCGCGGTTCTTTTTAAGGATTGAAAATGCGAAAATAGCTCAGTTGGTAGAGCGCGACCTTGCCAAGGTCGAGGTCGCGGGTTCGAGCCCCGTTTTTCGCTCGACACCACATAATGCTCGGATGGTGAAATTGGTAGACACGCTGGACTTAAAATCCAGTGAACAGCAATGTTCGTGCGGGTTCAAGTCCCGCTCTGAGTACTAAAGCCTCTTCAATTGAAGAGGCTTTTTTTTGTTTGCAAGAATTTGAAACGGTATTGAATCTGAAATCTGCAATCTAAAATCTAAAATTTCATGGGCGCTTTTGTAATTAGTAAAAGATATAACGACGAATATAAATTTGTTTTCACTTCTAGGAAAGGAAAAATTATTTTTACAAGTTTAAGTTATGAACTCAAGTTTGAGTGTGAAGAAGATATTGAGAAATTTAAAACCGCTATTGATGCCGCTGACTTTTTAAAATTTAAGTCTACCAGTGGGAAGTTCTATTTTAAATTGATGCTAGAAGGGAATCATTTTGCAACAAGTAGAAAATATACCACTTCGTTGCGTCTGCAAAAAGGAATCGATGAAATTGTGCGGTATGGATCAAATTCAGAGGTGTTGGATTTCTCTGGAAATAATTTTATTTTTTCGGATTAATTTGTAAATAAAAAAGAGAGTCGTGAAATTTAAATTTCCACGACTCTTTTTTTTATCCGTACACCTCTTCTTAAATGATGGGAAATGTCACAAATTAAAAAAGCCATCTCGCATAAGCGGATGGCTTTAAAATTTTTAGAATTTGAGTTCTAATTATTTTTTTGCAGCTTCAGTAGCAGTTGCAGCAGCTTCAGTAGCAGCAGCAGCAGCAGAGTCAACAACAACAGCAGCAGAATCAACTACAGCAGCAGCAGAATCAACTACAGCAGCAGCAGAATCAATTACAGTAGCAGCGTCCTCAGCAGGAGCGTCAGCTTTTTTACATGATACAACAGTCAAAACAGCAACAGCAGCTAAACTTAAAAATACTTTTTTCATCTTAATTTAATATAAAAGGTTAATTATTAATTCGTGGCAAAGATATAAATTTTTTAATATGTAAAATATTTTTTTATTTTTTTTTTAAAAAATAATATTTTTTGTCAACGCCGAAACAAATTACAATTATTATGCCAATTAAGTCAAATAATTAATAAATGCTTTATATCGTTGTTGAGCCCTTGGTTTTACTTTAAGTTTTTCTTTTTCAGAGGTTTGCTTTTCTTTGGGTGAACTAGTTTTAGCTCACTGATCAAGTTTTTTGCACCTGCATATTTATCCATAATAAAAAGGACGTAGCGTATGTCAACCATGATGTTTCTACAAATACTTGGGTCATAATAGATATCACTCATGGTTCCTTCCCAAACCCTGTCAAAATTAAGTCCTATTAAATTTCCGTTAGCGTCTATCGCAGGGCTTCCTGAATTACCTCCAGTAGTGTGATTTGTGCCAATAAAGTTAACAGGCATTTTTCCGTTTTCTCCATAGGGTCCGTAATCTTTGGTTTTATATAGATCTATCAATTTAGATGGAACATCAAATTCATAATCTCCAGGGATGTATTTCTCCATTATCCCATCTAAATAGGTTATTGGTGTGTAAAGTGTAGCATCTTTAGGCTCGTATCCTTTTACTTTTCCATAAGTAATTCTTAATGTGCTATTGGCATCCGGAAAAATTCTACTGTCTTTATTCAATTCTAATTGCGCCTTCATATACGTGCGTTGTAGCGCTGTAATCTTTAAATTGATTTCGTCGTATTTTGGAGTTACTTCTTTCGAATATTTATCAGCCAATTCTTTTACCAACAGGAAACCTGGGTCATTGTTTAAATTCGTTAAAACGGTTTGCGTATCACCGGTTAGCAATTCTTTCAGACCTGTATAATTTTTAAGTTTGGATTTACTGTAAATTTCCGAAGCCAAATTTTTAGCGTTTACATTCATAAAACTTTGAGGTAAAAATTGTTTTGGAGATTTGGCAGCATACAATTCAATCAATTGCTCAAAAACTTTTTCATCAACAGTTGCATTAAAATCTTTGTAGAAAGCTTCCTGGCCAGTTAGTAAATTGTTTTTTCGGTCAGTGAAAGATTGCTCTCCTTTGGTTTTGTAAACTTGTTCCAGCTGATACAATTTGTAACCAACACTTAGTAATTCCGTATTAAGTAGCACTGTTTCCGTAAAATAATCTCTGGCAGAGGCATACGGCGCTATTTCTGCGTAGTTTTTTTCGAAATCAGCTAAAAGTGTTCCGTACTCTTTTTCTTTCCCCGCTTTTGTTATTTTCTGCTGAAAAGCTTTTTCAGATTCTCTTTTAATGGCAACGGCATTTGATTTTTTTAATCCTTGGGTTTCGCCAATCCATTTTTTCCAATAATTAGCAATCTTGGCATATTTAGAGGCGTATTGAATTTTAATAGCATTGTCTTTTCTCATGAAACCATCAGCCACTTTCAAGGCTTTGTCTCTAATTTCGATTTTTGCCGGATTTAGCTCGTTTACAATTTGCTCAATCGCAACAGAAGGTAAATATTCATTTGTTTTTCCAGGATAACCAAAAACTAATGTGAAATCATCTTCGGCTACGCCATCAAGTGAAATGGGTAGGAAGTGTTTAGGAGTGTAAGGAACATTGTCTTTCGAATACGCAGCTGGACGATTGTTTTTGTCAGCATAAATTCTAAACAATGAAAAATCTCCCGTATGACGCGGCCAAACCCAATTATCAGTATCAGAACCAAATTTCCCTATTGAGGTAGGCGGAGCGCCAACCAATCGTACATCGGTAAAAGTTTCTGTTACAAAAAGCATGTATTGATTGCCTTCGTAAAACGTACGGATTTTATTTTCCTGCCAATTTTCCTTTGGTAAAGAATTAGTAAGTGCCGTAATGTTTTCTTGAATTTTCTTTTGTTTTTCGGATTCACTGGTAAGAGAAGCAGTTCCTTCCAGAACCGATGTGGTTACATCTTCGATTTTTACAATAAAAGCGACGGTTAAGTTTTTATTAGGCAATTCATCTTCCATTTTGTAAGCCCAAAATCCATCAGTAAGATAATCATGGTCTACTGTAGAGTGCGATTGAATTTGTGAAAATCCGCAATGATGATTCGTTAAAATTAATCCTTTCGGAGAAATTACTTCAGAGGTACAACCACCATTAAAGTGTGGAACCGCATCTTTTAAACTCGATTGATTCACATCGTAAATCTCTTTTACAGACATTTTCATGCCTAAATTTTTCATTTCTGTTTCATTCATTCCTTTCAAAAGCGAAGGAATCCACATGCCGCCCTGCTGTGCTTGCGTCTGAATGACAAATAGTAATAAGAATAATTTTAAAAATTTCATGGTATTAAATTTAGGGTGTAATTTTATTTGATTTTGTATTTCATCAATTTTCTGTTGTGCGATTCAAAACCGTGCGCAAGGTACAATTTTTGAGCTTTTTCGTTGTGCTGTTCCACTTCCAGATAAATCAGTTTTAACGATAGTTTATGGCTTTCACTTTGAATAAATGCAATGGCTTTACTGCCAATTCCTTTGCCTCTTGCTTTTTCAGTCAAATACAATTCGTCTAAAAAAGCAATTTTCCCTTGGTATTCAAAACTAAAAACAAAGGTTAGAAGAATGTAGCCTACAATTTCATTATCGGATAAAATAAGCCATGATTTTCCAAAATTTTCATTGGAAATAAATGCTTGAAATAAAGCTTTAGAAACATCAATATTAATGGGGTAATTATCAATCGCATAAAATTGTTGCATCAGTATCACAATCGTTTCAATATCAGAAAGCGCTAACGGTTTAAATTGGGTCATTCAAAATATGTTTTAAAATAATAGCAGTAGCTCCTTTGTTCATTTGTACAAAGGTGCTGCACATGTGTCCTTTTTCGTGTCGGATGTCATCATTCAGGATGAGGTTTCTAAATGCTTCGTTTAGCTCTTTAGTATTGTTGATAGAAATACAGGCTTCCATATTTACCAGTGCTGTTGCTTCTGCAAAATGAGAATAGTTCGGGCCAATCAGTATTGGAACACCAAAAGTTGCCGGTTCCAGTAAATTATGAACTCCGGGATTTCCGAAACCACCGCCTATATACGCAATATCCGCATAACTGTAGATTTTGGTCAGAATACCAATCGTATCAATGATAAAAACATCAAAATCAGCCAGATTCTGTCCTTCTTTTTCAGAGAATAAAACGATTTTTTTAGTGATGCTGTTTTTTAATTGCTGAATTTGGTCGTCCTTAATATTATGAGGCGCAATTATAAACTTGACATTGAATGTATTCGAATTAATAAAATCTACCAATAAATTTTCGTCTTTTGGCCAAGAACTTCCCACGACAATAGTCAATGTATTGTCTTTAAATTGAGAAATAAAATCCAAGGAATTGTCTTTTTCTAAAATTGTGGCAACTCGATCAAATCGGGTGTCTCCAGAAACGGAAACATTCGCTTTACCTACTTGTTGCAGTAATTTTTTTGAAGTTTCATTTTGTACAAAAAAGTAAGTGAATGTATTTAATGCTTCTCTGTAAAAGCCGCCATACCATTTGAAAAACAGTTGATTTTTTCTAAGAATTCCAGAAATTAAATAGGTTTTGGCATTTCGTTTTTTGAGCTCGGCTAAATAATTTGGCCAGTATTCGTATTTAATAAAAAACACTAAATCCGGATGGACGAGTTTCAAAAACTGTTTGGCATTTTTCTTGGTGTCCAAAGGCAAATAAACCGTAACATCAGCAACGGTATTGTTTTTTCGGACTTCATAGCCTGAAGGTGAAAAAAAAGTAAGTACAATTTTGTGCGATGGAAATTGTTCTTTTATTTTTTCAATGACAGGCAAGCCTTGCTCATATTCGCCTAAGGACGCAGCATGGAACCAGATTGTTCTATCAGTAGGTTTTATTTTTTGTTCCAAAGCTGGAAAAACCACTTTTCGTCCAGCTACAAAAAGTTTCATTTTTGGACTGAAAAGAGCTATGATTTTTAATAAAAAACCAGCAATTTGAACAATTAGATTATAGAGAAAAAGCATCATTAAAATTTTGGGGCTAAAATACGTTTTCTTTATGTTTATTTCCTCCGCAGCAATATTTAAATTTTGGTTGTCAGGAACCCATTTTTTTATTTCATCGGAATAATATCTTTTTTTAATGTGAGTTTCATTGGTTTAAACTCATAAATAACTATTTTTGTTCTTCGTTTTAAGAAAGTGTTTGCTGTTTCTGTAAACCTTAAAATAACGTCACCCTGAACGCAGACGAAGGGCGAACTTTAAACAAAAATTTCAATGAAAAAAATCCAAATGGTTGACTTAAAAAGTCAATATGATAAAATAAAAGACGTCGTAAATACATCTATTCAGGAAGTTTTAGACACAAATTCTTATATTAATGGACCTCAAGTTCATCAATTTCAAAAATCTTTGGAAGAGTACCTGGACGTAAAACACGTAATTCCTTGCGCTAATGGAACCGATGCCTTGCAAATTGCTATGATGGGATTGGATTTAAAGCCTGGAGATGAAGTAATCACTGCCGATTTTACTTTTGCAGCGACAGTGGAAGTAATTGCTTTACTGCAATTGACACCGGTTTTAGTCGATGTGGATATGCATAATATGAATATTTCTATCGAAGGAATTAAAGGCGCCATTACGCCAAAAACCAAAGCAATTGTTCCGGTACATTTATTTGGTCGTGCTGCCAATATGGAAGCGATTATGGCTTTGGCCAAGGAGCATAATCTATATGTTATAGAAGACAATGCACAAGCGATTGGAGCTAATTGCAAGTTTTCTGATGGAACAAAAAAGAAAGCAGGGATAATTGGTCATGTGGGATCTACTTCATTTTTTCCTTCTAAAAATTTAGGATGTTATGGAGATGGCGGTGCGATTTTTACCAATGATGATGCTTTGGCACATAAACTTCGCGGGATTGTAAATCACGGAATGTACGAGCGGTATCACCATGATGTAGTAGGGGTAAATTCACGATTGGATAGTATTCAAGCAGCAGTTTTGAATGCTAAATTACCTTTATTAAATACTTATAATGACGCACGTCGTTCAGCAGCTGCGAAATATAATACCACTTTTTCGGGCCATTCTAATATTACAATTCCAGAGTTTGATTTAAATGGAGACGATCACGTTTTTCATCAATATACTTTGCGAATCATTAATGCCAATAGAGACGGATTGATGCAGCATTTACTTGATAAAGGTATTCCGTGTGCCATTTATTACCCAATTCCATTACATTCGCAGAAAGCATACGTGGATTCTAGATATAAAGAAGAAGATTTTCCAGTGACAAATCAATTGGTTAAAGAAGTAATTTCGTTGCCAATGCATACAGAACTGGACGATGAACAAATTAAATTCATAACGGACAGTGTTTTAGAGTTTTTTAAATAATATAGAGACGCGATTTATCGCGTCTTTTTTATGTGGTATAAATAGTAAGGGATGCGATAAATTGCGTCTGCACAAAAAAAGTAATCATGAAAATATTAGTTACAGGAGGTTTAGGTTTTATTGGTTCGCATACTGTTGTTGAATTGCAAAATGAGGGTTTTGAAGTACTGGTTGTGGATAATTTATCGAATACATCATTGAATGTGTTAGATGGAATTCAGAGTATTACCGGAAAAATTCCTGCTTTCGAAAAGTTAGATTTGCGCGAGAAAGAAAAAGTACAGGATTTTTTCAAAAGGCATCATGATATTTCAGGAGTCATACATTTTGCAGCTTCAAAAGCGGTGGGTGAAAGTGTTGAAAATCCGTTGTTGTATTATGAAAATAATATCAATGCATTGGTATATGTTTTACAGGAGTTACAGAAAAAACCGGAAGCTAATTTTATTTTCAGCTCGTCTTGTACCGTTTATGGTCAAGCCGAAAAAATGCCAATTACCGAAAACGCACCAGTACAACAGCCAATTTCTCCTTACGGGAATACCAAAAAAATTGGAGAAGAAATCATCATCGATGTGGCTAAGGTAACTAATGTCAATGCAATTTTATTGCGTTATTTTAATCCAATTGGAGCGCATCCTTCTACTGAAATTGGAGAATTGCCTATTGGAGTTCCTCAAAATTTAGTGCCATTTATTACACAAACGGGTTTTGGATTGCGTAAAGAACTAGCCGTTTATGGCGATGATTACCCAACTCCAGACGGAACAGCGGTACGCGATTATATTCACGTAGTCGATTTGGCGAAAGCCCATGTGATCGCTTTGCAACGCTTATTGAATAAAAAAAATACTGCCAAAGTGGAAACATTCAATTTAGGTACAGGAACAGGAAGTTCCGTTTTAGAGGTCATCAATACTTTCGAAAAAGTAAGCGGCAAAAAATTGCCTTACAAAATTGTTGGTCGCAGAGAAGGTGATATTACTTCGGCTTACGCCAATACGGATAAAGCCAATACTGTTCTGGGATGGAAAGCAAAATCAACGCTTGAAGAAGCGATGGCTAGCGCCTGGAAATGGGAACAGAAAATTAGAAAATAAAAAAAGGGCTGTCAACGACAGCCCTTTTTTTTGAATTATTTTTTTGCCGCTTCTTTCAATTTTTCAGCGGCTTGATTCATTTTGTCAGCCCCTTTTTTAAGAACTTCTCCTGCTTTAACCTTGGTAGAATCAGCTGCAGCGTCAACTTTTACAGCTGCTGTATCTATAGCTTCTTCCATTTCATTGCCAACGGCTTCTGTAGCCTCTTTTACTTCGTCTTTTGTTTCTTTTTTGCAAGAAGTCATTAAAGTTGCAATACATGCTAATCCTAAAAGTGCTTTTTTCATTTTTTTCATTTTAAAAAATTAAAATTGATTTTAACTCGTTTTATAAAGATAAAATAGTAATTGAATACTAATTTTAAGCATTCGCAGTAACCGCTTCTTTATCAATTTTGCCAATCAATCCGGCCAATACTTTTCCTGGACCTACTTCCGTAAATAAAGTAGCTCCGTCTTTTATCATTTGTTGTACCGATTGTGTCCATTTTACAGGAGCAGTCAATTGAATGATTAGGTTTTTCTTAATTTCGTCAGCATCAGAAACCGCGCTAGCCGTTACATTTTGATATACCGGACAAATAGGAGTAGAGAACGTAGTTGCTTCAATCGCTGCTGCTAATTCTTCTCTTGCCGGTTCCATCATTGGAGAGTGAAAAGCACCACCAACTGGCAATAACAAAGCACGTTTTGCACCCGCTGCTTTCATTGCTTCACAGGCTTTTTCCACTGCTGATGTTTCTCCTGAAATCACTAATTGTCCTGGGCAGTTGTAATTTGCAGCCACTACAATTCCGTCAATCGAAGCACAAACTTCTTCTACAATATTGTCAGCCAATCCTAAAACGGCTGCCATAGTAGAAGGTTTCATTTCGCAGGCTTTTTGCATTGCCAAAGCGCGTTGGGAAACCAATCGCAACCCGTCTTCAAAAGATAATGCTCCATTTGCCACTAAAGCAGAGAATTCACCTAAGGAATGTCCTGCTACCATTACTGGTTTGAAATCCTCACCTAACGTTTTTGCCAAAATCACCGAATGCAAGAAAACGGCAGGTTGTGTAACTTTGGTTTCTTTCAATTCCTCAGCTGTTCCTTCAAACATGATGTCTGTGATGCGGAAACCTAAAATTTCATTGGCTTTCTCGAATAATTCTTTTGCAAGAGGAGAATTTTCATATAAGTCTTTACCCATTCCTGTGAATTGTGCGCCTTGACCTGGAAATACGTATGCTTTCATGTGTCTAATTTAAAGATTGAAAAATTTAAAGATTGAAAAATTAGTTTCAATCGGGATGTAAAAATACTATTTTTTACGGTATTTGAAACTATCTGTTTGGGTTCCTTTTACTATTGAAAGTATAATTCATTTTACAGTATAGACATTCAAACTAAAAAAAATCCACTCAAATTAATGAGTGAATTTTCACCAAGATCTAAAAACTAAAGAACGAAATAAGCATTGTTTAAAGGTTGTATATGATGTGCTTTCGCTTCATAAACAGGTACTTCTTCATCAAATTCATCTCGATATTCGTTGATCATTTGCATAAGGTTTTTTTCAATTGTATTTGAAATCGCACTTACAGGAGTATCTGTGGGTCTGTTTTCAAATGGATCTTGTAGATGAATGGCCATTTTTTCGATTAAGAAAAAAGCAGCAGCAATGGTTGTCACCAATGGAATTTGAAGCCAGCCAATAATATTAATTAATCCAAAAGGCAATAGGATTATGAACAAACACAGCGCAAATCTAATGTACATGCTATATGTTGTTGGGAAAATGGTATTTTTTATACGTTCACACTTACCCATAGAATCACACAATCGCGTCAATGTATTATCGATTTCTACTTGTTGGTAAACATTAATTTTATCAGAATTAAGTGCTTTTTTTAAATCTTTTGCATGTAACATCAAAATGGCATTTGGTACGTGTTTGTGTTTTTTTACAAATCGTAAGTCATCTTCATTTAGTAAATCTCTTATTGGTTTAATAGGGTCTTTCTCTCGAAGTGTTTGTCCAAGACTGTAACACCATGCGGCTTGTCTTTTTGCAAATTTTTCTTTGAAATCGTTCGCTTCTACTGAAAAATCAGGATCATTATAAAAAACAATAATTTGGCGCAATAGTGTTCTGGAATCGTTTACAATAGAACCCCAAATTATTCTGGCTTCCCACCAACGGTCATATGCTTGATTGGATTTGAATGCCAGCAGCAATGAAATGATAGTGCCAATTATTGTGGGAATTGCAATAGGAATATTAACTGATGTAGTTTTGAAAAAATAATGAAAAATTTCAAATGCAATACAAAACAAAATGACTAAGGTCAATTCTGTTTTTATTTTACCCAGCACATATTTCATGGGGATTTTCTTTTTTAGTAGCATATACTTTGGATTAAAATTTTAAAAAATTATTTGATTTTTATAGGAAATATCTTCATATAGAGAAAGTACAGGTAAGCCTAACATTTCGTTCAATGCTGCTTTTTCTTTCCTTAGTAGTTTTAATTTCTTTGGTTTTCTAGTTTCAATCAAAATGTTTATGTTGTTTTTTGATATCGTATCGGTTAAAAAAGGTTCGGTTTCGCTTGTTTTGGTTTCGCTTACAATTTTCAAAGAAAAAATCGTATTTACATAAGCTTGTAAATCTTCTGCATGAAGGCTTGAATCTGAATTTTTAATATACAATGCTTGGCTGAATATTACTTCTTCAAAGTTTGCGTTTGTGTGTAGAATTGGGCATTTGCTATTAGAAATAATTTGGATGCCAAAGGAATTGATTTTCTTTTTTGAAGATTTAAAAGAAGGAGTGATAATTGTTAATCCAATTGCAAAATGCTTCATTATATTTTTAAAAACAGGAGAAGAAATACCGTATTGATGGTGAATTTTTAAGTTGCAATTTTTAGATTCCAAAATAATTTGTCGGCACATTAGCAAAACATTTTCTTGCGTAGTGCTTAAACCTTCATTGATATTTCTTAATAAACTGGCAGAAGAAAAGGTGTCAGGAATATCTGCAAGTAACATCAATATGAGCTGACATTGGTCACCATTAGATGATTTTATAGCAGTTTTCACCGCATTGATTGTGTCGTTTTGTAATGTTGATGGGATAAGAATATTTTTCATATGTATTAAATTTGATTTATTTATACATACAAAATAACAGTACCCAGTTTATAGCAACCTTAAAATAAAATTAGAATATTCTAAGAATTCACATTAGAATTTCTAATGTTGGCGGTATTAAAAGTAATATTTACAATAGTGCCTTTGTCGGGTTCAGATTGTATTTGAAGTTCTCCATTGTGCATCCTGATTATTTTCATGGCAAGCGGCAGTCCTAAACCATAGCCATTGTATTTTGATGCTTTTTTGCCTCGGAAGAAAGGCTCGTAAAGATGCGGAATATCTTCTGCGGGAATACCAATTCCAATATCAGTAATTGAAATTTTAATGGTTGAATTGTTTACGGATAAAGTAACAAAGACAGTCTCATTATCAGAATATTTGACACCATTGGCGATAATATTATTCAATGAAAGTTCTAATAAGGATTTGTTACATGGAATTTCTAGTAAACTTGGGTCGCTAGGAATTTTCTTGATCTTTATCGTTACTCTGTTATTGGGATAAATTTTATCAATGTCTGATTTTACATCCATAAGGAGTTCATCAATTCTAACGACATCTAGTAATTGTTTTTTTCCATCATAGCCAGTTTGTGTCAGTTTCAAAAGACTTTCTGTAAGATCTCCCAGTCGGGATGCTTGACTGTGTATGTTTTCTAATGATGTTACATAATCCGTAACATTTCTTTCTTTTAAAAGCATGATTTCTGCTTCGGCAATTATGGTTGTTACGGGTGTTTTTAGTTCATGAGAAGCATTATTGATAAAGTTTGCTTGGATTTCAAATGAGGTTTCCAGTCGGTCCAGCATGTTGTTAAATGTCTTTGTCAAATCGGCAATTTCATCTGTGCTGTTGGTCTCCGGAAGTCTGTTGTGCAGGTTTGATGCGCTTATTATTTTTACTTCCGCCGTAATTCGGGCTACTGGATTTATAACTTTTCTTGCTAGAAATCTACCAAGAAAATAAGCCAATAGTATAAAAGCCAATCCTCCAAAAAAGAGAATTTGAATTATATAAATACTGCTGACGTTTCCTCTGCGGTCTATGGCAGTAATGATTACAATATATTTTTGATTGGATTCGGTAAAAGTTTGGGCATAAAAATAGCGGTTGCTATTTTCAATCCAATTAGAACCATTAGCCATTACTTTTGTATAAAAATCAGCGGGTAAATTAAGATTGGTATTGTACTCAAATGTATTTTTTCCACTGATTTTAAGGACAAAGTCTTGTTCATCAATCAATTCTTCAAGTCCATTTGCTTTAAACTCTTTGAAATAACGGGTTTTTACAGGATCATTTTGATAATGAATCGATGCAACTATTTTAGCCCGATCTTGTAATCTTTTCAAAAAATGATACTGGTTGTTTTGTTTGAACAGGAAGAAAACCACCAAACTCAATAAAAGTGTGCTGAGGCTTGAAAGCGCAATATAGGTAAAAGTAATTTTTTTCTTAATTTGCATTTTTTATTGTTTCAGTACATAACCCAAACCTTTCATGGTGTGAATTAATTTAGTATTGTATGGTTTGTCAATTTTTTTTCTCAAATAATTAATGTAGACATCAATTACATTTGTATTCATGTCAAAATTAATGTCCCAAACATTGTCTAAAAGTTGTTCACGGGATAAAATAGTCTCAGAGTTGATGGCCAGATAATATAAAAGTTTAAATTCTTTAGCTGTTAATACAATGGAGTCCCCGTTTCGGGTTACCGATTTTGTTTTCGAATTAATTTGAAGGTCAGCAATAGTGATGATTTCATTCGGTTTTTGTATTTGACCGGCTCTTCTGGAAAGTGCATTGACTCTTGCGTCGAGTTCTAGGAATTTGAACGGTTTTAATAAATAATCATCGGCTCCGGAATTCAATCCGTTTATTACATTTTCAGTACTTCCTAAAGCGGTTAATAACAAAATGGGAACAAAGTTTTTTGCGGCTCTCAAACGTCTGCAAATTTCAATGCCATTAATGTCAGGTAACATCACATCCAATATTACCACATCAAAATTATGATTAGAGAGTAAATCTAATGCTGTTGTGCCATCAAGGGCAACACTTACTTCGTGATTTTTTTCTGAAAAGCCTTTCCGGATAATTGACGAAAGATTAGGTTCATCTTCAACTATTAATAACTTCATTAACATTACTATTTCTACAAATTTAATGATTAAACTTTTGTTTTTTCCCAAAATACCTTTGCTAAACTAATATTAACAAAACCTTATAACTAGTTGAAAGTTTTGTTTTGTGTTTTTATATCCAAATCAGGGGACTGCTTTTAGATTCATTATTAAATTATTACTATTTTATTTTGTAACATTTTTTGTTTTTGGATTACTAATAAAGTATGAAAAATAGCAATTATATGAAAAAGATCTTCTTCATTGTTTTCTTACTCCTTTTTGGTTTTTTACTTTTTTACATCAACCTGCCGGTAATTGATTATGGATTTACGGGTTTTGCTATTATTTTGTTGTTATTAGTGATTTTTGGGATTTTATTTTCTCTTGGGCTGACAGTTTCGCAGCAAACTAAGCAGGTCAAGATTGTTTCCAGACCCAACAAGGTTTTGTATATTTTGGCAGGAGTACTTTTAGTGTATTGTATTGCGCTTCCTTTTGTGACCAGCCTAAAAATGTTTAGAAGTGATTCGTACCAAAAACTAATAGGAGAGGTTAAAAACGGCCAAAAAATAACAAATCATATTGCTCCAATATCTATTGATAAAATCCGTGTGGTCGATGAGGAGTTAGCGCATCTTCTAGGTGAGAAAATTTTAGGTTCGCAACCAGCTTTGGGAAGTCAAGTAGAATTAGGTGATTTTTGTATCCAAAAAGTGAGTAACAACTTGTACTGGGTTGCACCATTATTACATTCGGGTTTTTTAAAATGGTTTAACAACCAAGAGGGAGCTGCGGGATATGTTATGGTTTCTGCAACCAATGAACGTGATGTGAAATTAGTTCAGAATGTGGGAGGGAAGGACATTAAGATTAAGTACCAACAAGGTGCTTATTTTCAAAGTGACGTTCACAGACACGTTTATTTTAATGGAAACGCTGCTGTTGGTCTGGCTGATTTTAGTTTTGAGATTGATGATGCTGGACATCCGTTTTGGATAGTAACTAAATATGTGAAAAAAATTGGTTTCTCAGGAAAAGAAGCAACGGGCGTTATTGTGGTTGATGCACAATCTGGTGCTATAAAAGAATATTCAATTGCTAAAACACCAAAATGGGTAGATCGAATTCAGCCTTTGGATTTTATAGAAGATCAATTGAACGATTGGGGTGAATATGTTCACGGGTATTGGAATTTTTCTAATGCGGATAAACTCCAAATTACGGAAGGATTAACATTGGTTTACGGAAAAGACAGTAAATCCTATTGGTATACCGGATTGACTTCGGTTGGAAAAGAAGAATCTGCTGTAGGTTTTGTATTGGTGGATACAAGAACCAAGGAAACTACCTTTTATAAACAAGGTGGAGCGACAGAATTTGCTGCTCAAAGTTCTGCGCAAGGAAAAGTTCAGGAAAAAGGATATAAGGCGTCTTTACCTATTCCGTATAATATTAATAACATTCCCACGTATGTGATGACGCTTAAAGATGATGGCGGATTGGTTAAAATGTTTGCGATGGTTGCCATTGCGGATTATACGATTGTTGGCGTGGGCAATACGATGCGAGAAACCTTAACCTCGTTTAAAAACGTCTATAATATGGCGGATAATAAAATAAATTCGAATAGTGTTTCCAATAAAAAATCGCTGAAATCAATTGTAACCCGAATCCAGAATGATGTGAAAAACGGGAATAGCTTTTATTATTTTAAGGTGAAAGATTATCCTAATATTTTTGTGGGTTCCTCTCAAATATCCAATCAATTGCCGGTGACGATTGTAGGAGATAGTGTAAAAATTTCTTTTGATGTAGACTTGGAAGAAGTAATTGATATTTCGAGTTTTGAGAATAGCAATCTTAAAGCGAGCATGAAATCGAAGTAATTAAAAAAGGCCTAAAGAAAATTCTTTAGGCCTTTTTTTTATTTTTTTGGTAGTAATTTAAATGAGGTGACTTTGAATTTATTGTCAACCACTTTACCAACCACTTCCGCTTTTCTTATAGCAGCACAAAAACCATCACTGGCATGCGCATCTCCATGTGAGTCAATAGAACTGCCGTCAACAAAATAGGATTTTCCGTCAATGCGAACAGCTAATTCACAACCGTGTCCTTCCATCCCAAACTGACATTGTCCGCATGAAGCTTCAACAATTTGAGGTTTTGGTTCTTCTTTTTTATCCTGAGCACTTGCAAGTGTTGCAGAGAACAAAATAGCTAAGTATAGTATCTTTTTCATAAATGATTAAATTTTTACTTCAGCTAAGATACTGGTTTTTTATATCGAATAATTTTTAAACATGTAAATCCACAATAATCTGGAAAGGCGAATATTAAGAGAAGCCATGGCGATAATCACAACAGCAATAATTGGAATGATTCTTAAATCAAAATTTTCTTTAAAGAAGAATTGTGCAATAACATAGGTAGCAATTCCTTGGGCTACTGTTAAACCATAATTTACATACATAGCACCAAAGAAATAGCCTGGTTCTTTTTCGAATTTAAATTGGCAGTGCGAGCAATACTCGTTCATTTTAGGGAAACCAATATTTAAGAAAATATTTTTTTCTTTAAAAACTTTGCCTTTAAGGCAATGAGGACAATCATTATTCAGGATGTGTACAATAGAATTTGACATCGTTATTATTTTTATCAAAGGTATTTCTTATTCATGTCATGGATGTTTTCTATATTCGCTAATTATAGCACAATAAGGACATTATGTAAGCCATGAAAAAATATCCTATTTATAATATTCAGCGTTTTAACTGTAATTCAGTGAATAGTGATTTGTATATTAATACCTTTAAAAATCACTTAATAGACCATAGTTTTGTTGAGGAACCTCATCGACACAGTTCGTATGTTTTGGTCTTTTTTACCAAAGGTTCGGGAACGCATGAAATCGATTTTGATGTGTTTGCGATTCAGCCGGGAAGTATGTTTTTCCTGCAACCCGGACAAATGCATCATTGGGACTTATCTGATGATGTAGAAGGTTTTGTGATTTTTTATTCGCAGGAAATGTATAATCTTTATTTTGGACAAAAAACCATAGGCGGCTATCCATTTTATTCTTCGGTGGACAATAAGCCAGAAATGGTTTTCAATGTAGCCGAATCGAAAGCGATTCTCCCTTATTTTGAGAGTCTAATTTTAGAAACTCAGGCAAATCAGCTGTTGAAGCAGGATAAAATCATGAATCTGTTAGACATTATACACATTGAAATTACCAGAAAATATAGTGTAACACATTTCCATGAAACACATTCGTATAATGTGAAGATTAAAAATTTAGAAGTGGTTTTAGAGCAAAAATTTAAAACAGAAAAAGCACCTTCTTTCTATGCCTCGCAACTTAATATTACGCTAAAGCATTTGAACAGGATATGCAATGAAATTTTGCAAAAAACTACAACCGAAGTGATTACAGATAGAATTATTCTCGAGGCCAAACGAATGTTGATGGATAAAAAGTTTACTGTCAATGAAATTGCAACGGAATTAGGCTATGATGATTATTCTTATTTCACACGATTATTTAAAAAAAATACAGGAATGACTCCATCTGCTTTTCGTATTTTTAAAAATTAATTAAAAATTTACGGTAACTAAATTAGCCGCTTTTTTAGCTTTTTCTACCACTTCTTCAATTGGAGTTTCTAAAGTATCATTGACTAAAGCCACTGCCATTCTTCTATAGGGTCTTGAGGTTGGTTTGCCAAAGATTCTGAAATCAGTTTTAGGTAAGGAGGCAATTTTTTCGATGCCAGAATAGGTTGGATTTGTTGAGTTTTCCGAAGCTAGAATTACGGCACTCGCTCCCACTTTTTCTAATGTGATTTCGAAAATAGGTAAACTCAAAATCGCTCTTAAATGCAATTCGAATTCGTTGAAGTTTTGTGTTCCGGCTAATGTTACCATTCCGGTATCATGCGGACGAGGCGATAATTCCGAGAAATAAACACCATCATCAGCCAAGAAAAATTCTACTCCAAAAAGTCCTGCGCCACCCAAGGCTTCGGTTACTTTTTCGGCCATGTCTTGTGCCTCGTATAAATCCTTGTCGGAAATTCTGGCGGGTTGCCAGCTTTCCTGATAATCGCCACGTTCTTGTCTATGACCAATTGGGGCACAAAATAGTGTGGGATTGTTATTTTGAACTACTGTCAATAAAGTAATCTCCGAATTGAATTTTACAAAAGCCTCTACAATTACTTCCACTACATCACCACGGGAACCTTCCACAGCATAATTCCATGCTTTCTCGATATCAGCTGCTGTTTTTATGGTTGATTGCCCTTTTCCGGAGGATGACATTAATGGTTTTACTACGCAGGGCATTCCAACGGCTTCAACGCCTTTTTGCAATTCCTCAGCAGTTGTTGCGTAGCGATACTTTGCTGTTTTTAAACCTAATTCTTTGGAAGCCAAATCACGGATTGCTTTTCGGTTCATGGTGAAGTTTGCCGCTTTCGCCGAAGGAACTACGGTAATACCTTGCTTTTCGTAATCGTAAAATCGTTCGGTGCGAATGGCTTCTATTTCTGGAACGATGAAATCAGGTTTGTGTTTGGCAACAATTCGATCCAAGGCTTCGCCGTCCAACATATTAATGACTTCAAAACCATGGGCCACTTGCATGGCTGGTGCATTTTCGTAACTGTCAACGGCAATTACGATTTGTCCGATGCGTTGGGCAGCGATTGTAAATTCTTTTCCTAATTCGCCTGAGCCAAGAAGTAGTATTTTCATTTTTTTTAAGTTGAAGGATTTAAAGTTTAAGGTTTAAAGTTGCTCACTTTTGTGGACAAGGTTAAAACCAAAAACAAAAATAGTATTTTTTTTGAAGTAACCCCTTTAGAGTTTTAAACTCTAAAGGGATTTGTTGTGGATGGAACTACAGTGTGGTTTTATCGCTTGTTTAAAAATGTAACCGATCTAGATTTAGATTAACGGAATACTCTAATCTCATTAGAATGTAATCGCAGATTTATATGTTGTATGCTGTTTTTGAGCAACGGAAACTGAAAAAGAAAACACTGTAACATATTTGAAATTCTTCGACATATTGAGAGAAAATAAAGTGCTATATTTTAACATTTTAAATAGAATATTATGAATAGTCGAAGAAGTTGGTTAAAACAAACAAGTTTAGCATTTGTAAGTTTAGGAATTGTTCCATTGGAAAGATTTGCTATTCCAAAAACAGAAAATTCTATTAACGAAGAAACTAATTTAAACCCAATTTATTTACGGTCAAATGAAAATCCATATGGTCCTTCGGCATTGGCAAGGGATGCAATGACGAAAAACATAATTAGCAGCAATCGTTATAATTGGGATTTAACATCGGAATTAATTTCAAAAATTGCTGAAAAGAATAATCTCGTTGCCGAAAATATAGTATTGGGTGCTGGCTCAACAGAAATTTTAGATTTAGTTGTCCGATATTGTGCCATAAATAAAGGAAGTTTTATTTTAGCTGACCCAACTTTTAATTATTGGACAGAAACAGTAGAAAAATTAGGGCTTAAAAAAATCACAGTTCCATTAACAGAGGATAAACATCATGATTTATCAGCAATGTTGAAAGCAATTGAACCCGACACAAGAATGATTTATATTTGTAATCCAAACAATCCAACAGGGACAATTTGTGAAAGAGAAGCACTTGTGAATTTTATAAATGAAGCAACTAGAAAAGTAATCGTTTTAGTTGATGAAGCGTATATTGATTTTACCAACCAAAAATCACTTGTAAATTTAGTAAAAGAAAATAAAAACTTAATTATTGCTAAAACTTTTTCAAAAATGTATGGATTGGCAGGAGCAAGAATTGGATATGGAATTGCAAATTCAGGGACTATTGAAAAAATTAGTCAGCTACAATCCTGGAGTAACGGAAGTGTAAGTGTAGCATCAGTTTCGGGTGCATTAGCATCAATTAAAGACGAGAAATTCGTGTCGGAAACCTATTTACTAAACGATAACACAAGAAAATATACAATCGAACAACTTGAACGGTTAAAAATACGATGCATTCCTTCTCATTCAAATTTCGTCTATTTTTCATTGGCTAATTATAATAAAGATTTTTTTGAGCGATTAGAAAAGAACAATATAATAGGTACAAAAATCTACGAAGAAAATGGAAAATGGTCAAGAATTACAATTGGAACTATGAAAGAAATGCAACAATTCATTAAAGCATTAGAGTAAATAAAAAAAACGGGTTTTGCGTGAGTGATAGTAGTGGAAAGCCCACAGCAAGACGTAATGAAATGGAGTTTTGCGAGGACTTGCAGCGAATAGCACAACCCGGAGTTTTTACGTAGGGACACGCCCATAAAAAAAAATAGTTTAAAATTTAAAGCGGTAAAACTTTAAATCTTAAACTATTTTGAAGTTGAAATAAATTTTATATTATGCAGGAACCTCGGTTAATGTTACCGCTTCTTTTATTCTGCGTAATGCTTCTCTCAATAATTCTTCGCTTGTGGCGTAAGAAAAACGGATACAATCCGGGTTTCCAAAGGCGTCACCAGTTACGGTTGCTACATTCGCTTCGCCCAAAAGATACATAGAGAAATCATTGGCATCTTTGATGAACGTTCCTTTTAATGTTTTTCCGAAGAAAGAAGAGACGTCTGGGAATACGTAAAATGCGCCTTCTGGAACGTTAATTTTTACTCCTGGAATGTCTTTCAATAATCCAACCACTAAATCTCTGCGGCTATGGAAAGCGTCAACCATGTGTTTTAAAACGCTTGGATCAGAATCAACAGCGGTGATGGTAGCGCGTTGTGCAATACTGTTAGCACCACTTGTTACTTGACCTTGTATTTTTGTACACGCTTTTGCAATGAATTCTGGAGCTCCAATATATCCAATTCTCCATCCTGTCATGGCGAAAGCTTTTGCTACTCCATTTACGGTAATTGTTCTTTCTAGCATTCCCGGGATTGAAGCGATGCTGCAAAAAGTTCCTGAGAAATTGATGTGCTCGTAGATTTCGTCAGCAACAACATAAATGTTTGGATATTTCTCCAATACTTTTGCTAAAGCCGTTAATTCTTCTCTGTTGTACACAGATCCACTTGGGTTACAAGGAGAACTGAACCACATCATTTTTGTTTTTGGAGTGATAGCAGCTTCTAATTGTTCTGGCGTGATTTTAAAATCAGTATCTACAGAAGTTGGAACTTCTACAGGAACTCCACCGGATAATTTTACGATTTCGAAATAAGAAACCCAGTAAGGAGCGGGTAAAATTACTTCGTCACCGTCGTTTAACATTACTTGTGCAATGTTGTATAACGATTGTTTTGCTCCAGTTGAAACTACAATTTGAGACGGTTTGTACTCTAAATTATTATCTCTTTTGAATTTTCTACAGATGGCTTCTTTTAATTCTAAATATCCTTCTACTGGAGAGTAAGTGCTGTAATTTTCATCAATCGCTTTTTTAGCCGCTTCTTTGATGAAGTCTGGCGTATTAAAGTCAGGTTCACCTAAGCTTAAACTGATGATGTCTTTTCCTTGTGATTTTAATTCTCTGGCCAAAGCTGCCATTGCTAATGTTTGAGACGAAGATAAATTGTTTATTCTATCTGATAATGGATTCATTTTTTAATAGGTTGTAGTTAGTTTTTTATTGAAGTAATTCTATTATATAGAAATGCACTGTAGTGCATTTTTGATTATTATACTGTAAGAGCCGGGTTTTGACCCAAATCTTTCAAATGCTTGAAATGAGCAATAACGGCACTTCGCATTGTTTTATATTCATAATACGGCAAGTTGCATTCTTGTGCAGTTTCTTTCACAATTTTCGCAATTTTGCCATAATGTACGTGACTGATATTTGGGAAAATATGGTGCTCAATTTGGTGATTCAGTCCGCCTGTGTACCAGTTAACTATTTTGTTTTTTGGAGCAAAATTTGTTGTGGTAAACAATTGGTGAATAGCCCAAGTATTGTCCATTTCCCCTAATTCATTTGGAGATGGATTAGTTGTTTCTTCCACAACATGTGCCAATTGGAACACAACACTTAGAATTAAACCAGCAGTGTAATGCATAATGAAGAAACCAATTAATACTTTCCACCACGTGATTCCAATAACGATTGGTAAAACAATCCAGATAGAAACGTAAATTATTTTCGTAATAATTAAAGTGGTCCAAAGTGTTTTTGGACTTTTTGCTTCTCCGTAAGATAATTTTCTTTTCAAGTAGCTTCTCATCTGTTTGAAATCAGTCGTTATAGCCCAGTTGAACGTTAATAATCCATATAAGAATACGGAATAATATTGTTGAAAACGGTGAAAATTATACCATTTTGCTTCTTTTGTAAAACGAATTACACGTCCGGCATCTAGATCTTCATCATGACCTGGAATGTTTGTATAGGTGTGGTGTAGAACATTATGTTGTACTTGCCAGTTGAATACATTTCCTGCCAAAACATAAATAGTTCCCCCCATGAATTTGTTAACCCAATTTTTATTGGAATAAGAACCATGATTTCCATCGTGCATCACATTCATTCCTACTCCAGCCATCCCAATTCCCATAACAATTGTTAAAAGAAGATGTGCCCAAAATGGCATGCCAAGTGTTAGGATTAAAAAATAAGGCGCAAGGAAAACAGAAAACAGAATTATGGTTTTCAAATATAGTTTCCAATTGCCTGTTTTTTGGATGTTGTTTTCTTTGAAGTAACTGTTAACTCGTGAGTTAAGTGTTCTAAAAAACTTTAGGCTATCTTGCTTAGCAAATGTCGGAGCATTATTATTCATATATTTTTAATAAAGTTCAAAGGTAATTATTATAAATTTTTGGATATACAAAATTGTGATAAATATTTTAACTCTAAAGTATTACTTTTGTTAAAAAATTAATAGATGGATGAGATTCTTAAGTATTTTCCTAATTTAACTGATATTCAGAAAGAACAGTTCGAAAAATTGGATTTTTTATACCATGATTGGAATGAAAAAATCAATGTTATTTCGAGAAAAGATATTGATGCTTTGTATACCAAACATATTTTGCATTCGTTGGGAATAGCCAAAATTATAAAATTTGAACCGGGAACTTATGTTCTTGATGTTGGAACTGGCGGAGGATTTCCTGGAATTCCATTGGCGATTCTTTTTCCGGAAACCCGTTTTTATTTGATTGATGTTATTGCCAAGAAAATAAAAGTGGTTCAGGCTGTTGCCGAAGGATTGGAATTGAAAAATGTAAAAGCTGAGCAAATGCGTGCTGAAAATGTAAAAGGAGATTTCGATTTTATCGTGAGTCGTGCCGTTACTAATATGCCGGATTTTGTTTCTTGGGTGAAAACCAAAATCAAAAAGAACAACAAACACGAATTGAAAAACGGAATTCTGTATCTAAAAGGAGGCGATTTAACCGAAGAATTAAAGGATTTTCCAAAAGCCACGGAATACAATCTTGCTGATTTCTTTGAAGATGAATTCTTTGAAACTAAGAAAGTGGTGCATTTGCCATTGAAGTTTACGGTTTAATGGATAATCTGGAAAATAGTTACTTTTAAATAATAAAGCTTTAATGAAAAAAAAAATAACACTGTTTTGCTGGTTACTATTACTATTTGTTGCAGCAAACGGACACGCACAAAAATCGGATTTAGGGAATTGGTTTAATTATTTTGGTAATCAAAAAATAAATACTAGATGGAATTGGCATAATGAAGTGCAATATCGGAACTTTAATTTTGCTGGAGATCTGGAACAATTGCTGTTGAGAACTGGTTTAGGATACAATTTATCCGAAAACAATAATAATATATTGCTGGGATATGCCTACATTCACTCAGAACCTTACGTGGTAGGAACGGACGATAAAGTGGAAACAGATGAACATAGAATCTTTCAGCAGTTTGTCACTAAGCAACAATTTGGACGAATTAATATTCAACACCGGTATCGTTTTGAGCAACGATTTGTTCCAGATGATTTTAAAATGCGTTTGCGTTATTCACTGTCCTTAAATATTCCAATCAATAAAAAAGTAATGGAGCAAAACACGGTTTATGCTTCCATGTACAATGAAATATTTGTCAATACCGAGCCAAATCATTACGATCGTGATCGTATTTATGGTGGAGTTGGTTATTGTGTAAATAAATATATCAGAGTTGAGGCTGGTGTCATGTCACAGCTTTTGCCGACTAATAATAGAACACAATTTCAAATTATGGTTTTTAATAATTAGCCTTTTTGATTTTTTAAATAATAAACGGAAATGGGATTTTTGAATGGCAAATTAAAATCTAATTCTATTTTTAATTTATAGTGTTTTATAAAAGAACAAAACCCACAAGATTCAATTATTTTGAATCTTGTGGGTTTTTAAATATCTAAAAAGAGATTGCTTCGTTCCTCGAACAACTTTTATCCTAAAAATGGATATCTGTAATTCTCTGGAGTAACAAATGTTTCTTTGATCGTTCTTGGAGAAACCCAACGCAATAAGTTCAATACTGAACCTGCTTTGTCATTAGTTCCTGAACCTCTTGCGCCACCAAATGGTTGTTGTCCTACAACTGCTCCTGTTGGTTTATCGTTGATGTAGAAATTACCTGCGGCATTTTCTAAAACTTTCATGGCGTATTCAATTGCATAACGGTCTTGGCTCAAGACAGCTCCTGTCAATGCATATTCAGAAGTAGAATCAACTAATACAAGTGTTTCTTCCCATTTAGCATCTTCGTAAACGTAAATAGTCAATACTGGTCCGAATAATTCGGTTTCCATTGTACTGTATTTTGGATTTGTTGTTACAATAACGGTAGGCTCTATAAAATAACCAACAGACTTGTCGTAATTTCCTCCTGCAATAATTTCGGCATCAGCGTCTTTTTTCGCTTGATCAATAAAACTTGCTAATTTGTCAAATGAACCTTCTGAAATTACTGAAGAAACGAAATTATTTGTATCTCCTGGCGATCCCATTTTCATAGAAGCTAAGTCAGCTACTAATAATTTTTTTACTTCGGGCCATATTGATTTTGGTACGTAAGCTCTTGAAGCAGCAGAACATTTTTGTCCTTGGTATTCGAAAGCTCCTCTGGAAAGTGCCGTAGCAACTTGAGCCGGAATAGCAGATGAATGCGCCACAACAAAATCTTTACCTCCAGTTTCCCCTACGATTCTTGGATATGTTTTATAGTTGCTGATGTTTTGTCCAATTTTTCCCCAAATGTCATTGAAAACACGAGTTGAACCTGTAAAGTGAATTCCTGCGAAATCACGACTTCCTAATAACGTTTCAGAAATCATGGCAGAGTCTCCGTATACCACATTGATTACACCATCCGGTAAGCCTGCTAGTTTGAATACTTCTACGATTACATTTGCAGAATAAATTTGTGTAGCACTTGGTTTCCAAACAACAACATTCCCCATTAATGCTGGAGCAGCTGGTAAATTACCGGCAATGGCTGTAAAGTTAAACGGAGTGATTGCATAAACAAATCCTTCAAGAGGTCTGTGTTCTAGTCTGTTCCAAACACCTTCTGATGAAGCTGGTTGTTCTGCATAAATTTGAGACATAAATTGCACGTTGAAACGCAAAAAGTCTATAAATTCACAGGCGGCATCAATTTCAGCTTGATGTACTGTTTTTGCCTGAGCAATCATAGTAGCAGCATTTATTTTAGCACGGTAAGGTCCGGCAAGCAATTCAGCAGCTTTTAAAAATATTGATGCTCTGTGTTCCCAAGCTAAATTAGCCCATTTCTTTTTAGCTTCTAGAGCTGTTGAAATGGCTTTTTCTATATGTTCTTTATTTGCTTCGTGATACTGTCCCACAGTATGTTTGTGGTCGAAAGGAGGATTTATTGATTTCGTGTTTCCTGTACGGATTTCTTCTCCTCCAATGTACAAAGGAACATCTACTGTTTCACTATACATTTTCTTGAAAGTGGTTAGAACTTCTTCTCTTTCCGGACTTCCTGGAGCGTATGACTTAACGGTTTCGTTAAACGCTTTTGGGACGTTGTAAATTCCTTTTGGCATATTAAATAGATTTTAATTATAATCAAAAATTGAGCTGTAAAGGTAATAATAATTCATCAATCAGAGAATCTGATTGGAAGTTAAAATTCTAATAAAAGAGTTGAGATTTAATTCAAAGCAAACGGGGCACATAACCTAAAAGTAGGTACAATGACTTTGAAGTTTTTTGTAGAGGTAAAGTTAATCATGTTGAAATATCCTTTCATGGCACCATAAGGCGAAGAAAGCAAACAGCCAGAACTGTACGTATGAAATTCTCCAGGTTTTAAAACTGGTTTTTTTCCAATAACACCTTCTCCATCAACTATTTCGATCGCATTTAAAGAGTCAAAAATCTCCCAATGGCGAGAAATCAACTGAACAGAATCTTTACTGTGATTTTCAATTGTGATCACATAACTAAAAGCAAAGTGAATCTTGTAGTTTTTGAAGTAAGTTCCTTCAAAACTAGTCAAAACTGAAATTTTTATACCTCTTGTTATTTGAGAAACCATGATTAAATGGATTGAATACGTGTTTATTATTGACAAATTTACAAAAAATTGAATTCGTTTTGCCAAATTTTGAAAAGTTTTTTTAGTTGGTGATATTTAGTGAATTTGCTATTCCTTTCCCAACAACTCTATCGTATCTATCCGTATTCTCCCTGTAATAAACCAGTACTGTGTAATCATTTTCCGTTTGATAAAAATTCCCGTCAATTGCATTTTCATAGTCAATAACTCCTTTGTCATCAGCAACAATGTATTGATAGTTTGTAAATCCCTGTTTGACTAAAATAGCTTTCTCATAAACTCCTTTTACAGAATTATAATCCATTTTGTATTCTGGAGTCAGATTGTAATTATTGAACATTCCGCCAACATAAATATTCTTTTTCAGTCTAAAAGTGGGAGCAGAAAGGCTGAAATAAACCCAAGCATAATCCGCTTCGATTTCAGGATTAGTGGCGTTTATGTTATTGACAACAAAATCACCATTAACATCTTGGGTAAACGAATAAGGGAAATTTGTTCTTGCGGCGTTAGTGTACAAGTAAGAACCGTAAATATCAGTATTGGAATCTATACGAGATACATTATTACTTGCGGATCGTATGTCTTTGTTTTCAAAAAACAAAAACTCATTTCCTGCCCAAAACTGTGTTTCTGGGTCGTATTTGTAAATCAGGTCATTCCCAATGGTGTATTGTGGAACCACATTTTTTATGGCAGTGTTAAATTGTCCGTTTTGAAGCAGAACGACTTTAACGTTTTTCATGGGATTTTGAAATGTAATTACGCTTGATTTTATAGAGAATTCTAAATTGTGTTTCAGTTCTATGTTACTTACTGTTCGTGCTCTTTTCATCTGCGTTGGAACCGTAACAAGATCTTCGCATAAAATGAATTTTCTGGAAAACAACACTTCTTTATTTTCGTCTAAAACTTTAATGATATAATTTCCGCTGATTCGCAGCTGCTGTGTAAACTGATTGGGAATGGATAATTTGTAATGCGAATAGATTTGTAATGTATTGAATGAATTCGTGTAATCTTGAATTCTTTGATTGTCAAAACCTTGTAAATATTCATTTTTTGGAATTCCAGTAGGAACCCAGTTGTAATCGCAATGGATTATTTCGTAATAATAATTGGCTTCATTGCCAAAAAGATCATCAAACTGCAATTGGAACCCTTCTCCTAATTTAAAAATTGGAATCACATTTCGATCACTTTGTAAAAAAGAAATCGTTTTGATGTTGTAGGGCGCAGCTATTTCTTTTTCTACTTGTGCAGAGGAAGAATTGACTGTGAATACAAAAAGAAAAAAGGTGACTATTTTGAAAAAAGACTTTGTCATTTTGTAGTGCTTAAGATTTTGTAAATATAAGGAATACTCCTCGTTTTTATCCGAAAATGTAATTTCAGACAGCAAATATATTTTGTATGTAATTTCTGTTAATTAAAATACAATTTTTTTAAATATTAAGAGTTATCTTATTATTTTTACTTCAAATATATCTAACCATATGAAAAAAATCAACAATTTAGTATTCGGAATCATGCTGTTTCCATTAGCTGCTTTTGCGCAGCAAATGGATTATTCAAAAGCAATTCCATTCGATCCAAGTGTAAAAACCGGGAAGCTTGAAAATGGCTTAACCTATTACATCAAGAAAAATGCCAAACCAGAAAAAAAAGTAGATCTTAGGCTGGTGGTAAATGCAGGTTCCATCCTTGAGGAGGATGATCAACAAGGATTGGCTCACTTTATGGAGCACATGTGTTTTAATGGTACCAAGCGTTTTCCTAAAAATCAATTAGTCGATTATTTGCAGAGTATTGGTGTAAAGTTTGGGCAACATTTGAATGCGTATACCAGTTTTGATGAAACGGTTTACTTTTTGCCAATTCCATCTGACAGTCCTGAAAAATTAGAAAAAGGATTTCAAATTATAGAGGATTGGGCTTTTAATACGGTTTTGACACCGGAAGAAATTGATAAAGAAAGAGGTGTAGTTTTAGAAGAATACAGATTGGGTTTGGGTGCTCAAAAAAGAATGTTGGGGCGCTACATATCTAAAATGATGCATGATTCCCATTATGCGAAGCGTTTGCCAATTGGTCAAAAAGAAATTTTAGAAAAATTCAAACACCAATCGTTAATTAATTTCTACAAGGATTGGTATCGTCCAAATTTGATGAGCGTAATTGTTGTTGGTGATATTGACGTAGCAGAAATGGAGAAGAAAATCATTTCTCATTTTTCAAGTTATAAAAATCCTGCCAAAGAAAAACCTAGAAAATTTTACGATGTTCCCAATCACAACGAAACTTTCGTAGCTGTTGAAAGTGATAAAGAAGCTCCAAGTGCTCAAGTTCAATTGGTTTATAAAGATTATGGAGCTCCAAAACCAATAGTGAATGTTGGAGATTTTAAAAATTACATCGTTGAGGGATTATTCTCTACGCTTTTAAATGCGCGATTGGATGAACTGACCAATTCAGCCACACCTCCATTTACCTATGGATATTCGTATTATGGCGGAACTTGGGCCAGAAATAAAAAAGCATATCAGTCTGTGGCTATGTCACAGGAAGACAAACAATTAGGTGCCTTAAAAGTATTGGTGACTGAAAATGAAAGAGCTAAGAAATTTGGATTTACTCAAGGTGAGTTAGATCGTTCAAAATCAGAATTTCTGGCTTCTATCGAAAAGGCATACAACGACAGAGATAAAACGAATTCAGTGAACTTTGTTGGAGAATACCAAGCTAATTTTTTGGAAAAAGAGCCAGTTCCCGGAATCGAATGGACGTATCAAACGATGAAACAATTGATGCCTTTGATTGATTTGAAAGATGTTAACGGTTTAATTAAAGATTATGTAAAAGAAGACAACCGTGTCATTATTTTTACGGGCCCTGAAAAAGAAGGTTTGAAAAAAGTTACAGAACAAGAAGTTCTGGATGCTTTGAAAATTAATACGGATGATATTAAGCCTTATGAAGATGCTGCTGTTGCTACAAGTTTAATAAGAAACGAAGTTAAGCCTGGTACTATTGTTAAACGTGAAAGCAATGCTAAAATTGGAACAAAAACTTTAGTGTTATCAAATGGTGTGAAAGTGACCTATAAGAATACTGATTTCAAAAACGATGAGGTTCTTTTTGAGGCAGTCAGTTTTGGAGGATCTAATTTATATTCTAATGAGGATATGAAAAAAGTTCAATTTGCAAACGGAGCTTTGGCGGAAGCGGGTTTCTCAGGACTAAAATTGAATGATATCAATAAATTCATGACGGGTAAAATAGCTAGAGTAAATCCATATATAGGTGGTACTACTGAAGGTTTAAGAGGAAGTGCTACTCCTAAGGATTTAGAATATCTTTTCCAAATGACGTATGCTTATTTCACTGATTTGAACTATGATCCTGAAGCTTTTGAAGGCTTTAAACAAAAGCAGTCCAGTTTCTTTAAGAATATGGCTTCGCAACCACAAAATTATTTTCAACAAGAGTTTTATACTTATTTGAACAAAGAAAATCCAAGATTCAACGGAATTATGCCATCGGATAAATCTTGGGCTGAAACAGATTACAAGTTAGCGTACAATAAGTACAAAGAGCGTTTTGCTAATGCGGCTGATTTTGAGTTTTATTTCGTTGGAAACATTGATGATAAAATTATGGAAGCGTATGCCATTAAATATTTAGCGTCTTTACCTTCTACTGATAAAAAAGAGAAAACAGTAGATTTAGGATATAGATTGCTAAAAGGGGATTTGAAAAAAGTGGTTAATAAAGGAACAGATCCTAAAAGTAATGTAACCATTATGTATTATGGAGATGCAAAATATTCTGCTAAAGATGCGATGAGTATGCAAGCATTAGGGGAAGTTTTGACTATAAAACTAATCGAACAATTACGTGAAAACGAAAGTGGAGTTTACGGTGTTTCTGCAAGAGGAAGCATGAATAAAGTTCCAAATGGATCGTACAGCTTTACAATAGGTTTCCCATGCGGACCTGATAATGCCGAAAAATTGACAGCTTCTGCTTTAAAAGAACTTCAAAACATTATCGATAAAGGACCAGATGAAAAAGATATAGCTAAATTTAAAGAAGGAGAATTAGCTGATTTCAGAAAAGACAGCAAGGAAAACAGATATTGGTTGTCTAATTTCACTAGATCTTACACCAATGGAAGCAGCGCTGAAGAAGTCTTGAAATTTGAAGAAACTGTAAATGCAGTAACTGCTAAGGATATTCAAGACATTGCAAAAAAATATCTCACAAAAGATAAAGTAATTGGAATGTTGATGCCGGAAAAAAAATAAACCAACTCATTTATAAACTAAAAACCTGCTAAAATTAACGTTAGCAGGTTTTTTTATGGTGTTAATTATTTAAAACAAACAGGGATAATTTCCCCTTTGGCCAAACAATATTTTTCTACTAATTCGGGTGCAATTTTATTAGTGTAATCTTCTTCAATTACTTTAAAACCGATACTTCGTAATTTGTCAAAATAATCGCGACCATAAATACGAACATGATCGTATTGACCAAAGATTTTAGCGCGTTCTTTTTGATCTGTAATGGTATCATCAGCAAAAGTGGTAGCTCTGGATAAATCCTGTGGGATTTGTAAAATAGCCATTCCACCTGGTTTCAAAACTCTGAATAATTCCTGCATCGCTTTCGTATCATCAGGGATATGTTCCAATACGTGATTGCAAAGAATGATATCATATTGATTGTCTTCGAAGGGTAAATCACAAATGTCCGCTTTTACATCCGCCAAAGGTGAAAACAAATCGGTCGTGGTGTACTCCAGATTTTTCTGGTTTCGAAACAATTTATAAAAAGCTTGTTCCGGTGCAAAATGCAATACTTTCTTTTTTGCTGCTGAAGTAAAAAAATCAGTTTCTTCATTTAAATACAACCATAATAAACGGTGTCTTTCCAGAGAAAGTGTACTTGGCGAAAGCACATTATTTCGTTGTGTTCCGTATCCGTAAGGTAAAAACATTTTGAAACTTTTTCCGTCAATAGGATCAGTGAATGTAGCTCCTTTTAATGCAAATGCAAGAACTGGTCGTGCCACATAACTTAAACGGATAAGTATAGGGCGCGGAATAGTATTGAGTATAAGTTTAAATAGTTTTTTCATTACAGCACTAAAGGTGTTTGTCTAAACTCATCTTCTTCATTACTCACAATTCCCAACGCTTTATATATATAGGCAAAAGTCGATAAAATCTCTGGTTTCCCATCGATAATAGCAACATCATGCTCAAAATGGGCACTTGGTTTTCCATCGGCAGTAAGGATTGTCCAACCGTCTTTGAGTTGTTTTATGTTTCGGGTACCCATATTAATCATAGGTTCGATGGCTACAACCATTCCTTCTACAAAAAGTTTCCCTCTTCCTTTTTTACCATAATTAGGCATTTCAGGGTCTTCATGCATTTTTTGTCCTACGCCATGTCCTACTAATTCACGAACAACACCATAACCATGCGCTTCAGTATATCTTTGAATTGCATTTCCTACGTCTTCTACGCGATTTCCTAATTTGAATTCGCGGATTCCGACATACAAGGATTCTTTGGTTACCTGCAATAATTTTTTAGTTTCAGGGGCGACTTCACCAATTTCAAAAGAATAAGCATGATCACCATGGTATCCGTTTTTATAAGCGCCACAATCTACAGAGATTACATCACCACTTTTTAAAGGTGTATTGTTTGGGATTCCATGAACCACTTGTGCGTTTGGACTCATACAAAGTGAGTTTGGAAAACCGTATAATCCAAGAAAACTTGGTTCAGCTCCATGATCACGAATGAATGTTTCGGCTAATTTGTCCAAATATAAAGTGGTAACTCCTTCTTTTATTTCAGAAGCAATCATTCCTAATGTTTTTGATACGATCAGCGCACTTTCGCGCATCAATTCTATTTCTTCAAGTGATTTTACAATAATCATAATTTCGAATTTTCAGTTTGCAAAAGTACAATTTTATAAATTATTTAATCTGGATTAGCCATTATTTTAAAAAGCTCTGAATTTGAAATGTAAAAACGATTCTCTAAAGCTATCTTTGAAAGCTGCGCACTGACTAAATTATTCTCTCGGGTATTGATTAAAAACAAGGAACTTTCACCAAAAGAAAATAATCTTTCCTCAGAATTTAACATCGTGAGATTGTCTTCTACTAAACCTTTTATTAACTCTTTTTGTCTTAGCAACGATTCAATTTCCATTCTTTGGGCATTGATTTTATTGGTCAATTGTACTTTTTCTAAATCCAAAGTAAATTCGGTTTCCTGAACTTTATATTTTGCTAATTTCAAACTTCCGCGTTCTTTTCTTAGAAACAAAGGAAAATAAAAATCCAATCCAATTTTGTAATCCTCAAACTGATAATTATCAATATAACTGGGTTCTGATATATATGAATAACCCACATCAATTTTTGGTAAAAGCATGTTGGCTTTTAATTTCTTTTCCACATTTAGCATATCAATTTTGCTTTGCAAGGCATTTATTTTTGGATGATTGGTGATGGAGAAATTGGTGTTCAACAAATCATTTGTTTTTAAACTTTCCTGAATCGTGAATTCCAATTGCGTTTCGGGAATCAATTCATCGGATAATTCCAGCGGAATATTGTTTTCCAACCAAAGAAAATTAGCGAGTTCTAATTTGGCTTTAGCCAATTTAAGCTTAGAATCTTCTAAATTTAAAATGCGGTTTTTTACAATAATGCCCGCTTCAACACTATCAATTGCAGGTTTGTCTCCTTGTTTGATTAAAGATTGAATTCCCTTGAACCTAATTTGTGCATTACTATTGTATTCTTCATACAATTGTACTTCATTGAAGTTTTTCTTCCAACTAAAATAAGCAAGAGAAGCATCATATAAAACTGCAATAGCCTGCAATTTTCTTTCGGATTGACTTAATTGTATTTGCATTTTTGCTTTTCGAACATCAGCCATTCTTTGATTGATAAACAACCCTTGTCCAAGCGGAACGGTTACTCCTAATGAAGTTAATCCTTGATTTGGAAGTGTATTTTGGGGATTCAAATACACACCTTCACTATTGTCAAAGCCCGCTTTAATCTCGATTCCATACCAAGTGGGGATTTTAAAACTGCTGTTCAAAATGGAATAATATTCCTTGTCTTTGAATTGTTTTTTGCTGAAATCGACCTCAATTTTTGGATCAAATCCACCACGGGCCATCATCAAATTAGCTTGTGCTTTATTGATTTCCAAGTTGGCATTCTTAACCAGTGGATGATATTTTTTTACATAGCCCAGAAACTCGATGTAGGTAAGTTCTTTTGATGTGATTTCTTGAGCAGTTACAGAAAAACCAAAGAATAAAAGTGCTAAAAATAGTTGTCTCATTATGTCTTTTCTTTTGTGGTTTTGGTCGTTGGTTTGTAATAATTTGGAGGAAATCCGTTTAAAGTTCTCCACAATTCAAACCAAACTGGGACGTTATCTAACAAAGCAATAGTTTGCGCTCCGGCTCCTATACTTAATTGTTTAGGCCATTTGTCTTCTTTTTTATCGGGTGCGATTAATACTCGGTATTTGCCGTTTTCACTGATGAAGTTTTCAATTGCAACAATTTCACCCCCAAAAGTTCCATAAGACATATCAGGCCATCCTGAAAATACAATCGTAGGCCATCCATCAAACCAAACCCGAACTTTTTCTCCTTTGGTTAACAACGGCAGGTCAATTGGGTTTACAAAAGTTTCTACCGCAATATCATATTCTGAGGGCATTATGGTTGCAATTGGTGTTCCTTCTTTTATGGTTTCCCCAATACCGGATTGTAGCGCCCTGTTGATGTAGCCACTTTGCGATGCTTTAATGTAATACATGCCATTACGAATGCTATAATTTGCATATTGGTTTTCGAGTTTGTTAACCTGAGCATCGGTGTCGTATTGACTGCTGAGCGCTGTAAATTTATCACTATTGGCTTTTGAAACTTTCTCTGCATATTCCGCGCTTATTCTGTTTATTTCAACTTTGGCATTGATAAACTCGTTTTTGCTAGTTAAATATTTGTTTTCCTGCGTGATAATTTTTGCTTCTACTTCTTGTAATTTTAGTCTTTTTTCTTCAATATCAGTAAGTGGTTTTAGCCCTTCTTTATTCAGCTGAACGGAACGATTGTATTGTGTATCGGCTATTTTTAGTTGGGTTTTTACGGCAACGAGATCCATACTGTCGCTCTTTATTTTCAAAAGAGATTGTTTGATTTTATTTTGTGCTTGTTCCAGTTTTAAGACTTTTTCCCTTTCAATGGCTTGAATCTGGCCGGAAAGCGAACTTACTTTTGAACCATAGGATTGTAAAGATTGTTTCTTAGCATTCATTTGGTTTTTAGTATTTTCCACTAAATTCGGGTCCATGTAATCCTCTTTTATTTCTGAGATAAACAGGATTGTATCGCCTTTATTGACAAAATCACCTTCTTGAACGTACCATTTTTCAAGTCTGCCAGAAATCACACTCTGAATAGATTGTGGTCTTTGGTCTGGTTTTAATGTGGTGACACTTCCAGTTCCTGAAATGTTTTGTGTCCAAGGCAGAAAGAGCGCAACGATACCCACTATTGAAACTCCTGCTATAATTTTATTTAAAATCTTATAATGTGGTCTATTGGTCAAGTTTCTAACTGTCTCGAAACGATCTAACGGTTGCAGTTTTGTTGTGTTATTAGATATGTTTAGCATGGCTAATTATTTTTTAAATCAAGTTGAATCGCTCCATTTTGCATAGTGATTCTTCTATTACATTTAGTTTTCCAATACGGATTTTTCGAAGAAACGATAATCGTCCATTTATTTTTTTCTGAAGTGATGAAATCAATAATTTCATTCGCCACTTTCTCATCCATCATGTCAGTTGGGTCCTCATAAAAAAGTATTTTAGGCTTATGAATGATACTCCTTGCCAACAGCATTTTTTGTGCATTGGAAGAGGATAATTGTTTTCCTTCCGGAAAAATATGTGTCTCCAGTCCTTTTGTTAAAGACTTTACGAATGACGAAAGTTGTACGCCATCAATTGCCCATTTTAAATCTTCGGTGCTTACTGATTTGTCATTGAACGTGATGTTATCTGATAGTGTTCCTTCAAATGGCGTTTCGCCTTGAATAATACTACCAATTTGTGAGCGGTATTGTTTCAAGTTGATTTTTCTAAAAGTATCATCATTTATGTAAAAAGAACCAGATATAGGTTGCAATAAACCGGATAATATTCGGATCAGCGTTGTTTTTCCGGAACCATTTTCACCTTCAATTGCTATTTTTTCTCCTTGTTCAATTTTTAGTGAAATTGTACTCAGTATTTCTTTATCTGAATCTGGGAATTTAAAAGTAAGATTTTCTGTTTCCAATGAAATATTAGTATAACAGGTATCGCTTTTGAAAGTGGTATCTTCCTCTAATTGTAAGTCAGTTACTTGTCCAATTTTTTCAATAGAAGTCAATACATCGTAGAATGTTTCCAGTCCAATTATTATTTTTTCTACCGAATTGATGACCAATAAAATAATAATTTCTGCAGCCACAAATTGCCCGATATTCATTTGCTGTGATAATACTAAAAATCCTCCTATCGATAATAAACTCGCAGTTATTATGATTTTAAAAACAATTAATTGGCTGAATTGTCTTTGGATTACTTTAAAGTGTTTTTCCCGATAATTCAAATAATCACCAACCAGATTATTGTTTTTTTGCAAGCCATAATTATAGTTAAGGTCATTTTTGAAACTGAAATTATTTCGGGCCATTTCTTGTAACCAGCTGGCCACTTTATATTTGAATTTGGATTCTTTTAAGCTGGTTTCCAGTCCTGATTTATAAGAAAATCGGAAGATAAAGTACAAAAGAAAAAACAGTAAAACTCCAAATATAATAAAGTAAGGATGGTACAAAGACAGTAAAATTACTCCGAAAACGATTTGTAATAGTGCTGCCGAAAAATCGATTAAAAGCTTCGAAGTTCCTTTTTGGATGGTCATCGTGTCAAAAAAACGATTGGCTAATTCCGGTGGATAAGAATTGTATAGTTGATCCGTTTTTATTTTTGGCAAGCGAGCCGCAAATTCAAAAGAGGAACGAACAAATATTTTTTGTTGTAAATTTTCGGTGATGCGGAGTTGCATTAAAGACAAAACTCCAACTAATGCGACACCAAAAACTACTAAAATAATTAAAACTATCCAAGAAGCGCTGACCCTTCCGGATTGTATAAAGTTTGTGATTGCTTGAATTCCCAACGGTAAAGACAAGCTTATTAATCCGGCAAAAATGGCATAAAAAAATATTTGATAAACATCTTTTTTATCTAATTCGAGTAAGTTGTAAAAACGTTTTAATGGAGTCATAGCAGTTTTTTTAGTTTATCGGAGGACATTTTTGGCTAGATTTAGATAAAATTCAGTGGTACTCACGGATTCATTACAATCGGTAATCGTTTTTAAATGCTCCGTTAGAAAATGCTGATGCAAACTTCCCTCAACAATAGTAGAAACTAGTGATTTGGGAAAAGGATATTCTGGATTAACCTCTTTTACAATGCCTACAATTCGATTAATTACCCTTTTGTAAATCAGAAAAAAACCTTCCTTGTTTTCTTGATCTACTTCTTTCGTTTGTACTGTTTTTGTGAATTCAGCAATAATAATTTTGTTCAAAATAAATTCATTGATGTGCTCTGTGTTAGCGTTATCAGTAATTTTTTCAGTAACGATAGTTATTGCTTTGTTGAGTTTTTCCTTTGGATCCACAATATTTGTCGTAGCAAAAACCAGTTTATATTCCATCCAGCTCCAGTACCAAGAGGATAAGTAAACCAATAATTTATGTTTGTTTTCAAAGTAACGATAAATGGAACTTTCATTGGAACCAATTTTTTCTCCCAACTTTTTGAATGTAAAATTATCAAATCCAATTTCGTCTATCAAAAGGATACTTTTTTCTACAATTTTTTTACCCAATGGGGACGTTTCTGGATCCTTGACATAGATTTTTTCGTTGACTTTTATCTTTAAATTTGATAGTATAGTATTCATGATCGATAATATTTATGCAAATATAATAGTATTACTATCAATAACGAGATTTTAACTTTTATTTATAAAAAAAGCTACTCGTATGGAGTAGCTTTTAATTCAAATATTGGCAGTTGATTTTGTTTAAAGTAAAGAATGACAGGTCATTACGTCGGGCTTTTCTATTCCCATTAATTCCAAAATAGTTGGAGCAATATCGCCAAGAACCCCATCGTGAATAATTCTCAAGTCTTTGTCTACTAAAATAATTGGGACTGGATTTGTAGTATGTGCTGTATTTGGACTTCCGTCAGGATTAATCATTGTTTCACAATTTCCATGATCCGCAATAACAATTGTAGTGTAATCATTTGCTAAAGCAGCCGTGATTACTCTTTCAACGCATTTATCAACTGCTTCACACGCTTGTATTGCTGCACTCATAATTCCTGTATGGCCTACCATATCACCATTGGCAAAATTAAGGCAAACAAAATCTACTTCGCCTTTATAAAGTTCTGGAACCAAAGCATCTGTCAATTCAAAGGCACTCATTTCCGGTTGTAAATCATAAGTGGCGATTTTTGGAGAATTTTTCAAGATGCGGCTTTCCCCTATAAAAGGTTGTTCTCTTCCACCGGAAAAGAAGAAAGTCACATGAGGATATTTCTCTGTTTCGGCAATACGAATTTGCTTTTTGTGGGCTTTTTCTAAAACCTCCCCAAGAGTTTCAGTAATGTTATCTTTGTTATAAACGACTTTTACATTTTGGTAGGTTTCGTCATAATTGGTAAGCGTGACATAATACAAATTGAGTTTGTGCATGTTTTGCTCATGACAATCCATTTGAGTCAATACTTCTGTTAATTCTCTTCCTCTGTCCGTTCTAAAATTGAAGAAAATAACCACATCATCATCTTCAATTGTAGCTAATGGTTTGTCACATTCATCAACTATAACCGTTGGGTGAATAAATTCATCGGTTACATTGACTTCGTAACTTTCTTCTATGGAAGCAACAGCATTCATTGAATGTGTCCCAATTCCGTTTACCAATAAATCGTAAGCGAGTTTTACTCTTTCCCAGCGTCTGTCACGGTCCATCGCATAATAACGTCCCACAACCGAAGCCAGTTTCACGGTAGTATTGGCAATGTAATCTTGTAAATCCTGAATGTAATGTTTGCCGGATTTTGGATCCACATCACGACCGTCAGTGAAGGCGTGAACGAAAACTTTTTGTAATCCGTGTTGTTGTGTCGCGTCAATCAAGCCGCGTAAATGAGAAGTATGAGAGTGTACACCTCCATCTGAAACTAATCCTAAAAAGTGTACTTTTTTATTGTTTATTCGGGCATAAGTAAAGGCATCAACTAAAACTTGTTCTTTTGCTAAAGTGTCATGTGCAACGGCAAGGTTAATTTTGGCTAAATCCTGATATACAATTCTACCAGCACCAAGATTCATGTGTCCTACTTCGCTGTTTCCCATTTGTCCCTCAGGAAGACCAACATTTAGTCCGTCAGTTCGAAGTTGAGCGCTTGGATAATTTCTATACAGACTGTTAATAAAAGGTACATTGGCATTATCAATAGCAGAAACTTTTGGGTCAGGTGATTTTCCCCAACCGTCCAAAATCATAAGTATTACTTTTTTATTCATTGCAAATTTGTTTTAAGCAAAGATAAAGTATTTCTAAAAATGTTCGAATGAAAGGAAATCACTATTATACATTCGGAAGCGAACCATAACAAATAATGATTATTTTGTTGTGGAACGTTGTCTTTTTTAAAATTAATGCATTTAGAATTTATTCTTAACTTGATTATAATCTATAAAATAACGCACACTTATCGAGAAAACATGGCTCAGTGCATCGTTATTCAATAAATTAGTGACATTGTCCGTAAACTCTTTATTGATGTTTCTTTCGAAGGCACCAGCATTATTTCGATATAAAACAGAAACTTGACTTCCGGGTGCAAACCACCAAGAATAGGATAAGTCAGCATTCCAGGAATAAAAACTCGAATTTTTATTGGCTGTATATCCTGCAAAATCATCAAGTCTTCCGTTTTGTTGTAATGATAAAGTGTTTTTATTTTCGGCATACGACCAATATTGACGCAACGAAATATTAAACGTCATTTGGCTGTTCAGTGAGTATTTTCCAGAAAGCGTATTGGAATACGTAATTACATTTCTATTGGCGAAAATTATAGTATTTGGCGTAGCCGAATTCATGTCATCATTAATACTGTCAATGTAACCTTTATTATTGTTTTGTCTGAAAAAATTGAAGTTGTAATTTAGGGATAATTTATCATTAAAACGATATCTAGGACCAACAGAAAAACCGTAGGAATTTCTTCCTGATTCGTCAAAAAAAGCATAAGAAGGATTTACATCAATGGCAAAACTATTATTGTAATTGGTCGAAACATAAAGATAACCCCCAATTTTTGTTGGTTTTATTACATATCTGTCGGCAGTTCTGGGTTCGTAATAATCAAATGTTTCTAATGCATTGGCGTCAATACCAAGTCCGAAAAAGTGATTTTTTTTGTTCTTAGAATTTATCTCAAAATTGATATTGCTGGATTGAATTTTACCAGTTTCTTTTTGAAATTGTGAATAGACATTAAGGTAAGCACTAAAGCTGTTAAAGTATTTCGTTGGATTGAGGATTCTATAACTGGTATTACCATATAAACTGTAATAGTTAGTTTCAAAATTGATTCCTAAATCATTGTTATCGAAATCTTTAGTGACTATATTAGTACCAATGCTATAACGGTATTTTCCGCTGGTTTCAGATAGATTTAATTGGGAATTAATTCCTTTTTTATCTTCAATAGCATTGATATAGCTGTATTTAAAATCCCCGGAAAGACTGTAGGTGTTTTTCTTGGTGTTCAGATCCCAAACTAAAGCCGTAACATTTCCATCCCTGAAACTTCCGTTTCGAGTTACATTCGTATTTACAAACGCAATTGAGGAATTTTTGCGAAAGCGCTGGTCTAAAACCAAGACATTGTAATTTGCGAGTGGTTCAACTATTTCTTTTCGGACTTCTTGTGTGTCGTTATTTCGAATAGTTGCTGAAGTTTTTTCGGTCACGGCATTCAATATTCCTATTCCCAACCCATTTTTGGTTCTTCCAGAAATTTTTAAAGCATTGATAAGATTTACACTTGCCGGATTATCTATGATTTCTTCATTGGCTGCAGGGGTTGGATAATTGATTGGGTTTCCTCCAATTCTTCTTGAATAAACCAAATTTCCTTTGCTGAACAAATCGGTTCCCTCTGTAAAAAAAGGTCTGTTTTCGTTAAATTGTTGTTCGAATGGTCCTAAATTCAGAATTTGATCATCGTATTTTGTTTGTCCAAAATCAGGAATAAGAATCATATCCAGCGTAAAAGCATCATTTATTCCATACTTTAAATCCAATCCGCCTTTGAGTGTTCCGTATGTTTTTTGTTGCGCATTCGCATTTACATAAAAGGAAGAATACGGCAAAAGGAAAAGTCGAGTAGGTGGTTTTATGTTTTCAATTCCTTCCAAAACTCCAGTCTGTTGGGTGAAAGTCCCTAGTTTTGAATCGATGAAATTCCAAGTATATTTATGACGATCTCGTCTAATTTCTCTAAAAAAATTAAGTCCCCAAGTTTGTTTGTTTTCATTGGAAAAGCGTAGTGCAGCGTATGGAATTCTCATTTCTACAACCCAGCCTTTGTCCGTAATTACGGCTTTACTTTTCCAAACGGCATCCCAGGAATAATCCTCGCCATTGGTGTCAGTGGTAATACAATCTGCCTGTCCATCTGCAGCATTGACAAAAAACTGAAAATCTTGTTGTCCATCATTAAAGCCATTTATAAAAACACCAAAAAGGTCAGAAGTCCCAAAATTATCCCGTTGGGTAATTTCTCTTAAAATTTTATCGGGACTTTCATCATACATGATAGCTCCTATATATATGGCGTCATTATCGTATAAAACTTTTACTTCTGTTTTTTTATTTTCTGGAATCGCTTTGCCGTTGTCTGGATCAAACATGATAAAATCATTGGCTATTGAAGCCGTCTGCCATGTGTTCTCATCTAATTTTCCGTTGATTTCAATTTTTTCCGAAATGAATTTCGTTTGTAAGACTTTTTTTTGGCTGTAGCCAAAAACACTTATTAATAGAAAACAAAACAATAAATGATTTTTCATAAAACGATTGATTGGTTGATTGATGTATAATAAAAAAAACCAAAATAGCTTCAAAGGGAGTAATCACCAATCCACTGAATAGTTTGAATTAATAGACTCACTTTTCAATCGAATGTTACAGTTTGATTTGAAAAATTAAAATTTATTTTTCACTGCATTGTAATCAATAAAATAACGAATGCTTATGGAAAGCACATTGGTGAGGTCACTGTTAAAAATACTTTTAAGATTTTTTGACAGATCTTTTTGAACCATGTCAGTCCTTTCTAAACCATAATTACGATACAAAATAGAGATTTCGCTTCCTGGAGCAAACCACCAAGAATACGATAAATCGAAGTTCCAAGAATTAAAATTCCTGTCTTTGTTCTTTGCGTAAATACTGTTTGGAGTTAAATAACCGCTGTTTTGTAAGGTGAAGAATTCATGGTTTTTTGAATATGACCAATAATAACGCGCTGTTAAGTTAATCGTCATTTTATTATTCAACGAATATTTTCCGGTAAGGTCATTTTGAAGTATTTCTCGATTACGTTCTGCAAAAATGATTCCCGTTTCATTAGAATCAACCCAGCCTCGATAGTTAGTTTGGTTGATGTAATCCATTGCGAACGCAATAGAAAGCCTATCGTTGAATCGGTATTTTGGGCCTAAATAAAGACCGTAATTACCCCGGCCGTCCTCATTGTATTTTGTGAATGAAGGTTGAATAATTATCGAAAAAGCATTGTTTTCATTTGATGTGAAATTTATTGCAGTAAAAACTTTTTCAGGAATAAAGACATATCTTTCATATTCACGAGGTTCATAAAAATCGAAAGTTTTGAATGGTGAAAATTCAACTACAAACTCTAAATAGTCATTGCGTAATGTTGTTGCTTTTATTTCTGTTCCAAATGCACCAGTTTGTAATTTTTTGGAGGTGTTTTCAATCTCAAAATTAATATATTGATTCAGCTTGAAAGTATTAAAAATTTTAGTTGGATTTACAATTCTATAACTTCCATTCGCATAGGCGTTATGATAATTAGTGTAAAAATTAATTCCTAAATCATTTACATCGTAGTTTTTTGAAACATATTTCCCAGAAAATAAATACCGGTATTTTCCACTGGTTTTTCTGAAATTCAATTCTGCTTTATAACCATCGTAATCTTCAATGGTATTGATAGTACTGTATTTAAAATCTCCGTATAAGTTATACGTATTTTTTTTTGTGTTTAAATCGAATAGTAATCCAGAAACATTCGCATCTCTAAAACTTCCATTTCTGGTGGTATTTGCATTAACAAATGTAACGGATGAGTTTTGGTTGAAACGCTGATCTAAAACCAACATGTTATAATTGGCTAGTGGTTCAATGACCTCTTTTCTAACCTCGCCAGTGTCATTGTTTAAAATAGTAGCTTTTGTCTTTTCAGTAACGGCATTCAAAAATCCAATACCCAGCCCTTTTTCAGTACGGCCAGATATTTTCACGGCATTCAACAAATCTACAGTACTTGGATAATTGGTTATTTCTTCATTTTCAGCCGTTGCGGGTTCAGTGCTTGGAGCGCCGCCAATTCTTCGGGAATAGAATAGATTTCCTTTGCTGAACAAATCAGTTCCTTCGGTAAAAAACGGTCTATTTTCTTCTAACTGTTGTTCGAAAGGCTCTAGATTTAAAATAGCATTATCAAATTTTGTCTGCCCAAAATCAGGGACCAAAATAGCATCCAGTGTAAAGGAATCGTTGATACCGTATTTTATATCCAACCCAGCTTTTAAAGTCGTGTCAGAACCAATATCACTTTGTTGATAGTAAGCAGATGAATATGGAATCAGGAAAAGTCGGGTAGGCGTTTCTATGCTTTCAATTCCTTCAAGAATTCCAGCTTGCGGAATTACAGCGCCAATTTTAGTATCGATCCTATTCCAAGTATATTTTTGTACATCGCGTTTGATTTCACGCATGAAGTTTAAACCCCAAGTTTGTTTGTCAGCTTTTGAAAATCGTAAAGCGGCATAAGGAATTTTCATCTCCACAACCCAACCAAATTCAGTGAGTGTTACTTCGCTGTCCCAGATGGCATCCCAGGTAAAATCTTCAGAATCTTCAGTTGCTAAACAATCCATTTGGACTCCCGAAGCACTTACAAAAAAGCGAAAATCTTGTTGACCATCATTAAATCCATTAATGTAAACCGAAAAATGATCTGAAACTCCAAAAACATCTCGATTTGTTATTTCTTTCTGAATTTTTTCTGGCTCATTATCATAAAGCAATGCCGAAATGTAAATGGCATTGTTGTCATACAGTACTTTTACTTCTGTTTTTTTATCATGGCTTATTGGTTTTCCATTATCAGGTTCAAACATTATAAAATCGGAAGCAACTGAAGCTGTTTCCCAAATTTTCTCGTTTATCTTCCCATCGATTGTTATGTTTTCTGTTATGGATTTTGCTTGAAGCGTTTTTTTTTGACTAAAAACAGCATGGCTAAAGAATATTAAAAAAAATAGAGCTGTAGAATGTAATTTTGACATAAATTGGGATTAAATCTAAACAAAAATAATAAAATTAACATAGAAAATGTATTTTTTTTGATTATTCACTCAATAATTAGGCATGGTTTTCGTTATAGCAAGACTAAAGTTTTGTTAAATGCAATTTGAATCGTGTTTTTTACTGTACGTTTGCAACCCGAATTAATTTATAACTTAAAGATAATCAATGATTTATACGATACTTCCTACTGTTTTATTTATGCTTGCTTCCTTCTCTCCGAATGAAACAAGTTTTTCTGAACCAAAGAATGTTAAACCAATAGTTTATGCCAAAACGCTAGAAACTAGCGATGAGGCTAAAATTGAAATAGCATACAATAATTTACATTCCGATAAATTTGCTTTACCAAAACTAGAGAGTTTTTCTGTAGCTTTGAAAGGATATTATTCGTTGAAAGAAAAAGGATTGATTAAGAAAGACATTTTAACTTTAATCGACTTTAGTTTATCATCTAATACCAAAAGACTTTGGGTAATTGATTTAATTACTGGAGATGTACTGTTTCATTCTCTTGTTGCCCACGGAAGAAATACTGGCGAAGAATTTGCTTCTAATTTCTCCAATGCTTCAGAGTCCTATAAAAGCAGCTTAGGGTTTTACTCCACAGGTGAAATGTACAATGGTAAACACGGAATGTCACTTCGTTTAGACGGTTTAGAAAAAGGAGTGAATGATAATGCAAGAGCAAGAGGTGTAGTGATGCACGCAGCTGATTATGTTTCTAATTCATTTATAAAAAACAATCACAGGCTGGGAAGAAGTCAAGGTTGTCCAGCTGTGCCGGTAGAATTGTCTAAAGAAATTATCAGTACAATAAAAAACAAATCATGTTTCTTTATTTATCATCCATCAAGGGTTTCTAAATTTGGGGCGGAATCAATTTCTTAGTTTAGAATATAAATTGGCATCTAGATTGTAAATATCATCTCTAAAAATCAGTTTGTTGTTTTCGCTCCAAGCGGTCCAATATAAGAGATGGAAGGAAACTTCTTTTTTGATTTTTATAAATTTTGTTTTTTCGTTTTGTAGGATTTCTGTAATTTTCTCCAGATTCCAATTGAAGGCATCGTCCAATAAATATTCGGTTAATTCTAATGGATCATCTACTCTGACGCAACCCGAACTCAGCGAACGATCTATTTTGTCGAAATAATCCCTGTGATTGGTATCGTGTAAATAAACAGAAAAGCGGTTTGGAAAAATAATTTTAACCATTCCCAACGAATTAAAAGTTCCCGGACTTTGTACATAACGATAACTTCTTGCGTTTGATAATTGCCATTCGTAAGGACTTACGATTCTTCCGTTACTATCGTATACCTTAATATTTGATTCAGATAAATAGCTTATGCTTTTTAAAATGGCTGGAATAACATCTTCCCGCAAAATCGTGGGAGGAACAGTCCAAGTTGGGTTAAAAACAACCTGAGTTAATTTAGACGATAAGATTGGTGTTTTTCTTTTGGCTCTTCCCACTATTACTCTGTGCGTTCTCAACGTATCTCTATCTTTGACTAACGTCAATCTGTAGTCAGGAATATTAATGATCACATATTCCTTTCCCATTTCTTTTGGATACCATTTCCAACGTTCCAGATTTACGATAATTTGTTGTGTTCGTTGTTTTTTAGAAAAATTGAGTGAAGCTATTGTTGCGGGTCCAATTATCGCGTCTACAGCTAAGCCATGACGATTTTGAAATTTTTCTATGGCAAGTACCGTTTCTTCGTCGTAAATAGATGTTAAGCTATCTTTATATTGCAGCTCTTTCCAGTAAGTCAATCTTTTTTTAATGTCAATTATGGAAGGGTTGGTGTCGTTTGGAGAAATTATTTGCTCGATTTTTAATGCTTTAAAATTATCTTTAGGAAAAGTATTGATCAATCTCAGTGCTTTTTTTAATCTTTTATAAACAATATGATTGGGTTTCAATTGCTCTATTTTATCTGCTAAGGAATCACTGTCCAGTAAATCGGTCAAGGTCTCATTTATGTCAATATAGTTTCCTTTTAAATCCCAGTTTTTATATAGTTTTCTGGGATTTAGTGTTCCGTTAGTCAAATGTGAAATATATTTTTGAAGACTCGAGGTCAATAAAATGTCATATTTGGATAAATCAGAATCGTCCAGTTTAGCTGATTTTTTTTCAAAATCACTTAATGTTTTTACTTTGTAATCGGCTGGATTTAAACCCTCTTCGTCAGATTTAAGGAGTTCTGCTAAAATTATTTTTCTGTTATCCTTAGAGTGCCAAATTGTTCTGTAATTAGTGGATTTATAAAAATCGGAAAGTGTTTTACTGTTAAAAGAAATTAGTAAAGTAGAATCAATTCTAATAGATTTGTCTTCGGGTAGAACAGGAGGATTTGAAATATTTTTTTTCAAAATTACCTCACTTTTTAGTTCTGCCTTTTTGCAACCAATAGTTACACAGATTAATAGTATTAGAAATAACGCGTTCATCATTCATTTTTTTTAAACATGACAATGTGTTCTCCGACATCTTTTATTTCAAAAGGCAATCCTTTGACTTGATATCCCATTTTTTTATAAAAACCAACAGCCTCTTTTCGGGCATTAAACCAAATTAAATTTGAATTTTGGTCCATGCAATATTTCTCTGAATTTATAATGAGTTTTTCTCCAAAACCCTTTCTTTGATGTTGCTTTAAAACTGCCATTCCCCGAATTTGAAACTGCTTTTCTGCATCAAATAAATCGTTTTTTTCTTCGAATAATGAAATGACACCTGCCAGATTTTTGTTTTCATACAATCCAAAATGGAGGGTGGTTTCTAAAATGTCTCCATCAAAATGACAACTTTCAATTGGTTTTTCAGCACGAAGTACGGGATGTCTTACTGGAAATGTTTCTAAAGCGGTAATTTTTTTGATATTTTGGATCATTTTTTTTAATGTTTTTTCAACATAATAAAGGTATAATAATTTCATAATAAATTCTTTATGATTTTTATATGCTTTATTAAAAAAGGTTGTGGGTGTAAGTTTGTGATTTTTTAAGAAAAAAACTTGCATTGAAGCAAACTTATTAATTATATTTGCACCGTTGTTAATGCGAAAGTAGCTCAGTTGGTAGAGCTCCAGCCTTCCAAGCTGGTTGTCGCGAGTTCGAGCCTCGTCTTTCGCTCTAAGCCTCAAATTTAGGTTTGAGGTTTTTTATTTTACTGTTTTAATGCGAAAGTAGCTCAGTTGGTAGAGCTCCAGCCTTCCAAGCTGGTTGTCGCGAGTTCGAGCCTCGTCTTTCGCTCTTCAAAGCCGAAACTTAATTGTTTCGGCTTTTTTTTGTCATTTATTTTAGAATTACTTTATAAAACTTAAATCAGTTCCACTTTCCAGTTCTTCGGGTGCTTGTTTTTGTTTAAACAAGCGTGCTGTCAAATTCCCTTTCAAAGTAATTTTATCGCCTTTTACATCCAACCAGCTTCCTTCTCTTAATCCTAAAACGGGTACAGAATTATAAGCGTGGAACTCTTTTATTCTGGTTTCACGAGTTTCTCCCATGTGTTTTGAATTGGTGTCGGGATCTAAATAATGCGGATTTAAATTAAAAGGAATTAATCCCAGAGTTTTAAAACTTGGAGGATAAACAATTGGCATATCATTTGTCGTTTGCATCGTTAATCCACAAATGTTACTTCCTGCACTTGTTCCTAAATACGGAGTTCCATTTTTTACAACTTCAGAGAGAATTTCCATACAATTGTTTTTGTATAATTGTGATACTAAAACAAATGTGCTTCCTCCTCCAGTAAAAATTCCTTCTGCATTTTTCATAGCCAGTGCGGCATCCTCAAATTCATGTATTCCGATTACTTTTTTATTTATTTTGGCAAAAGCCAAGCTTACCATTGCGGTATATTCCTCATGAGAAATGCCACCGGGTCTTGCATAAGGAACAAAAAGGATAGTATTGCAATTTTGAAAATGCAATTGTAATTCAGGTAATAAATAGTCGAGATAATTCTGGTTGGCAAGCGTAGAAGTGCTTGCGATTAGTATATTTTTCATTTTTGGTGCATAATTTGTGCTAAAGGTATTAAATCAGTCTTTTTTATTTCACATTTTTAATTAACATTTTTTTACCAACCTATTAGTAATTAATTTGGAACGCATTAAGATACTTTTACGAGGCGTGAATAACGGATTTAAAAACGGATGATTAGAATTGTGTACTTATATTTGGCTTTTGTAGCAACGAATGTTGTAGCACAAGAAACTTCTCGAATAAAATTGAAAGGAAAAGTGACCTCTGATGTTTCTGTTTTAGAAGGGATTTATGTGATAAATTTAAAAAGTGAGCAAGCATTAGTTACAGATAAAGAAGGAAATTTTTCTATATTGGCTAAAGTCGGGGATACATTGCTATTCACTGAAGCGCAGTTTAAAGAGGTTAGAATTGGCTTAACACAAAAGGATTTTGAGCAAGAAATGCTTACTATTAAAATGATGCCCATAGTAAATCAATTGCGTGAAGTTATTGTGAGAAACGGTATCAATGCGGTTTCAATGGGGATAATTCCAAAGGGACAAAAAACATACACTCCAGCAGAACGAAAGTTATATACTGCCAGTAATCTTAATGCCTCTGCTAATGCGGGCACTATGATGGGTGGGTCAATCTCAGCAGATCCATTATTAAATTGGATTTCAGGAAGAACTAAAATGCTTAAAAAAGAAGTTGAAGTAGAAAAGAAAGAATCGTATTTGAGGCAATTAGAGAATATGTTTACCATCGATTATTTTGTAAGTAAATTAAAAATACCTTCTGAATATGTCAAAGGATTTGAATATTATATCGTAGAAAACGAAAGATTTGTAACCATTTTGAAATCTAAAAATGTGACAATGACTACTTTCTTGATTGGAGAATTAGCCACTAAATACAAAGAAATAATCGCCAGTGAAAATTAAAAGTACCCTACAGTTTGTCATTTTTTTGTTAGTTCAAGTTGCCTTTGGCCAAACGGACAACGGAAAGGAACTTCGAGGAAAAATTATCGCCGATTCTGTTGCGGTTGATCGCATTACGATTGAGAATGTAACAACAGATAAAACTGCTTTTTCGGATGTGAATGGTTTCTTTACTATAGCTGTAAAAGAAAGCGATGTTTTGGTATTTACTGCAGTTCATTTAGAAGGTCTCCGTAGGAAAATTAACAAGCAGGATCTGTTACAGGAAGTTATTACAGTGAGGATGCTTCCCAAAAGCATTATTTTGAATGAAGTTATAGTGAATGAATCTACCATTACTGCGGAGAGTTTAGGAATTATACCTTATGGGCAAAAAAAATACACACCAGCCGAGAGAAAATTATACACTGCAACCTCTGGTGGAGGTATCGATGGATTGCTGAATGCAATTTCAGGTCGTAAAGCCATGCTTAAAAAAGAGATTGTAATTGAGAAAAAAGAACAATTATTAGCTAGAATCGAAGTTCTTTTTGAAGATAAATATTACGTGGAAACCTTGAAAATACCCACAGATTATATTAAAGGATTTCAATATTACTGTATTGATGATACTGGTTTTGCAAATGCATTACGATCTAAAAACAAGACAATGGTTATGTTTCTAATTGTAAGGCTTGCCGAAAATTACAATGAAATTATTACTGGTGAAAACAAATAGACTTCTATCGGTAATTTTATTTTTAATGTGTCAAATTTCCTTTTGCCAAACTGCTGGTGAAAAGTTGCTTCATGGTAAAATTAGAGTGGATTCGGGCTATATAAGTGGAATAAATGTCTTAAATTTAGTAAACGAAAAAACAGCCGTCACAAATAGTGACGGACAATTTTTTATTTTGGCAAAAGCCAATGATGTACTGGTTTTTACAGCGGTTAATTTAGAACTTCACAGGAAGTTAATAGATGAAAAAGATTTCATTTTAGATGTATTAAACATAAAAATGGTTTCGAAAGTAACGGAGTTAAAAGAGGTAATTGTTAATGAGAATTCAATTAATGCAGTTTCACAGAGGATTTTAGCTAAAGAGCCTACGAAATATACTCCTGCAGAAAGGCGACTGAGGACGGCAGGAGATTTTAAACCCATTATGTTGTTAGGTTTGTTAGGTGGGTCAATGCCACTTGATCCGCTTATAAACAAGATTAATGGAAGGACAAAACGGCTGAAAAAACTCGTTATTCTCGAGAAAAAAGAACAATACATCAAATTGATTTCGGAATTGTATGATAAAGAATATTTTACAATTAAACTGGGTATACCTTCTGTATATGTGATTGGATTCAAATATTTCATTGTGGAGGATGAAATATTTTTGAAGGTCTTGGAGTCCAAAAACGAACAAAGGACTTCTTTTTTTATGATAGCTTTAGCGCAAGAGTATAAAGCTTTAATAGCTGGTAAAAATAAATGATTTTTTGTAGACTGTTTTATTCATAATCCTTAGCAAAAATCAATTGCCATGTTTGAAAAAAATAATACTTATAAAATAATCCAAGATGAAAACGAAAATAAGAATCCTTTGTTTGCTTTTCTTTTACCAATTTTCTTTTGGTCAAAATGAAAATAGAAAGTCATTACACGGTCAATTTACAAATGAATCCGCTTTGGTGGACAATGGATATGTTTTTAATTTGAATTCAAAAACGAGAACCTTTATAAGTAATCAAGGTTTTTTTGATATTTTGGCGAAAGCCAAAGATACATTGCTAGTCTCAAGCGCTTCTTTTAAGTCTAAAAAAATTGTGATTCAGGAGAAAGATTTTTCAAAACCTTTGTTTGTGGTTAATTTAGAAACGCAGACTACGCTGTTGAAGGAAGTAATTGTGAAGCGCAAAGCGGAGATAAAACCAATAACTGGCGGTTCGCAGGGTATTGTTGATATGCAGTTTTTTGATGATGCGAAATCCTCACCTATTAATAGAACCATGCCCTCAGATGGAACCATAGAAAATGGAATGGATTTTGTTAGAATATATAAAATGGTTTCTAAATTATTTAAGAATGATTCGGCAAAAAGAACCGATTTGAATCCTGATGTGGATTTTTCTGATGTGGTTTCTAAAGGGATTGATACTTATTTCTTTACAAATACATTGAAGTTGAAAAACGATGAAATTGGGCTTTTTCTGGATTATTGCGAGAATGATCCAAAATCAAAAAGCCTTTTGAAACAAGAAGATGAATTTTTACTAATTGATTTTTTAATCACCAAGAACGAAGAGTTTAAAAGAATTACTACTTTTGAAAAATGAAAAAAACAATTTTAATTACTTTTTTTGGGTTATTATTTTTAACGTTAACGTCCTTTAGTGTGCATAAATTTTATGTATCCTTATACCAAGTAAATTACGCTCCTCAAAAGAAAATGCTTCAAATCACCGCTCGTATTTTTGTTGATGATTTGAATAGTACAGTTGGGAAAAAGTATAGTAAAAAAATCAATTTAGGTTCCGAAAAAGAAACAGAGGAAGATTTGATTTTATTGAAAAAGTATTTAAGCGAAAAATTCTCAATAAAAATAAATGGAAAATCTAAGTCCATGAATTTTTTAAGCAAAGAAATGGAAGGGGATGTACTTATTTGTTATTTAAGTATGAAGGAAATCCCTAAGATTAATTCACTCGAAATTTACAATACAGTTATCATAGAAGGAAATTCAGAGCAACAGAATATTATGCATTTTAATGTATCTGGAATAAAAAACACCTTGCTATTTACAGAATCCACGCCAAAAGGAATGTTAAATTATGAATAAGTGTAGAAACATCTGTTTTAAATTATTATTTTCACGCACTGAATAACCAGATTTTCACCTATGAAAAAATTTACTTTATTATTACTTCTTCCTGCAATTTTATTTGCTCAAGAAAAAACTACTCCTGTTACACCAAAACAAACAGGAAAGTACGATACCAATAAGTTTAGCCAAATGTATGATTTGTTAGCAACGCCTAACATGTTTCGTACTGCTTCTGGGGCTCCGGGCCCGGCTTATTATCAGCAACAGGCTGACTACAAGATAAATATAGAGCTTGATGACAAGAAATCTAAATTGACTGGGTCAGAAACGGTTACTTATTATAACAATTCTCCAGATACTTTAGAGTATTTATGGGTTCAGTTAGACCAAAATCAAGCTGCTAAAACTTCGCAGACTCCATTGGCTGAAAGCCAAAAAATGGAACAGGTTTTTCCTGCTGGAAACTTTGCAAACAAGTTTTTAAAACAGGAACAAGAGCGTGGTTTTAACATTGAATTTGTGAAAGATGTAAAAGGAAATCCTTTGTCATATTCGATCAATCAAACCATGATGCGTATTAATTTATTAACTCCAATGAAACCTGGCGAGAAATTTACTTTTTCAATCAATTGGTGGTATAATATTAACAATTACAGACAAGATGGTGGTCGTTCAGGCTATGAATTATTCGAAAAAGAAGGAAACAAATTATATGTAATTGCTCAGTTCTATCCTAGAATGGCAGTTTATAATGATGTTGAAGGATGGCAAAATATGCAATTTTGGGGAACAGGAGAATTTACGTTGCCTTTTGGGAATTTTGATGTAAATATCACTGTGCCGGCAGATCACGTTATGGAAGCTACTGGTGAATTGATGAATAGAAGCGAAGTATTTACTGCAGAGCAAGTAAAAAGATACGAACTGGCTCAAAAATCATTTGATAAACCAGTTGTAATTGTTACTCAAGCGGAAGCTGAATCTAGTGAAAAAGGGTTTTCAGAGAAGAAAAAAACGTGGAAATTTAGCGCTAAAAACGTAAGGGATTTTGGTATTGCTACTTCTAGAAAATTTATTCTTGATGCAATGGCAGTTCAATTGACTAACAAAACAGTTATGGCTATTTCGGTTTATCCTAAAGAAAGTAATCCACTTTGGGGAGAAACTTCTACCAAAACTGTGGCGCATACTTTAAAAAGTTACTCATCTCACACATTTGATTATCCTTATCCAAAAGCAGTTTCTGTATCAGCAGAAGATCAAGGAATGGAATATCCAATGATTTGTTGGAATTATGGTCGTCCTGACGAAAAAGGAGTGACAAGTGAACGTACTAAAAACGGAATGATTGGTGTAGTAATACATGAAGTAGGGCATAATTTCTTTCCTATGATTGTAAATTCTGACGAGCGACAATGGTCTTGGATGGATGAGGGTCTTAATACTTTTATGCAATATATGGCTGAACAAGAAATGGGTACAAATTTCCCTTCCAGTCGTGGGCCAGCAAGTAAAATTGTTCCTTACATGAGTGGAGATCAAAAATTCTTGGAGCCTATTATGTCAAACTCTGAAACGATAGTTCAATTTGGTGCTAATGCTTATAGTAAGCCAGCAACAGGTTTAAATATTCTTAGAGAAACTATCATGGGAAGAGAGTTATTTGACCATGCTTTCAAAGTATATGCTAACAGATGGAAATTCAAGCATCCTACACCAGAAGACTTTTTTAGAACTATGGAAGATGCATCAGCAGTTGATTTAGATTGGTTTTTCAGAGGATGGTTTTATTCGACTGATTTTGTTGACATCGGAGTGAAAGAAGTAAAACAATATTATGTATCTGAGACTGCAACTGCAGCATTAAAAGATGCTGTAGTAAGAAGAGGACGTTTTGGTCAAGAAAAAGGACCTTTCGTTTATTTAGTTCCTGGAACAAGTGAAGAATTGTCATCAAAAGATAAGAAGGCATTGGCAATTGCAGATGTAAATTTATTATCTGAGTATGTAAACCAAAATTTTTCTGCTGACGAAAAATTAAAATTAAAATCACCTAAGTATTTCTACGAAGTAGAGTTTAACAAACCAGGAGGAATGTTAATGCCAATTATCGTTGAATTGACGTACGAAGATGATACGAAAGAAACCTTCAAGTATCCAGCTCAAATCTGGAGAAAAAATAATGATACAGCTAAGAAAGTTTACGCAACTGAGAAAGCAGTCAAAAAAATTCAGATAGATCCAAAATTAGAAACTGCTGATATTGATGTAACCAATAACGCATGGCCTAAAGAAGAAGTAAAGTCTAAATTTGATTAAATAAAGACATAAAATTAAAAAAGACTCTGAAAAGAGTCTTTTTTTTATGAAAAAATTAAAAGTCAAGGATTCAAAATTAGGTATCTTTGCAACAATAAAAAAGAAGAAATATGTTTGGCATAGGAGGAGGCGAATTAATTTTTATCATGTTTATAGTACTCATGCTTTTTGGGTCGGATAAAGTACCAGAAATAGCCCGCACCATGGGTAAAGCAATGGCACAATTAAAACATGCTACGAATGACATAAAAAGTGAGATTCAAAAAGGAGCAGAGGCTAATGGATTTGATACACAGACATTAACTGATTTAAGAGGGAATATTACATCAGAGATTAATAAAGCTAAGGAAAACCTATTGGGAGATACGTCTCAAATTAGCGATATAACCGGAAATATCACCTCAGAAATCAATAAAGCCAAGGACAATTTACTGGGCGAAACAACCACTCCAATCGAAACAGTTAAAGAAGTTATAGAAGATGTTGCAGGACCTATAAAACGTCAGATGTAATGTTGGAAAAATTACTGTCTTTAGATACGGAATTGTTTGTTTATTTGAATGGGTTAGGTTCGGAAACGTATGATGGACTTTGGTTATTTATTACCAGGCAAAGCAACTGGACTCCTCTTTTTTTACTGCTTTTGTATGTTATTTATAAAAAATTAGGAGTTAAACAAACCTTATATTTATTGCTATTTGTAGCAGCTTTAATCACAATTACAGATCAAACAACAAACTTGTTTAAAAACGGATTTCAAAGATTACGCCCTTGTAATAATTCTGAAATCAATTCCTTTATACGTGTAGTTCAAGAACGCAAATCATTCAGTTTTTTCTCAGGACACGCCGCAAATTCTATGGCAGTTGTAACATTTTTGTATTATAATTTTAAGGACAAAATTAAATTTTTTGGCTTCCTGTTCTTATGGCCGCTCATCTTCGCTTTCAGTAGAATCTATCTGGGATTGCATTATCCATTGGACATTCTTACAGGCTATTTCTTCGGATTTGCTTTTGGTTTTTTGATGTTCAAAGGCTACAAAATAGCACAACAAAAGTATTTTCCACAATAATAATTTTAGAATTATTTAGGAGCTATTTCCTGCTAATCGCTGTATCTTTTTCTTTTCCTTCTTCTTTATCAGTCAGAATTACAAGAAAAAGGATGCCGCTTTTATCAGGGCTAAGGTATTTGTTTTCAAAAGAAATATCCTAAACTAAAGAACTCTGCTCACTGTCAGTCCATCACGAATAGGCAACAAGACTGTTTCTACTCTTGGATCAGTTGCTAATGACTTATTGTATTCCAGCAATACTTTTGTACTCAAATCATTGGGTTGTAAAGGCTCTAGAACTTTACCGCTCCATAACACATTATCTGATAAAATAATCCCACCTTTATTCATTTTTGGAACAATTAATTCAAAATAGTTGCTGTAATTTTCTTTATCAGCATCGATGAAAACCAAATCAAATTTTAAGTCAAGCGTTGGAATAATGTCAATTGCTTCTCCTAAATGCTGAAAAATTTGCTTTCCCCAAGGTGATTTGTCAAAATGTTTGCGTTGAAAATCAACCAACTCTTCTTTGATGTCAATCGTGTGCAATTGTCCGGTTTCCTGCATGCCTTCGCACAAACACAACGCTGAATAACCTGTATACGTACCAATTTCCAGAATATTTACCGGCCGAATCAATTTAGACAACATACTCAAAACCCGACCTTGAAAATGCCCGCTCAACATTCGCGGCAGCAGAATTTTTTGGTAAGTTTCCTTATTCAGAGCTGCCAGTAAAGCCGGTTCTTTTTCAGAATGTTGCTCGATATAATCTTCTAATTCTTGGGAAATGAAATGCATTATTTTAAACTTTTTATCGGGTCTTGAAAAGTATTGAATATTCTAACGATATGAATTGTGTTTAGATTGAATTGATAAAGTATTTTGTAGTTTCTAGTGATAATTCTTCTACAATCAATTCGGTTTTCGTCAATCTGAAATTGCTCGGGAAAAGTAATTAAGTGTATACTTCTAAAAATTTCATCTGTTATTTTAGTAGCAACAAGGGGAGAAATATTTTTTTCTAATGAAAGATAAATGTCTTTTAAATCAAGCTTCGCATTATTAGTCCAGAAAATGGCATAATTAGTATTATTCATTTTTCCAGGTTTTCATTTCTTCGATAAGATTTTCTTGAGAAATTACTCTATTGTGTTTAATATCTTCTAATCCTTCTTCAACCTTATTATTATATTCCGAAAGTGTTAAGGTATTTCCTTTGGTATCGTAAGAAACAATTTCATTCAAATAATTATCAAATACCGACGATACAATACGAAGTACTCTTTCGTCTGCTAAGTCCAATTGAAGTTGAATTTTTTGTTTTAATTCTTGAAGTCCCATTTTGCTAATTTATATACAAATTTACAAAATTTTATAATACGTTTCATTATTGTGTCCGGTCAGCTACTTAGACTCTTTTTTACAATTTCCCTCGATACAATCTTCTAATTCTTGGGAAATGAAATACATTTTTTTAAATTTTTCACAAAATTACAAATAACCAAATTCACAAATAACCAAAACCTCAAAATACTTGCTAACTTTGCACCATGGAAATCGATAAAAAAGACATAAGAGCTTTATCAAAAGAACAATTACGTGATTTTTTTGTCGCTAATAAGGACAAAGCCTTTCGTGGAAATCAAGTTTACGAATGGTTGTGGAGCAAAGGCGCACATAGTTTTGAGGATATGACCAATGTTTCGAAAGGAACACGCACTATGCTGGAAACGCATTTTGTTATCAATCACATCAAAGTGGATACGATGCAGCGCAGTGAAGACGGAACCGTGAAAAATGCTGTTCGTTTGCATGATGGTTTGGTAGTGGAATCGGTTTTGATACCTACAAATACAAGAACTACAGCTTGTGTTTCCAGTCAAGTAGGGTGTAGTTTGGATTGCAACTTTTGCGCTACAGCGCGATTAAAAAGAATGCGAAATCTGGAACCGGCTGAAATCTATGATCAAGTAATTGCCATTGATAAAGAAAGCCGTTTGTATTACAATCATCCGTTGTCGAATATTGTTTTCATGGGAATGGGAGAACCGCTCATGAATTACAACAATGTTTTGAAGGCAATCGAAATGATTACTTCTTCGGAAGGTTTAGGAATGTCGCCTAAACGTATTATGGTTTCTACATCGGGAGTTCCTAAAATGATTAAGAAATTAGCAGATGATGACGTGAAATTCAAATTAGCAGTTTCGCTACACTCAGCAATCGATGAAATTCGTTCTAGGATTATGCCTTTTAGTGCTAATTTTCCTTTGGCGGATTTACGCGAATCATTGGAATATTGGTACCGAAAAACTAAAAGTAAAATCTCCTACGAATATGTCGTTTGGAAAGATATCAATGACAATAAAGCTTCCATAGATGCTTTGGTGAAGTTCTGTAAATACGTTCCTTGCAAAGTGAATCTTATCGAATACAATCCAATCGATGATGGAGAATTTCAACAAGCTTCCGAAGAATCAATTAATGCATATATAAAAGCACTTGAAGCTAGCGGAATTGTTGTAAAAGTACGAAGAAGCCGTGGAAAAGATATTGATGCTGCTTGCGGACAACTGGCCAATAAAGAGATGTAATCTCAAAAAAAGCATTAAAAAGCAAATGAGTATTTTGCTTTTTAATGCTTTTGTAATTTACAGAAAAGAAGTTTATTTCTCTAAATGGATTTCTTTAATAACACCATTTATTGTGATAGTTGCAAGATTATCACAACCACCTTTCCCGAAATCTAAAATCGCTTCAGCTTTATTTAATCCTTGAGAATTTGTTTTAGTATTGGTAATTGTTCCTTTTACGGGGAAAGGTAATTTACAACCCATAGAGAAACGAAGCGGGTTTGCTTTGATAGTACTTGTGTATATATCTCCATTCGGTAATTTTGTAATGCTATATCCCCAAACTAAGAAAACATTGTCTTCCCAAACAGTTAGTGTACTAAATCCTTCTATCATTTCTCTAACTCTTGTGCCGGTTCTACTCAGAACTTTGCCGTTTTCAAAAGTAATCGTTAAGTTAATAGTAAATGTTGAAACGGGATGAATTGCTGCTAATAAATCGGTGCTTTTTAGGGATCTAGTTATGGTTTCTGTACCATTAATTTTTTTGCCATTATGGTAGAATCCATCTAAACGGTAGGTAATCTTATGCTCTAAACTAGTGAAATTATTAGAAAAAGTAATAAAAATTTTTCCTTTCAGCACATTTCCATTAGGAAGAGCGCAACCTTGAGTGCCAAAATCGATTGTTCTTTTCCAAATCCCATCTGTTAATACCGTAGTGACTGTTGCGCAGTCAGGCAAAATGCTTTTAATGGTAGTAGTGCTTTTACTTACGGACCCTTTTTGGACTGAGAATTGATCATCAGCAATGTTTGCAATATCATCAACTGCTATGTCAATATTCGAATCCGCAGTGATTTCTTCCGTTTCAATTGTGGCAATTGGGTCTTGAACTTTTTCATTTGAATCACAACTAATAAAAAAGGATAGCGCTACGAATGCTCCAAGTAATAAAATTTTTGTTTTCATAATAAATAGTTTTTTTAGGTTAAAGTTTTGATTGGTAAACTAATAAAAAGTTTAATTGGGGCTCAATTAAGTCATAAATATATAAAAAAAATCAATTCAAAAGAGGATGGTTTTAAATGAATCATAATTAACCTGAAAAGCTATTAGATACCATGTTAGGCAATACTTTTTTTGAATTTCAAAGATTGTATATTAAAACACATACTTAAAGGAAATAAACGAATTTTTTTATTAAAAATAGTATCTTTGATTTCTAAATGAATGTCACTTCTAAAATAAAACAGCCCATTTTTAACGAAATGGAACTTTTTGAAAAAAAGTTCTACGAATCGATGACTTCAAAAGTGGCTTTGTTAAATAGAATTACCTATTATATCGTAAACAGAAAGGGAAAGCAAATGCGCCCTATGTTTGTTTTTCTGACGGCCAAAATGGTTTCAACCGGAATAGTAAATGAGCGAACGTATCGCGGAGCTTGTGTTATCGAACTGATTCATACCGCAACATTAGTTCACGATGATGTAGTGGATGACAGCAACCGCAGAAGAGGTTTTTTCTCCCTTAATGCGCTTTGGAAAAATAAAATTGCGGTACTTGTAGGTGATTATTTATTGTCCAAAGGATTATTGCTTTCTATTGATAATGGAGATTTCGATTTACTTCGAATTATTTCTGTCGCTGTACGCGAAATGAGTGAAGGCGAATTACTTCAGATTGAAAAAGCCCGAAGACTTGACATCACAGAGGATATTTACTATGAAATCATTCGAAAAAAGACAGCGACACTTATTGCTGCCTGTTGTGCTCTTGGTGCAAGATCCGTTATTGAAGATGAAGTTCAGGTAGAAAACATGCGCAAGTTTGGAGAACTCATCGGGATGGCTTTCCAAATAAAAGATGATTTATTCGATTATACCGAAGATGCTATTGGTAAACCTACTGGAATTGACATCAAAGAACAAAAAATGACTTTGCCTCTTATTCACGTCTTGAATACGTGTACTTCAAAAGAGAAAACATGGCTTATCAATTCCATTAAAAACCATAATAAAGATAAAAAACGCGTCAAAGAAGTTATTGCTTTTGTGAAAAACAATAATGGATTGCTTTATGCAGAACAAAAAATGATAGAATTCCAGCAAGAAGCCCTTTTGCTTTTAGATAATTATTCGGATTCTGAGTTTAAAGATGCGCTGATTTTGATGGTAAATTATGTGATTGAAAGAAAAAAATAATTTTTTTTAAAATATTTTTCTTTCGTTAACTATTGATTTTATTGACTTTTTTTGGTTTTAATTTTTTAGAATCAAAAAATTTTCTATCTAAGATGCAACCTTTTTGCATTGTCAATCGTCTATACTTATAGAAACACTTTATAAAAATTTTGAAAGTAATCAACTTACATCAGGAGGAAAATGAATTAATCGAGTTAGCTGTCGAGAATAATCGGCATGCACAACAAAAGATTTATACCCAGTTTTCTCCAAAAATGTTAAGCGTTTGCCGTCAATATATAAAAGACATTCATCAGGCCGAAGATATCATGATTACTGCTTTTATGAAAGTGTTTACGAATCTGAAAAATTTTCAACACAAAGGAAGTTTTGAAGGTTGGATTAGAAGAATCATGGTCAATGAATGTATTTCTTATATCCGAGTTGAAAAAAAGCTAAAATATATTGAAGATGAAACCTACTTTGAAGAAAGTTTTAATAACATCGAAAGCCAATTTTCAATAGACGATATTCAATTTTTGATTGACAGTTTGCCGGATGGCTATAAAATGGTTTTCAATTTATATGCTATCGAAGGATTCAAACATCACGAAATTGCAACTATGTTAGGGATTAATGAAGGAACATCAAAATCGCAATTGTCACATGCCAGAAAAATGTTGCAAGGACAGATTAATAAGCTAAAAAATTACAGTAATGGAACCGAATAAATTAGAAACACAGTTCAAAGAGCAATTAAATTCTCGGGAAATCAAACCATCAGAAATGGCTTGGAGCAAATTGGATGCCATGCTTACGGTTGCTGAAAAACCAAGAGCCAAATTTCCTTGGTTGTTTATAGCGGCAAGTTTTGTTGGATTTCTATTGATAGGAACGGTTTATTTTAATGGTTTTAAAACTATAAAAATAGATAAGGGAAATCCAGTAGTTCTAGAAGAAAAAATAGATAGGAATAATTTAGAAGAGCCAGAAATAGTCAGTGAAACTGTTTTGCCTAACCGAATTAAAAAAACAACAATAAAGGTACATAAAATTGTTGCTGACAATAATAATCTAAAAAAGCAGCCAAAGCAACTTAATAATAAAGAGGAAGAGGTTTTAATCATCAATCAATCAAAAGAAAATGGTGCTGTAGTTAATTCTTCTGAAAACAAGAATAGCCAATCAACAAGTGTAAATAAATATATTTCAGCAGAAAAATTATTAGCAGAAGTTACGAATACTAAATTTGAACCTAAAGCTATTGATAAAACACATGAAAAAACTAGGAAAGCTATTGCGGTTAATCCAAACAGTTTACTGGCAAATGCTGAAACTGAATTAAATCAATCATTTAGAGAATCTGCATTGGACAAATTCAATAAAAATTTTAATGCTATAAAAACAGTTTTAGTTAATAGAAATTACGAAGAATAAATAAAAATCAATCATCAATCATCAATCAAAAAACGAAAATCATGCAAAAAATTATTTTATTCACAGCAATTGTGTTGCTTTCTTTACTATGTAAGGTAAACGCTCAAGGAGTAGATGCCATAAAAAATAGTTCAGACTGGCACTATAGAGGTTCAAAGCCGGATAGTTATGAAATGGGATTAGATGCAGGGGCTGAAAAAAACAATCAAATGGTTTACAAAATTAAATCGATTCAAAGTAAAACGAATGGTTTTGGTACTATAATGAAAACCATACAATCGGATGCATTTTTGGGAAAAACAGTCAAAATGACTGCGTATGTAAAAAGTGAAAATGTAAAGTCATGGGCAGGGTTGTGGATGCGAGTAGATTATTATACTGCAGCAGTTTTAGCTTTTGATAATATGCAAAGAAGACCCATCAAAGGAACTAAGGATTGGACTAAATATGAGGTGGTTTTATATGTTCCAACTGAGGCAACAGCTATTTCGTATGGTGTTTTATTAAATGAAACAGGACAAATTTGGTTTAAGGATGTAGTAATAGAAATAGTTGATGACTCCCTTGAAGAAACCGGACAAAATAAAGGAAGAGACCATAAAGTAATTTCCTTTGAAACCAAAGCCAAAGCTATTAGTAACGAAATTAAAGCCATTACAGATAATGAAAAAAATGCCCTAAAAGTGGCTGTGGAATTAATTGACAGGGACTTAGAAAAAGGTGTTGTCACTAAGGAGCAAGCAAGTGACCTTAAAATGCAAAAAGCAAAAATTCATGCTGCAGTCATTGAGGCAAAAGTGAGTGTTGAACAAGCAAAGTTAAATCAATTGGTACAAGATAAAGTTGATGGAAAAGTTGCAGATGAAAAGGAGCATAGAAGCGGAGGCCGAACGATTATTCTAGGTAACAATTCAAATTCAATTGGTTCTCAAACCGAAATTAATATCACTTCTATGAAGGTTTATAATGGTCAGGAAGATAAGGAAGAGCGCCAATCCAAAAGAACTACTTCACAATTTGTATTCGCTACTGGATTGAATAATGTAGTGACTGATGGCTCAATACAAAAATCAGATTTTAGGTATTTAGGGTCGCATTTTTACGAGTGGGGATTGAGTTACAATACCAGAATTTTACAAAATGACAATCTATTGCATGTAAAATATGGATTTTCAGTCACCTACAATAACTTGAGAGCTACGGATAATAGGTATTTTGTAGCTGATGGAAACCAAACAAAACTTGAGGTAAATCCAATTCATCAGGATGATTCTCGTTTCAAGAATGTAAATTTAGTATTTCCAATGCACTTAGAATTTGACTTCACAAAATCCAAAGAAAGAGATGGGAAGACCTATTTTAAAACACACGATAGTTTCCGTATTGGTTTAGGAGGGTACGTTGGTACAAATCTAAAATCGAAGCAATATATAAATTATGATATTGATGGGTATAAGTCAAGAGAAATAACTAAAGGTGATTTTAATGTTGATAGTTTTATATATGGATTAAGCACTTATGTAGGATATAAATCTACCAGTTTGTACTTGAAATATGACTTGAATCCTTTATTCAAAGACAATACAGTGAAACAAAATAACGTTTCCTTAGGAGTGCGTTTCGATTTTAATTAAAGTCTAGTTGAGTTAGTTTTTATACTTTTTTAAGAGCCCTTTCAGAGTTTCAAACTCTGAAAGGGTTTATATCTTTAAAAACTTTGTAACTTTGACCTTTTGCAACTTTGACCCTATATTAAATTGATTTCAAAAGCCACTATAGATACTGTTTTCGAAACTGCTCGTGTTGAGGAGGTAATTGGTGATTTTGTACTATTGAAACGTGCAGGAAGTAACTTCAAAGGGCTAAGCCCGTTTTCTGAAGAGCGCTCTCCATCGTTTATGGTTTCTCCTGCCAAAGGAATTTGGAAAGATTTTAGTTCTGGAAAAGGGGGAAATTCTGTGGCTTTCTTGATGGAACACGAAAAGTTTACGTATCCGGAAGCTATTCGCTATTTAGCCAAAAAATATAATATTGAAATTGAAGAAACCGAGCAAACAGATGAAGAAAAAGCCAATACTGATGTTCGAGAAAGTATGTATTTGGTTTCAGAATTTGCAAAAACCTATTTCCATGATACACTTTTAAATTCGGAAGAAGGAAAAGCAATTGGCTATTCTTATTTCAAAGAAAGAGGTTTTACCAATGAAACCATAAAGAAATTTGGATTGGGTTATTCCCCTGAAGCTTGGGATGCTTTTACAAAAGAAGCTTTAGGAAAAGGATATAAATTAGAATTTCTGGAAAGTACAGGACTCACAATTCCCAGAGATGACAGGCCTTTTGACCGTTTCAAAAGTCGTGTGATGTTCCCAATACAAAGTATGTCGGGAAGAGTACTTGGTTTTGGAGGAAGGATTCTTACCAATGATAAAAAAGCGGCAAAATACCTGAATTCACCAGAGAGTGAAATTTATCACAAGAGCAAAGTATTGTATGGTATTTTTCAAGCCAAACAATCCATTGCTAAACTCAATAATTGTTATTTAGTCGAAGGATATACGGATGTAATTCAGTTCAATCAATCTGGAATTGAAAATGTTGTAGCTTCTTCAGGGACAGCTTTGACGCCAGATCAAATCCGATTAGTAAATAGACTGACAAAGAATATTACCGTTCTTTTTGATGGAGATGCCGCCGGTTTGCGCGCTTCAATTCGAGGAATCGATTTGATTCTTGAAGAAGGAATGAATGTAAAAGTATGTACATTTCCTGACGGAGAAGATCCGGATAGTTTTGCCAGAAAAACGTCTTACGATGATTTAGTTTTATATCTCGAAAATAATGCTAAAGATTTTATTCAGTTCAAAGCATCACTTTTGATGAATGAGGCCAAGAATGATCCAATCAAAAAAGCGGATTTAATTCGGGATATGGTAGTCAGTATTTCGAAAATTCCGGATAGAATTCAACGCGAAATTTACATTCAGGAATGTTCCCGAATTATGGATATTTCGGAGCAAGTGCTTGTGAGTACCTTGGCACAATTAGTTCAAAAAGATGTTGGTGAAGTTGGAAAAAAACAAAAACAAGAGTTAGTGCAAAAGGCTTTTGACTTTGTTAAAAATGAAGGGATAGGAGATAGCGAAAAGGTAGATTCACTTTATTTATTTGAAAGGAAAATTATTGAAATTTTGGTGCTTTATGGTAATTTAACAAAGGAGTTTGAAGATGTGTTTTTAAAATCAAATGAAGATGGAGAAATTATAGATGTTACTGAAATTAAAGAATTAAAAGTTTTTCAGAAAATATATTTGAGTTTGCAAGATGATGAAGTAGAATTTGCAAGTCCAATATTTAGAGAGATTTATAAAAATTTAATAGATTATTATTTGCAAAATGAGGATTCTGGGCTTGAAAAATATATAAACCATTTTCAGTCAGGTATTCCAGATGAAGTAACTAATATTATAATGGAGGATGAGAAAAATGTATTGCATAATTGGATAGGTCAAAATATTTTTCCTAAAACCAAAGAGGAAATGTTAAATCAGGATGTTTCGGATACATTACTTACTTTAAGATGGTTTTTAATTAGTGAAATTATAGAAGAGTTAAAAAATTCAGTCTCTAATGAGCCAGACTCAGATAATATGGAGTCATTGTCTTTAGTCATGAATTATATAGAGTTAAGAGGAAAATTTTCAAAAAAATTAGGAAGAGTTGTGGTACGTTATCATTAAAGGGATATGATTTTTTTACGTCACAATATTGACAAATTAAAAAGCTCTGTATCATCTGAATTAGTTTCAGATGATACAGAGCTTTTGTTTATGGTGATGGATTACAATGTATTAATCCATTTTTTTTAAAAATTAGGGAGAGTTATGTCGTGGTATTCTTAAACGATCTCTAAAGTTTTTGCTTTGTTTACCAAGTCTACTAAATTGGTAACATTTAGTTTTGTTAGTAATCGTAATTTGTACGTACTAATTGTTTTTTCGTTTAGTTTCAGAATGTCAGCTATCTCATGATTTTTCTTCCCATCACTTAGATAACGTAAAACTTCTACTTCTCGATTGGAAAGCTTACGGTATAAACGCTCGCTCTTACTTTGTTTTGCAATTAATGCTAGATTTTTCTTTACGGTTTCATTCATGATTATCTTGCCTTGGTGGACTTTGATAATCGATTGGCCCAAAGTTTCTAACTTTTCTTTTTTGTGGATAAACCCGGAAACTCCCGCTTTAATAGCATTGGGTGCGTAAATTTGTTCTGAAAGACCACTGAAGATAATAATTTTAGTTTTCGGAAAATTTTTCAAGAGTGCTTTAACCTCGAAAATACTGGAAAGACCTTCCAGCTCCAAATCTAAAATCAATACATCAATTTCTTTAGTTAAAAGTATATCCCGCACCATCAAAAAATTACCTACATTGGCAACTATTGATATGTCTGCATTGTCTTTAAAGTAAGATTTTACTCCAAAATGCACAACAGGATAATTATCGGCTATACATACTTTAATCATGATTTTAAATTTTTAGAATTAATTGTTATTGGAAATGTAAAATTAATAAATAAATTCTGTAATTAATTGTAAATCAATATAAAATGTGACTTCTTTATTTTTTTGGGATAAAACAAACAGGAATTGCTGTCATTTTATGTTGATTGATCGTATTTAATCGCTTATAAATTTCGAAAACAACTTTTTCTCTTCCTGAAAAAGCATTCGAAGATTTTCCGGCTTCATTTTGGGCCATTGCCCATTCCAGCTCGTCATAACTGGCTCCTAATTGATCTTCATCTGTTCTTTCGTCACCAAATAATCCATCAGTAGGGGATGCATTTAAAATAGAATCCGGGACTTTTAAGTAACTGCCTAAAAGAAAGACTTCTGACTTCATTAAATCAGCAATAGGGCTCAAATCAACCCCACCATCACCATATTTTGTATAAAAACCCACTCCAAAATCTTCTACTTTGTTTCCAGTTCCTGCAACTAATAAGCCATGAATGCCAGCAAAGTAGTAAAGTGTTGTCATTCTTAACCGTGCCCGGGTATTGGCAAGTGATAAATGAACTTTATCGCTATCTGAAATATCGGGTACAGCTTTCTTGAAAGTTTCGAAAACGGAGCTCAAATCAGCTTCAATACTGGATACATTAGGAAATCTTTTTTTTAATTGTTCGATATGTTCCTGTCCACGGGTTACGTGACTTTGTGCCTGATGGATGGGCATTTCAACGCATAAAACTTTTAATCCTGTTTGCGCACATAATGTTGAGGTAACTGCCGAATCTACTCCTCCTGAAACCCCAATTACAAAACCATTTACTTTTGCATTTTCTGCATATTTTTTTAACCAATTTACAATATGAGTATTCACTTTTTCAACAGGTAATGTGCTTTTTTTAGTCATAATAGTTTACATTTTAAAAATCAGGAATGTATATTTGCAAAATCAATTTGTTGCGCATTCGTTTCCTTAGATTCTTTGGACGCAAATTTAATTAATATATATGAAAAAATATCTGTTTCTTGTAGTCTTTTGTCTCTTTCTTTTATCCTGTGATAAGAAAAATAAAGTTGAAAGTGCCGTTACAGCAATTCCTTTGGAAGTAAAAGTGGAACGCTTTGATAAAATATTTTTTGAAACTCCACCGCAGGATTTAGAAAAAGTAAAAAAAGAATTTCCGTTTTTTTTTCCTCCAAGAAATGATAATAGTGTTTGGTTGAATAAAATGCAGGATCCGTTGTGGAGAGAATTGTACACCGAAGTTCAAAAAAAATATAGTGATTTTGGACCAGTAAAAGTGGAGTTAGAGTCACTTTTTAAACACATCAAATATTATTTTCCTAAGACAAAAACACCCAAAGTAATCACTGTAATCTCTGAAATGGATTATAAAAATAAGGCTATTTATGCGGATAGTTTGGTTGTTATTTCGCTTGAATTGTATTTAGGAAAGGATCATAAATTTTATCAGTTTCCAAATTATTTGAAACAAAATTTTGAGGAAAGACAAATCGCGCCAGATGTAGTTTCGAGTTTTTCGGAACGTCAAATTCCGCCTGTTTTGGACAAAAATTTACTTAGTGAAATGATTTATTATGGAAAGCAATTGTATTTAAAAGACTTACTTTTGCCGGATTATACCGATGCCGAAAAGATGGGATATACTCCAGAACAGATAACATGGTGTCAAGAAAATGAAAGTTATATGTGGCGTTATTTTATTGAAAAAGAAATGCTTTACAGTAATGATCAAAAGTTAATTTCCCGGTTTATAAACCCGGCACCATTTTCTAAATTTTATTTGGAAATTGATAATGAATCACCAGGGCAGGTTGGTGCCTGGATAGGATGGCAAATGGTACGCTCTTATATGAAAAATAATGAAGTGCCTATCGCAGATTTATTAAAAACCAATGCAAAAGAAATATTTGAAATATCTAAATACAAACCCAAAAAGTAATGTCGAATAAAAATACATCAGAAATTAAGTTTCTAATTGAATTAGATGAAAACCGAGTTCCGGAAAAGTTAATGTGGTCTGCTAAAGACGGTGGAGTCGAACAAGAAGAGGCAAAAGCAATTATGTTGTCTATCTGGGACAGCAAGGCAAAAGAAAGTATGCGAATTGATTTATGGACTAAAGATATGCCGGTTGATGAAATGAAAATTTTCTTTCACCAAACTTTAGTGGCAATGTCCGAAACCTTCAAACGCGCTACAGATGATGAAAAAATGGCAGATACCATGAAAGATTTCTGCGATTATTTTGCCGAGAAATTAGAGTTGACAAAATAGAATAGATTGTATGCTAAAAAATAAAATCCCAAAACTAAATTTTAGTTTTGGGATTTTTTATATAATAAATTTAGTTCTTAAAACTGACTATTATTTTTGAAAACTTCTTGATTCACTTCGTCAATATAAGAAAGTAATTCTTCTTTTCCAGTCGATTCTGTTGCTGAAGTAACAAAGTAATGCGGCATTTCGGCCCAATTGTTAGCAAACATTTTCTTCTTGTACGCTGCAATATGAGAATCAATTTTTACTTTACTGATTTTATCTGCTTTGGTGAAAACGATACAAAAAGGAATTTCACTTTCGCCCATATAAGACATGAATTCAATATCTATGGTTTGTGCTTCATGACGAATATCAATCAGAACAAAAGCACAAACTAATTGCTCTCTAGTTTCAAAATAATCAGTAATAAATTCTTGAAAAATTGATTTCGTTTTTTTAGAAACTTTTGCATAACCGTAACCTGGTAAATCGACAAGAAACCAATTGTTGTTAATCAAAAAGTGATTAATCAATTGTGTTTTTCCCGGTCTTCCTGATGTTTTAGCTAATTTTTTTTGATTCGTTAGCATGTTAATCAAAGAGGATTTTCCAACATTTGATCGGCCAATAAAAGCATATTCCGGCAAAAAGTCTTTGGGACATTTGGCTACATCGGAGTTGCTGATAACAAATTCGGCAGTATTAATTTTCATTTTTTCTAGGTGTAAAATTCTCCTTTTTAGGATTAGTGCACTGATAAATGCGTGTGTGTTAACCAGTCTTCTAATAAACGATTAAATTCATCAGGATGCTCCATCATGGCAGCATGGCCACATTTATCTATCCAGTATAAGGTAGAATTAGGTAATAATTTATTGAATTCTTCTGCAACATCCGGCGGTGTAACTTTGTCGTTTTTTCCCCAGATTATACAAGTTTGAACATGCATTTTTGGCAAATCTTTTGCCATATTATGACGAATGGCACTTTTGGCAATTGTCAGTGTTTTTATCAATTTTATTCTGTCATTTACAGATTCGTAAACTTCATCAATAAGTTCTTTGGTAGCTACTTTTGGATCATAAAATACATCTTCAGCTTTTTTCTTAATGTATTCATAGTCTCCTCTTTTAGGATAACTATCACCCATTGCGCTTTCATAAAGCCCAGAACTTCCAGTTATTACAAGTCCGGCTACTTTTTCAGGATACATTTTAGTGTGGTACAAAGCAATATGACCACCTAATGAATTTCCTAAAAGAATTACCCTGTCTAACCCTTTGAATGTGATGAAATCTTTAACATATTTTGCAAAACTTTTTACATTCGTTTTTAAAATGTTTTGAGTGTATATCGGTAAATCTGGGATTATTATTTTATAACCTTTTGTAGAGAAGTAACTTGCAACAGCATCAAAGTTGCTAAGTCCACCCATGAGTCCATGTAAAATGACAATTGGAGTTCCTTCGCCAGCTTCATAATAGCTATATCTACCTTCTTTTTTATAGTGTTTTTCCATTTTTTTTGAATGCGGATTTTCAATTTTGACAAATATAGGATTTAATAAATAAAAATGAATTTTTACAACAATTTTTAATTGTAAAATTATACATGTTGCTGTGAAAACAGGCTTCTCTTTTTGTCGTATTTGAGTTTTAAAATTTGATTATTTCGGAATTGGTTGTAAGATTTTAAATTGAAATTTTATTGTATTTCATCTCCTTTTTTTTATAACATTACCTTTCTTACAAATAAAATAAAAGAGAGCTAACGTCTTGATTGTCCAAAAATTAAGGGTTTTTGACCAAAAGTGGTTAAACTTATTAACAAAGTGGTATATAGTGGTAAATTGTGGTAATATTTTTTATATTTTTGCTCAACATCATTTAAAACTTTTTGCTTGGATACAATTATAGGAACATATGAATGTAAAGTCGATGCTAAAGGGAGGTTGCTGTTGCCAGCGCCTTTGAAAAAGCAATTGGCTGCTTCACTTCAAAACGGATTCGTTTTGAAGCGTTCCGTTTTTCAACCTTGTTTGGAATTATATCCTATGAGTGAGTGGGATTTGATGATGCAGAAAATCAATAAACTGAATCGATTCGTGAAGAAAAACAATGATTTTATCCGCAGGTTTACTGCTGGGGTTAAAGTGGTTGAAATAGATGCTTTAGGTAGATTATTGGTTCCGAAAGATTTAGTAATGTTTGCGAGTATTGCTAAAGAGGTGGTGTTCTCATCGGCAGTGAATATTGTTGAGATTTGGGATAAAGATTTATACGAAAAATCAATAAACGGGGAAGATGTTGATTTTGCAGATTTGGCAGAAGAAGTAATGGGAAATATAAATGACGACGACAATGGAATATCATAATCCGGTTTTGCTTCAGGCATCAGTAGATGGTTTAAATATTAGGCCTGACGGCATTTATGTAGATGTGACTTTTGGCGGTGGAGGACATTCAAAAGAAATTTTGAAAAGACTCGGGCCAAACGGAAAGTTGTTTGCTTTCGATCAGGATGAAGATGCTTTGGCAAATGCCCTGCCAGATGAAAGATTTACGCTTATTAATGAGAATTTCCGTTTTATAAAACGGTTTTTGCGTTTTTATGGGGTGAAAAGTGTCAATGGAATCTTGGCCGATTTAGGGGTTTCATCTCATCAATTTGATGTTCCGGAAAGAGGTTTTTCTACTCGCTTTGATGCAGGATTAGATATGAGAATGAGTCAGAAAAATGATTTGAATGCCTATCGGGTTGTCAATGAATATGATGATGCGAATTTGAAAAGGGTGTTTTTGGATTATGGTGAATTGAAAAATGCACCTGCTTTGGCAAGAACAATTATAGAGGCCAGAGAGGAGCAGCCAATCAAAACAACCGATGAATTGAAAGAGGTTTTGGCGAGATATTTACCGGAAAGAGTTAGAAATAAAATATTGGCTCAAATCTATCAGGCTATTCGAATTGAAGTGAATCAGGAAATGGATGTTTTGAAAGAGTTTTTGGAACAATCCTTAGAAATATTGAATCCGGGCGGAAGATTAAGTGTGATCTCGTATCACTCATTAGAAGATCGATTGGTGAAAAGATTTGTAAAAAACGGAATGTTTGAAGGGGAACCTGAACGTGACTTTTTTGGTAATTTTTCAGTGCCATTTAAAACAGTTGGAAAATTAATTGTTCCGGATAATGCTGAAATAAAAGAGAACAATAGAGCAAGAAGTGCCAAATTAAGAATTGCTGAAAAGATATAATTAGTCATAAAAATGAAAAACGGAGTTTACAGCCTATTGAAAGCGCGGTTTCTTATCAATGATGATGCAGTAAAAAACTGGCGGTTTATTGTTTTTGTAATTCTACTGGCAATCGTTATGATTGCTAATACTCAGCGATTTGAACAAAAAGTGTTTCAGATTGCCGAGTTGACAAATCAGGTTAAAGAGTTGCGTTCGGAATTTGTGGACAGACGCTCAGAATTAATGAAATTAAAAATGGAATCAACTGTTTCTGAAAAAATGATAGAAAAAGAAATTTTTCCGTCAACAGTTCCTCCAGTTAAAATAAAAGTTAAAAAAGAAGAAGAAAAAAGCTTTTTCAAAAAAATATGGCAGTAGAAGATAAATACATATCGTACAGAATTTATCTGGTTGCATTCGCTATCTTTTTGATGGCTATTGCGATTGCTGTAAAATTGACAAATATTCAATGGGTTGAGGGAGATTATTATAGAAAATTAGCCAAGGAAAGAACCGTTAAGAATTTTATCATTCCTGCTAATAAAGGAAATATTTATTCTGCCGATGGGAGCCTTTTAGCTACTTCCATTCCTAATTATGAAATACGTTTTGACGCTGTGGCTCCAAAAGCCGAAGCATTTGAAAAAAATGTGAAGTCGTTATCAGATTCATTGGCATCAGTTTTAGGAAAACCATCTAATTTTTTTGAAAACGAATTAAGAAAAGCCAGAGCTAATAAAAACAGGTATTATTTAGTTGCCCGTAAATTAAGTTATACCCAGTATTCTAAAATAAAAGGTTTTCCATTATTCAATTTGGGTGCTTACAAGGGCGGAATTATAATTGAACAAGAAACAGTACGAGAACATCCAATAGGGAAAATTGCAGAGCGCACTGTTGGTTATGAAAGGACTACAGAATCTGGATCATTTGATGGAAAAGGAATTGAATGGGCCTTTAGAAAATATTTGAACGGTAAAGACGGTAAGATTTTAAAGCAAAAAATAGCAAAAGGGCAGTGGAAACCCATTCGTGATATTAATGAAGTTGAACCTCAGGATGGATATGATGTGATATCCACAATCGATGTTTATGTTCAGGATATCGCACATCACGCGTTATTGAAACAGTTGGAATTGTATGAAGCAGATCACGGCTGTGTAGTGGTTATGGAAACTAAAACGGGTCATGTAAAAGCAATTTCAAATTTAGGAAGAGCAGATGACGGAACCTATTATGAAACTACAAACTATGCAGTTGCCGAATCGCATGAACCTGGATCTACTTATAAATTAGCAGGTTTAATGGCGCTTCTTGAAGATAAAAAAACGGATACCAGTACTGTTTATGACAGTAAAGGTGGAGTTGTGGTTTATTCAGGAAAAAAAGTAAACGATTCCCATACAGGAGGCTACGGAAAAATTTCTCTGGCAAGAGGTTTTGAACTTTCTTCTAATACGGTTTTGGTTCAGGCAGTTTACAATGGGTACAAAAATGAGCCTTCAAAATTTGTAAATCATCTTAATAATTTTGGATTAAATAGAACTTTAGGACTTTCGATTAAAGGGGAAGGAATACCTTATATTCCGCAGCCAAGAGATAAAAATTGGTCAAATATTTCACTGCCCTGGATGGCCTTTGGATATGGAGTTCATATTACACCGTTGCAAACATTAGCTTTTTATAACGCGGTTGCCAATGATGGTGAAATGGTAAAGCCTCAGTTTGTTTCTGAAATTAAAGAATGGAACAGAACCATCAAAAAATATGAGAAAGAAGTATTGAATCCAAGAATTTGCTCTCCAGAAACGATTTCAAAATTAAAAGCTGTTCTGGCAAATGTTGTTAAAAAGGGAACGGGGTCAAAACTCTATTCGAAAGATTTTTCTATGGCGGGAAAAACAGGTACAGCTCAGGTTAATTATGGAAAAAGTGGTAGATCTGGAATGTATTATGCTTCTTCATTTGTAGGGTATTTTCCGGCAGATAAACCTATGTATTCTTGCATAGTTGTAGTTCATAGACCTAATACTGCGCTTAATAATTTTTATGGTGTTGATGTGGCAGGTCCTGTTTTTAAGAGAATTGCTCAAAAGATTTTTACAGATGCGCCCTCAACAAATGAGATTAAAAACCTAAATAGAAAGATTACAAAGCAAGAAAATAATTATGATTCTTACTTTGTAAAATCAGAAAAGAAATTGCAATTAATCCCAAATGTGAAAGGAATGTCTGGAATGGATGCGGTTGCTTTATTGGAGAATTTAGGTGTAAAAGTAAAGGCTGTTGGAGTTGGTAAGGTGAAAAAACAATCGCTTGCTGCGGGTCAGAATATTGTGAAAAATACAACTATACTATTGGAATTATCATGAGTATATTAAAAGATATATTGTACAAAGTAGCTATCGAAGCCGTAAAAGGTTCGACGGATATCGCTATCAATAAAATGGATTTTGATTCTAGAAAAATCGAGTCAAATGATGTTTTTATTGCTATTCGTGGCTCCATTTCTGATGGTCACGATTTTATAGAAAAAGCAATTGAGCAAGGTGCTGTAGCAGTTATTTGCGATACATTTCCGGTGAATATTGCTAAAGGAATAACATACGTTCAAGTAAAAGACACGAATTCAGCCCTTGCATTTATGGCTGCAAATTATTTTGGAGATCCTTCTCAAAACTTGAAATTGGTTGGGATTACAGGGACAAACGGTAAAACTACTATTGCTTCTTTGTTGTACCAATTGTTTAAAAAAGCAGGTTTTAAAGTTGGATTACTTTCGACAGTAAAAATTTTAGTTGATGACGTTGAATACAAAGCGACTCACACGACTCCAGATTCGATTACGATAAATCATTATCTAAAAGAAATGGTAGAAAACGGTATTGAATACTGTTTTATGGAAGTGAGTTCTCATGGGATTCATCAAAAAAGAACCGAAGCATTGCATTTTGTTGGCGGTATTTTTACCAATTTGTCTCACGATCATTTGGATTATCATCCAACGTTTGCAGAATACAGGGATGTAAAAAAATCATTTTTCGATAATTTGCCAAAAACAGCCTTTGCGTTGTCCAATATTGATGATAAAAATGGGCAAGTGATGTTGCAGAACACCGCTGCAAAAAAACTGACCTATGCCTTAAAATCGTATGCCGATTATAAAGCGCAAATCCTGGAAAATCAATTGTCAGGTTTGTTGTTGAAAATAAACGGAAATGAAGTTTGGGTGAAGCTGATAGGAACATTTAATGCCTATAATTTATTGGCTATTTATGGAACTGCGATTGAACTTGGAATGGAAAGTTTGGAAGTACTTCGGTTACTGTCAGATTTAGAAAGTGTTTCGGGACGTTTTCAATTTATTGTTTCCGCATCAAATATTACTGCGATTGTGGATTATGCGCATACACCGGATGCATTAGAAAATGTGCTGAGAACTATCAATGACATTCGTACAAAAAACGAGCAATTAATCACGGTTGTAGGTTGTGGAGGAAATAGAGATAAAACCAAGCGACCAATTATGGCTGGAATTGCAGCTGATCTGAGCGACAAAGCAATTTTCACTTCGGATAATCCAAGAAACGAAGATCCGGAAGTTATCATTGCTGAAATGGAGCTAGGTGTTGGCTCTCAGAATTATAAAAAAATGTTGACCATAACTGATAGAAAACAAGCCATAAAAACGGCATGTCAATTGGCTCAGCCCAATGATATTATTTTAATTGCTGGGAAAGGGCATGAGACGTATCAGGAAATAAATGGAATACGTCATGATTTTGACGATATGAAAATAGTTAAAGAAATATTAGACCAACTCCATAAATAGAAAAATATGCTGTATTACTTATTTGAATATTTAGACAAGATATTGGATGTGCCTGGAACGGGTGTTTTTCAGTACATCACTTTTAGATCCGCGTTAGCATTGATGCTTTCTTTACTATTGTCTACAATTTATGGTAAAAGAATAATCCGTTTTCTGCAAAAACAGCAAGTGGGAGAAACCGTTCGTGAACTTGGTTTAGCAGGTCAGAACGAAAAAGCGGGTACGCCAACAATGGGAGGGTTAATTATCATATTTGCCACTTTGGTTCCAGTTGTACTTTTTGCAAAACTGCATAACATTTACATCGTTTTGTTGATTGTGACTACACTTTGGATGGGAATAATTGGTTTTATAGATGACTATATTAAAATTTTCAAGAAAGATAAAGAAGGTTTAAAAGGAATATTTAAAGTTGTAGGGCAAGTAGGTCTTGGTTTAATAGTAGGAACTGTTCTTTATTTTAGTCCGGCGGTTACCGTGCGTACCGATACTTCTACATCAGATATTTTTAGAGTCCCAACAGAAACGGTGATTTTGCCAGCGCCAGTTGAAGAAAAATCTACTGCTACGACGATTCCTTTCTTTAAAAATAATGAATTTGATTATGCTGAATTACTAGCATGGACTGGCGAAGGATATGAAAAGTGGGCTTGGTTAATTTTTATTCCAGTTGTTATTTTTATTATAACGGCAGTGTCTAACGGTGCTAATTTAACGGATGGTATTGATGGACTTGCTGCAGGGACTTCTGCTGTTTCAGTTCTGGCATTAGGAATATTTACGTTCGTTTCAGGGAATATAATTTTCTCCAATTATTTGAATATTATGTATATTCCTAATTCGGGGGAAATGACGGTTTTTATTGCCGCATTTGTAGGATCATTGATTGGATTTCTTTGGTACAACTCGTATCCGGCTTCAGTTTTTATGGGCGATACAGGGAGTTTGACAATTGGAGGTATTATTGCAGTTCTGGCAATTGCCGTTCGAAAAGAAATGCTGATTCCTTTATTGTGCGGAATTTTTCTTGTCGAAAATTTATCTGTGGTTTTACAAGTAAGTTATTTCAAATATACCAAGAAACGCTTTGGCGAAGGCCGAAGAATCTTTCTAATGTCGCCATTGCATCATCATTATCAGAAGAAAGGATATCACGAAAGTAAAATTGTAACACGATTCTGGATTGTTGCCATAATGCTGGCCATATTATCAATTGTTACTTTAAAATTAAGATAGCATGAGGCTAGTAATCTTAGGCGGCGGAGAAAGTGGTATAGGTACTGCTATTCTGGGTAAGAAAAAAGGATATGAAGTTTTTGTATCTGATTTTGGAAAGATAAAAGGAAATTACAAAGAGGTTCTTATCATTAATGGAATAGTTTGGGAAGAAGAAAAGCATACCGAAGATTTGATTTTGAATGCTGATGTGGTCATGAAAAGCCCAGGAATTCCAGACAAATCTCCAATAGTAAAAAAGCTTATCGAAAAAGGAATTCCAGTATTATCTGAAATTGAGTTTGCGGCACCTTTTACGGATGCAACCATAATAGGGATTACTGGTAGTAATGGAAAGACGACTACCACAATGCTTACATATCATTTGCTGAAATCAGCAGGATTAAATGTAGGACTGGGAGGAAATATTGGAAAGAGTTTTGCCTGGCAAATAGCGGAGAATAAATACGATTCTTATGTGCTGGAGTTGAGTAGTTTTCAATTGGACGGAATCATAAATTTTAAGCCACATATTGCCATTATTACAAATATTAGTCCAGATCATTTAGATCGATACGATTACAAATATGAAAATTATATTGATGCGAAGTTTAGAATTACGATGAATCAAACCGAGGAAGATTACCTCATTTATGATGCCGACGATGAAGCCATTGCAGAATGGTTTAAAACACATACAACAAAAGCCAAATTAATTCCTTTTTCATTGACAAAAACTTTCAGCGAAGGAGCTTATATAAAAAACAACAAAATGGAAATTTCAATCAATCAGGAAGAGCTTTCAATGGACACAGAACACATTGCCTTAGAAGGAAAACATAACATGAAAAACGCAATGGCAGCAACCTCTGTGGCAAAATTGATGCAGATTAGAAAATCTACAATACGTGAAAGTTTATCTAATTTTCAGGGAGTGGAACACCGTCTTGAAAAAGTATTGAAAATTCAAAACGTACAATACATCAATGATTCAAAAGCAACTAATGTAAACGCTACTTTTTTTGCATTAGACAGCATGAATACACCTACCGTTTGGATTGTGGGAGGTGTTGATAAAGGAAATGATTACAATGAATTGATGTCATTAGTTCGTGAAAAAGTAAAAGCTATTATTTGTCTTGGTGTAGATAATAAAAAAATTATTGATGTTTTTGGAAATGTAGTTGATATGATGATTGAAGTTGATAACATGAATGATGCTGTGAGAATGGCGCAACGATTATCAGAAAAAGGAGATACAGTTTTATTGTCACCTGCTTGTGCCAGTTTTGATTTATTCGAAAGCTACGAAGACAGAGGGAATCAGTTCAAACAAGCAGTTAAAAATTTATAGTAAGTCTAATTTATTAAGACTTTAAGCTTTAATAAAAATCAAAAAATGAAACAACTAGTCAACAAATTAAAGGGAGATAAAGGGATTTGGTCATTCGTGGCCTTATTGGCCTTGTTTTCATTTATGCCTGTTTTTAGTGCTAGTAGTAATTTGGCCTATATTGGTCAAGGAAACGGAAATACATTAGGCTATTTAGTAAAACACATAGCACACATATGTATTGGTTTTCTAATTATATTTTGGGTTCATAAAGTGCCCTATCATTATTTTAAAGCAATTTCTAAAGGGGCCTTGTATATTGTTTGGCTATTATTGGCATATACATTGATCAAAGGGACCGTTATCGCTGGTGCTAATGCCAGTCGATGGATTCAGGTGCCATTTATTGGGATTACATTTCAAACGTCAACATTGGCAGCAATGGTGTTGTTTATTTTTGTAGCCCGTTATTTATCTAAAACCAGAGAAGTTCCTATTTCTTTTAAGTCCTCTATTTGGGAGCTTTGGTTGCCGGTATTCATTACGTTAATATTTATTCTTCCAGCCAATTTTTCCACTACGGCATTAATTTTCTCCATGGTGCTGATGTTGGTTTTCATTGGGAAATATCCGTTGCGATATATCGGAATTGTAGTAGGTTCAGGAATTGTGTTTCTGGCATTTTTTATTTTGATTGCTAAAGCTTTTCCGGATGCTTTTCCTAACCGTGTCGATACTTGGATTAGTCGTATTGATAATTTTACCAGTGATAAACCGGATGAGGATGATTATCAAATAGAGAAAGCTAAAATCGCCATAGCTTCCGGAAAAATATACGGATTAGGCCCAGGGAAAAGTGTCCAGAAGAACTTTTTGCCTCAATCTTCCTCCGATTTTATTTTTGCCATAATCGTGGAAGAATATGGACTTATAGGAGGTTTGGGAGTATTGACATTATATTTATTGTTGTTGTTTCGATTTGTGATAGCATCGCACAAAGCCAATTCACTATTCGGAAAATTAGTAGTGGTGGGATTGGGTTTTCCCATGATATTTCAGGCAATGGTAAATATGGCTGTAGCGGTTGAATTATTACCCGTTACGGGACAAACATTGCCCTTAATCAGTAGTGGAGGAAGTTCAATCTGGATGACTTGTTTTGCGCTTGGAATCATCATTAGTGTTACGAAAAAAGAAGAAGAAATTGCGCAGGAATTAAAAGATACTGCCAAAAGAGAAGAAGCACTTCAAAAATTAATTGACAGGGAATTAGAAGAGGAAGAGGTAGCAGCTGAGAATTATTCGATTGAAGATAAAGCTAAGAATCCGATACATGCAGTTTTGAATAAATAAGTCGTTTTAGAGAATTAGAAATTAATAAAAATGAAACAGTATAAATTCATATTAAGTGGTGGCGGAACGGGAGGACATATCTATCCGGCAATTGCTATTGCAAATGAATTAAAATCTCGTTTTCCTGATGCCGAATTTCTTTTTGTAGGTGCCAAAGACAAAATGGAAATGCAAAAAGTACCTCAGGCAGGTTACAATATTAAAGGACTTTGGATATCTGGCTTGCAGCGTAGACTGACATTAGACAATGCTCTTTTTCCAGTGAAGTTGCTTTCAAGTTTATTAAAATCCAGAGCAATAATCAAACAGTTCAAACCGGATGTGGTTATTGGAACAGGTGGTTTTGCAAGTGGTCCGTTATTGCAAGTAGCGGCAATTGCAGGAATTCCAACAGTGATTCAAGAGCAAAATTCCTTTCCGGGAATTACCAATAAACTGTTGAGTAAAAAAGCAAACAAAATATGTGTTGCTTATGAAAATCTGGAACGCTTTTTTCCAAAAGAAAAAATGATTTTGACTGGAAATCCAGTGCGTCAGGATTTAATTGATATCGAAAGCAAAAGAGAAGAAGCTATTCAATTTTTTAATTTGGATCCAAATAAAAAAACATTGTTGGTTCTCGGAGGAAGTCTTGGAGCAAGAAGGGTAAACCAATTAATCGAAAAAGAGTTAGCCAATATGCTTTCTCAAAATGTTCAGGTGATTTGGCAATGCGGAAAGTTGTATTTAGAAGATTATAAAAAATACAATTCAGCAAATGTTCAGGTTGTCGCTTTTATTGAAAGAATGGATTTAGTTTATGCAGCAGCAGATATTGTTATTTCACGCGCTGGTGCATCATCTGTTTCGGAATTATGTATTGTGGGGAAACCAGTGATTTTTATTCCTTCACCTAATGTAGCTGAAGATCATCAGACTAAAAATGCACAAGCGATAGTCGATAAAAAAGGCGCTTTAATGTTGAAAGAATCCGAGCTTGATTCACAATTCAGTCTTGTTTTTGAAGTCTTACTGAAAGATCTGGGAAAGCAAAATCAGCTGAGTGAAAATATAAAATTATTGGCTATGCCAGAAGCAACAAAACAAATTGTTGACGAAATTGTAAAGCTAATTAGATAGAAATAAAAAAGATAATATACCAAAGACTCAAAATAAAATGAACTTAAATCAAATACATAACGTCTATTTTATCGGAATCGGAGGCATTGGGATGAGTAACTTGGCTCGTTATTTCAAGAATCTGGGCAAGAGTGTCTCAGGTTATGATAAAACGCCATCGGCTCTTACCAGTGAATTAATAGAAAGTGGAATTCCAATTCATTTTGAAGACAGTATTGATGCGATTCCGAAAGATTTTTACATAGAAAACACTTTGGTCGTTATTACGCCGGCTGTTCCTAAGACGCATTCAGAGTGGAATTATTTCTTGGAGAGAGATTTTCAAGTAAAAAAAAGAGCAGAGGTTTTAGGAATAATTACAAAAGATACTTTTTGTTTTGCAGTTGCCGGAACACATGGAAAAACAACTACATCAGGAATTTTAGGACATATTTTACAGGAAAGCGGTGCTGATGTTACTGCTTTTATTGGTGGAATTGTTGAGAATTACAATTCGAATTTAATAGGAAGCGGGAAAACAGTAACTGTTGTTGAAGCGGATGAATTTGATCGTTCATTCCTGCATTTACATCCTAATATTGCCTGCATAACTTCTATGGACGCAGATCATTTGGATATTTATGGAACCAGTGAGGCAATAGAAGAATCTTTCCTTGAATTTGCATCAAAAATAGAAGATAAGAGTAATCTTTTTATAACAAAAGAATTACCAATTGAAGGTGTAACTTGTGCTGTGAATGAAGATGCAGTTTTTAAAGCTTTTAATGTTAGAATTGAAAATGCAAGCTATGTTTTTGATGTACAAACGCCTACGGAAGTAATCAAAGATTTACATTTTGGTTTACCTGGAAGACATAATTTAATGAATGCATTAATGGCTATCGCAATGGCAAAATTATTCGGCACCCCAACCGATGCCATTGCAAAAGCCATTGCATCATTTAAGGGAATTAAAAGAAGATTTTCATACCAAATAAAAACAGGAGCTAAGGTTTATATCGATGATTACGCCCATCACCCAACGGAGATAAATGCAGTGCATCAGGCGGTTCGAGAATTGTATCCAAACCAAAAAGTTTTGGCCGTTTTTCAACCCCATTTATTTAGTAGAACGAGAGATTTTGCTGATGATTTTGCCAAAAGTTTATCGGCTTTTGATGATGTTGTTTTACTGGATATTTATCCGGCCCGTGAATTACCAATGGAAGGAATAAACTCACAATGGTTGATGGATAAAATGGCGAATAATAAAAGAAAAATTGTAAGTAAAGGCGATTTGATTGCGACAATTTTAGCAAGTGACGCATCGATTATAGTAACAATTGGAGCTGGAGATATTGGAGAATTAGTACCATCAATTAAAAAAGCGATAAATGAAACTCTTTAACTGGACAAATATTCGATTATTACTGATGTTTGTGTTGGTGATTTTTCTGTTTTCGTTTACGTCAAATCGTAATGCAAATAGAAAATTGTCCAAATCTATAGTTATTTTTGTAGGAGATAACGCTCCTTTTGTGAAGCAAGAAACGGTTAATAAATTGTTAATAGAAAATAAAAAAGATGCATCAAGCATTCAAAAAGTTAATCTAGATTTGAATAAGCTGGAAACAAGTCTCAATGCACAAGAAATGATTGAAAAATCAGATGTATTTGTGAGTATTGATGGAGTGTTAAAAGCAGTGGTGAAACAAAAGACTCCTATTGCTAGAGTTTTTGACAAAAATGGTTCTTTTTATATTGATTACGAAGGAAATAGAATGCCCTTGTCAACTAATTTTACAGCTAGAGTTCCACTTGTTTCAGGAGGAATAAATAAAAAAAATAACGAAGATTTATCCGATTTATTTCGCTTAATCTATGACGATGCGTTTTTGAAAAAAAACATCATCGGAATTCAAATTATGCCTAATGGAAGCTTAAAAATGCTCAATAGAAATTTTGAATATCAAATTGATTTTGGTAGAATGATAAATGTGGAGCGTAAATTCAAGAATTATAAAGCTTTTTTTCAAAAAGCGGTTTTAGATAGTTCGTTGTATAAATATAAAAAAATTGACCTCCGATTTACGGAACAAGTAGTTTGCACTAAATAATAGATAATGGAAAAAGAGAATATTGCAGTAGGTCTAGATATTGGGACAACTAAAATAGTTGCCATGATAGGCAAGAAGAATGAATATGGGAAACTAGAAATTTTAGGTGTAGGAAAATCTAAAAGTTTAGGAGTGGCTAGAGGTGTGGTAAATAACATCACTCAAACCATACAATCAATACAGCAAGCGATTCAAGAAGCCGAAAATAATTCAGGCTATAAAATAAAAGATGTAGTCGTAGGAATTGCGGGACAACACATCCGTAGTATTCAACATACAGATTACATCAGCAGAAACAACCCCGAAGAAGTAATCGGTGGGAATGATATTCAGCTTTTGATTGACCAAGTGAATAAATTGGCGATGTTACCCGGCGAAGAAATTATACATGTTTTGCCACAAGAATTTAAAATTGACGGACAATCTGAAATCAAAGAGCCTATAGGAATGTATGGTGGAAGATTAGAGTCTAGTTTTCATGTTGTAGTAGGGCAAGCTTCATCGATTCGTAATGTAGGCAGATGTATTCAAAGTTCTGGAATCGAATTATCAGGGTTGACATTGGAACCATTGGCTTCAGCTGATGCCGTTTTGAGTCAGGAAGAAAAAGAAGCTGGAGTTGCGCTTATCGATATTGGTGGTGGAACAACAGATTTGGCTATTTTCAAAGATGGTATTATTCGTCACACTGCGGTAATTCCTTTTGGAGGAAATGTGATTACAGATGATATCAAAGAAGGATGTTCGATCATTGAAAAACAAGCGGAATTATTGAAAGTTAAATTTGGATCTGCTTGGCCAGGAGAAAATAAAGACAACGAAATTGTTTCTATTCCAGGATTAAGAGGTAGAGAGCCTAAAGAGATTTCTTTGAAAAATCTATCTAAAATAATCCATGCGCGTGTTGTAGAAATTGTAGATCAGGTGTTTACTGAAGTTAAAGCTTATGGACATGAAGATCCTCGTAAAAAACTAATTGCAGGAATTGTACTTACTGGTGGTGGTGCGCAATTGAAACACATCAAGCAGTTAGTAGAATATATTACAGGAATGGATACGAGAATAGGATATCCAAACGAACATTTAGCTGGGAATTCTGATGAGGAGATTTCAAGTCCTTTATATGCAACTGCAGTTGGATTGGTAATGAAAAGCATTGAGAATAAAACACAGAGTGCGGTAAGAATGGATGCCATTGAACAACCTAAAGCTGCGGTATACAGACAGGCAGTTGTTCAAAATCCGGTGGTGAATGAGATTCTTGAGAAAGAGGAAGACGAAGAGGATCAAAACTCAAATGAGAAACATAATTCTACCGTAAATAGGATACAAAGAAATTTCTTTGACCGTTATGTTGACAAGATTAAGGATTTCTTAGATAATGCAGAATAATTTAGAAGTAATAAAAAATATTGTTTTTTTTCCTTTTTGCCCCAAGTAAAAAGAATTAAAAATCAAAAAATAATATAAATATCAAAAACCAAATAAAATGATGAGCAACTCAGAATTTGGAAGTATTTCATTTGATTTACCAAAGAACCAATCAAATGTAATAAAAGTTATTGGTGTAGGTGGAGGCGGAAGTAACGCCATAAATCACATGTTTAAACAAGGAATTAAAGGGGTGGATTTCATCGTATGTAATACGGATTCTCAAGCCTTACAAAGCAGTTCTGTGCCTAACAAAATTCAGTTAGGAGTACATTTAACTGAAGGACTTGGTGCTGGAGCAAATCCAGATGTAGGACAGCAATCCGCTATTGAAAGTATTTCCGAGATTGAAAAAATGTTGGATAGAAATACTAAAATGGTATTCATCACTGCCGGAATGGGTGGTGGAACTGGAACTGGAGCTGCACCCGTAATTGCACAATTGGCTAAAGAAAGAGACATTCTTACTGTAGGGATTGTGACATTGCCTTTCTTGTTTGAAGGGAAAGTGCGTCAGGAACAAGCTTTAATTGGTATAGAAAAATTACGCAAACAAGTTGACTCTTTAATTGTTATCAACAACAATAAATTAAGAGAAGTGTATGGTAATCTTGGCTTTAAAGCTGGATTTTCAAAAGCGGATGAAGTTTTGGCTACAGCCTCAAGAGGTATTGCCGAAGTAATTACGCATCACTATACTCAAAATATCGATTTAAGAGATGCTAAAACGGTATTGTATAATAGCGGAACAGCTATTATGGGATCTTCTGTTTCTTCAGGTGAAAATAGAGCTAAGGAAGCCATTATTGCTGCTTTAGATTCTCCTTTGTTAAATGATAATAAAATTACAGGTGCCAAAAACGTATTGTTGCTTATCGTTTCTGGAACTAATGAAATTACAATTGACGAAATTGGAGAAATCAACGATCATATTCAAGTTGAAGCGGGGCATAATGCAAATATTATCATGGGGGTTGGTGAAGACGAATCACTTGGAGATGCTATTGCAGTGACTATAATCGCTACAGGTTTTGATATTGAACAACAAAACGAAATAGTAAATACTGAGCCAAAAAAAATTATACACACATTAGAAGATGAACAAAGAAGTGTTCATAATCTAAGTAATAAAACGGTAGCTGCTTTTGATTTAAATGCGGAATCTCCAGCATCTAATTCAAACGAAAGAATAGTTTTTGATTTATTGGAAGATACTGTTGTTGCTCCTGAGCCAGTGGTAACGACACCAACTATTAATAAGGAAGAATTGATGGTGATGTCTGAGTTTATTAAAAATTTAGACGTGACTTTCGAAATTGTTTCTCCTATTACTGACATTGATTTTACAATTTCAACACCTGTTTCTGAAGTTAATGAAGTAAAAGCAGTTCAGCCAAAAGTTATTGAAAGACAAGAACAAACTGCTTTCTCTTTTGATTTACCACTTTTCAAAGCAGAACCGGTAGCTCAAGTTGAAGAGAGCAAAGTGATGTTTGAATTGACGAATGAAACCCGTGATATCAAAGTAAACGAAGCGGTTCAATTTGTTCCCGTAACAGAATTGACTGACAATGGAATTATCAAATATTCTCTTGAAGAGTTCATGGAACCAGAGCATGATTTCATGGCTAAACCAGTTGCTAAAACTCCGGAAGTTGTTATTCCGGCGGAATTAAACATCACAATGAAACAAGTTGATACATCAGTAAATACATCTGTTGACTTTGAAGCTATTTCTCCTATGGAAATGACAATCGAGGAATCATTGCGAATGAGAGCTGATGAAAGAAGAAAGAAATTAAAAGAATTCAATTATAAGTTTCATAACAATGTTTCTAAAATTGATGAATATGAAAAAGAACCAGCTTACAAAAGATTGGGAATAGATATTTCAAACAATCAAGCCAATAATACAAATTCGAGAATTTCTGTGGGAACAGACAGCAACAACGATCTACAGTTGCGTTCTAACAACTCGTATTTACATGACAACGTAGATTAACTAACTCAAACCAAAATGAGGTAGCCCGAAAATTCATTTAATTTTCGGGTTATTTTTTTGTAGTTTTGAGCAACAAAGCAATCTATTGTTAATTACAGTAAATTTCTTTAATTTTGTCGGGCCTTAATCCAGCTGTCGTTTCAAGTTTTTTGTCAAAAATGTTTTTTCATGCACTTAAAAGAGCTTCTAAAGTCGCTTTTTAAGTGCATGAAAAAATACATTTTCTCCTAAAAGGCTTTGCACTAGCATCTGGGGCAAAAAAGAATCGTTTTCATAATTAGCATTTTAACAATCGATTAAACAAATAGTCGATTAATCAAATTAACAATAAAGAATATGAGTTTATCAGTACAAATCATGGACGATATTAAAACAGCCATGAGAGCCAAAGATACAGTAGCATTAGAAGCTTTAAGAGCTATTAAATCTGAAATCCTATTAGCGCAAACTGCAACAGGATCAAAAGAAGAAATCTCAGCAGATGATGAAATGAAATTGTTGCAAAAATTAGTAAAAACACGTAAGGAAAGCGCTAAGATTTTTACAGAGCAAAATCGTTTGGATTTAGCTGAACCAGAATTGGCACAAATCGCAGTAATAGAAAAATTCTTGCCGGCACAATTAAGCGAAGCAGAAGTTGAAGTTGTGATTGCAAAAATTATTGCAGAAACAGGTGCGTCAGGAATTGCTTCAATGGGGAAAGTGATGGGATTAGCGGCAGCACAATTAGGTGGAACTGCCGAAGGAAAAACGATATCTACTATAGTTAAAAAACTATTGACATAAATTTGTATGATTTAAGGTTAACGATTTTACACCATAAATCTAAAATCGTTAATCAATAATCTTAAATCAAATGGCTGCGTAGTTCAACTGGATTCCTGCCTGCCGGCAGGCAGGGAATATCAGATTTCGACAATAAATGGAATATTTTGTATATATTTTAGAGAGTGAGATTGATGGAAGGCTTTATAAAGGTCAGACAAGTGATATAGATAAAAGAATAATAGAACATAATTCAGGTAAGACAAAATCTACCAAAGGTTTTAAGCCCTGGAAATTGGTTTATTTAGAAACTTTTGGTACAAGAGAAGAAGCAGTTCTTCGTGAAAAATATTTTAAAACAGGAAGTGGAAGAGAATTTTTAAAAGAAAAAATAACAAAATAATGGCTGCGTAGTTCAACTGGATAGAATATCAGATTTCGACTCTGAGGGTTGCAGGTTCGAACCCTGTCGCGGCCACAAACACAAATAAAAATGCTTCAAAAAAATCAAGTTTGCTTGAAATTATTTTGGAGCATTTTTTATTTTAAAGCGGTTATAAAATATGTCATTACAACTTTTTATTTCAGTATTGTTTGGAATATTATTTCTTCTAATAATTGTTTTTAGAGTTCTGGAGCCTGCCTATCTCTTACTATTTAATAAACCATTTTACATCCATTGGTATCCTTTCTCCAAAAAATTAAAATCAAGCCAACGCCAAATTTTAGTAAACGACTTTCCGTTTTATAGCAGGCTTTCTTCTAAAAGGAAAGCGTATTTTGAACATCGAGTAAGTGAGTTTATTGCTAAATATGAGTTTATAGGCAAGGAAGTTGTTATTACGGAACAAATGAAAATACTGATTGCGGGAACGTATGTGATGTTGACTTTTGGGATGAGAAATTATCTTGTTCGTTTATTCAATAAAATAATAATTTATCCTTCCAGTTATTTTTCTACCGTAAATGAAGCGTATCATAAAGGAGAATTTAATCCCAGAATGAAAGCGGTAGTTTTTTCGTGGGAAGATTTTTTATTGGGACATTTAACATCAAGCGATAATATTAATCTTGGTTTACATGAGTTCTCTCATGTGTTGCATTTTCATTGCTTAAAAAGTAATGATCCAAGTGCCATTATCTTTTTTGATGAATTTAATGAAGTGCTAAAATATTATACCGATCCAGTTTTAAATAATGAGTTGACTCAGAAAGATTATTTTAGATTGTATGCTTATGAAAATCAATTCGAATTTTTATCAGTAATCTTGGAACATTTTTTTGAAACTCCTCATGTATTCAAAAGAAAACATCCGGAATTATATGCGCACATTTCAAGAATGATTAATTTTAAAGAAGAATAGTTAAAATAAAAAATGGCGCTTTAAGCGCCATTTCTTTTAGAAGTTTGTTAGCTTCTTTAAATCTTGTATCGTTTGGGTTGGATTTTCCGCTTTGAAAACAAAGCTTCCGGCTACCAGAACATCAGCTCCGGCTTCCACTAATTGTTTTGCATTTTTATTGGTTACACCACCGTCAATTTCAATGATTGTAGTTGCTCCTTTTTTAGTGATTAACGCTTTTAGCTTTTCGATTTTAGCATACGTATTTTCAATAAAAGATTGTCCTCCAAAACCTGGATTCACACTCATGATACAAACCAAATCAATGTCATTGATTACATCTTCGAGTAAGTCAATATTAGTGTGTGGATTGATTGCAACTCCAGCTTTCATTCCTTCCGCTTTGATGGCTTGTAGTGTTCTGTGAAGGTGTGTACAGGCTTCATAGTGTACACTTAGAATATTAGCTCCTAATTCAGCAAAAGTTTTAATGTAACGATCCGGATCTACAATCATCAAGTGAACGTCAATTGTTTTTTTTGCATGTCGGTTAATGGCTTCCAGAACTGGCATTCCATAAGAGATGTTAGGAACAAAAACGCCATCCATGATATCGATATGAAACCAATCGGCTTCACTGTTGTTGATCATTTCGATGTCGCGTTGCAGATTGCCAAAATCGGCAGCAAGCACTGATGGTGCAATAAGTGTATTCTTCATTGTGTAGTTGTTACGTTGAGACGCACAGCAGTGCGTCTTTACAGTTGTATTGTTTGTGCAAAAGTAGTTTTTTTACAGCAATTGGCGAAAGTTTTTTTATAGGGACAACTCGCGAGTTGTCTGTACTATGAAATTGCGTAAGGGATTGTAGTGGAAATCCTTTTTATTTTTTTTTATTTTTTTCTAAAATAAAAAGATTGCAACGGAAAGCCCGACCCGAAGTTTTTACGGAGGGTTACGCCTAAATGATTTTAAACAGAAATAGGTGAGAGAATCTGAAATGAATTCAGATTAAAAAGCAAAACTCCGGTAATCAACCGGAGTTTCAATCATCAATCAAAAAACGAACAGTTAATCAGACCGTCGTTACTTATTAGTCTAAAGCCGAAAGTCAAAAATCATAATGTTGTTGGACTTTATGACTTTTGACTTTTAGACATTTGACTGTTTTATCCTAAATAAGTTTTTAGTATTTTACTTCTTGAAGTGTGTTTTAATCTGCGGATTGCTTTTTCCTTGATTTGACGCACACGCTCACGAGTTAGGTCGAAAGTTTCTCCAATTTCCTCTAAGGTCATTGGGTGTTGGTCACCAAGACCAAAATATAAACGAACTACATCAGCTTCTCTTGGAGTCAATGTTTCTAGGGAACGCTCAATCTCCGTACGCAATGATTCATGGATTAATTCTCTGTCTGGATTTGGAGATTCACCAGAACGCAATACGTCGTAAAGGTTAGAATCTTCTCCTTCTACAAGAGGTGCATCCATTGATAAGTGACGACCGGAGTTTTTCATGCTCTCTTTTACGTCATTTACGGTCATGTCTAGCTCTTTTGCAATTTCCTCAGCAGATGGTGGACGCTCGTTAGATTGCTCTAATAAAGCGTACATTTTGTTGATTTTATTGATAGAACCAATTTTGTTCAAAGGCAAACGAACGATACGGGATTGTTCAGCCAATGCTTGTAATATAGATTGACGAATCCACCAAACGGCATACGAGATGAATTTGAAACCACGTGTTTCATCAAAACGTTGTGCTGCTTTTATCAATCCTAAATTTCCTTCGTTGATCAAATCGGGAAGTGTTAATCCTTGATTTTGGTATTGTTTTGCTACCGAAACTACGAAACGTAAATTGGCTTTTGTCAATTTCTCTAATGCTTTCTGGTCACCGGCTTTAATCTTTTGTGCTAATTCTACCTCTTCGTCAGCGGTAATAAGGTCAACTTTTCCAATTTCTTGTAAATACTTGTCTAATGAAGCAGTTTCACGATTGGTTACCTGCTTGGTGATTTTTAGTTGTCTCATGTTTTTTTGTCTCCTAAATTTTAAGTGTACAAATGGTTATACGTATAGAGTCTCAAAAAAGTTACAATAGTTTCTAAAATAATTTAATTTAAAACAAAAATCCCGTTTCAAATAAATGAAACGGGATTTTCTATAAATAAACCTTTAGTAAACTAAGATCTGATTACTCTTTTCTTTCCTCACGTGGAGGTCTTGGCATAAGTGCTTTTCTTGACACTTTTTCTTTTCTTGTTTTTGGATCCATACCTAAGTATTTCACTTGAAAAGTATCGCCCATATTAACAACATCAGAAACGTTTTCAGTACGTTCCCAAGCTAACTCAGATACGTGAAGTAATACTTCATTTCCGGGTGCTGCAAGGTATTCTACTACAGCTCCAAAATCAAGCATTTTGATTACTTTCACATCATAAGCTTCTCCCATCTGTGGTTTGAAAGTAATGGACTGAATTTTAGCCAATACCGCTTCAATTCCAGCAGGATCTGTACCAAGAATCTCGATGACTCCTTGTTCGTCAACTTCGTTGATAACGATTGTAGTTCCGGTAGCTTTTTGTAATTCTTGAATTACTTTTCCACCAGGTCCGATCAAAGCACCAATGAAATTACCAGGAATAGTTCTTGTAATAATTTTTGGAGCATATGCTTTAACATCTGCTTTAGGCGTTGCTAAAACTTCAGTTATTTTTCCAAGAATGTGCAAACGACCATCACGAGCTTGAGCTAATGCTGATTCCATGATGTTGTATGCCAACCCTTCGATTTTGATGTCCATTTGACAAGCAGTGATTCCATCAGCAGTTCCGGTTACTTTAAAGTCCATGTCTCCTAAGTGATCCTCATCACCAAGAATATCAGATAATACAGCAAAACGATCTCCGTCAGTAATTAATCCCATAGCAATACCAGAAACTGGTTTGATCATTTGGATACCTGCGTCCATAAGCGCTAATGTACCAGCACAAACGGTAGCCATAGAAGAAGAACCGTTAGATTCTAATACTTCTGATACAATACGAATGGTGTAAGGACAATCAGCAGGAATCATGTTTTTCAAAGCACGTTGTGCTAAGTTTCCGTGACCTACTTCTCTTCTTGAAGTTCCTCTTAATGGTTTTGCTTCACCTGTAGAGAAAGGAGGGAAGTTGTAATGTAAGTAGAATTTCTCTTCACCTTGTTGAGATGGAGAATCAATTTGGTTTGCTTCTCTAGAAGTTCCTAAAGTCGCTGTTGCTAATGCTTGAGTCTCTCCTCTTGTAAACAATGCCGATCCGTGAACAGATGGTAAATAATCTACTTCAGCCCAGATAGGTCTGATTTCTGTAGTTTTTCTACCGTCTAAACGTGTCCCTAAATCTAGGGTTACGTTACGAACGGCTTCTTTATTGGCTTTGTAGAAATATTTAGAAACTAAATCCCCGTTTTCAGCTAATTCTTCTTCTGTAAATAAAGATTTTACGAGTTCTTTTACTTCAGCAAATTGGGCTGTTCTTTCATGCTTTGCTGTTCCTTCTTTTGCAATAGCGTAACACAAATCGTAAGATGCCGCCTTTACTTTGTCATAAATGGCGCAGTCTTCTTTTTCTTGCTCGTATGTTCTTACTTCTTTTTTACCAAAAGCAGCAACTAATCTCTCTTGCGCTTCGATTTGAATTTTGATGGCTTCGTGAGCAAATTTAATGGCTTCCACCATTTCGTGTTCTGAAATTTCTTTCATCTCACCTTCTACCATTGCGATAGAATCTTTAGAAGCACCAATCATCATGTCAATATCAGATAATTCTAATTGTGCGCGACTTGGGTTAATAACGAATTTTCCGTCAACACGAGCTACACGAGCTTCCGAAATTAAAGTTGAAAAAGGAATGTCAGATAAAGCAAGTGCTGCCGAAGCTGCTAAACCGGCTAATGCATCTGGCATTACGTTTTCGTCATGAGACATCAACTGAATCATCACTTGCGTTTCTGCGTGGTAATCACTTGGAAAAAGTGGACGTAATACACGGTCAACTAATCTCATTGTCAAAACTTCGCTATCGCTTGGTCTTGCTTCTCTTTTGAAAAATCCACCAGGAAAACGACCTGCTGCTGCAAATTTTTCACGATAATCTACCGTTAAAGGCAAAAAATCTACTGGGCTTGCTTTTCTGGCAGATACAACTGTTGCAAGCAACATCGCATTTCCCATTTGTACTACTACTGAACCGTCAGCTTGTTTGGCTAGTTTTCCGGTCTCGATTGAGATGCTTCTGCCATCTCCTAAATCGATAATTTCTTTTGAAACTTTTGGAATCATAATTTGAATTCTCTTTAGATTAAACAATGGGTTCTAGTTGTGTTGTAGTTGTTGTTGTGCGTAGTTAATGCCTAAAACCCAATGAAAAACCAAACTTTTTTATTATTGTATATAAAAACAAAAAGAGGCACTTTCGCACCTCTTTACTATTGATTATTTTCTGATATTCAATACTTTGATAATTTCACGGTATCTGTTGATTTCTGTTTTCTTCAAGTAATCCAACAAAGATCTTCTTTTACCTACAAGCAATACTAATGAACGCTCTGTGTTATAATCGTGACGATTTTTTTTCAAGTGCTCCGTTAAGTGGCTAATTCTGAAAGTGAACAAAGCAATTTGAGCTTCTGATTTTCCAGTGTTTGTTTTTTCTCCGTGTTTAGCGAAGATTTCTTCTTTAATCTCTTTAGTTAAATACATTCCAATATTTGTTTAATGATTTTTATGTATGTCGTACATCTATTGTAAGACGGGTGCAAAAATAGTATTTATTTTTTGGAAGAACAAGTTTTTAATTAGGATTAATAGAAGATTGTTGATTTTATAAATGATGGGTGGAATATTAGTAAGGTTTTATTTAATTGTTATTGGGATATAATATTGTACTTTATAACCAATTCCTCTGCTTTTGGCAGGCTCCCAACCTTTATAGCTTTTGATTACTCGAATAGCTTCTTCGTCTAATCCGTAACCTAAGCCCTTTACCACTTTTATCTCAGCTACACCTCCATCTCCCTCTATGTTGAAATTTAATGCCATATTTCCAGTAATATTATTTATCCTAGCTTCATTTGTTATTTTAAAATTAGTGCCAAAAAATTGATAGAAGTGTTTTAAACCCTTTTTTGGGCCAGGCATAGTTGATGCTGAGGTGTATTCGTATTTTATATTTTGAGAATCGGTAGTCACTCCTAAAAGGAGTGTTCCGTTTTCGTAGTTTTCTTTGTAATTAAGATTTAATGATTTAATGTTACCTTCCCATATTCCATGTTTTAAGCCATTTGCCATTTTGCCGGTTTCATAGAAATTGTCAGTTTTCGTTTCATATTCACCATTACCGTCAATTATTTTTTGGTTACCATTTATGTCCCAAAATTGAATTATTTTATAACTAGGATATCTGGTGTTGTTATCGATAAAATATTCAGTCTCTGATTTTTTCTGACCATTTTGATACCAATTATATTTTTTCCCAGTTTGCGAACCGTTTGTATAACTCGCCATGGATTCTTTGTTACCATTTTCATAATAATAAACAAACTGACCTTCTTTCTGTAGACGATCTTTGGTCTTTGAGGTTCCAGCCATTTGTAAGCTTCCTGATTTGTAGTAATCGCATACTGTATAGCTGTCTTTGTCGGAATAATAATCCTTGATTATTCTGTAATATTTATGCTTCGCTTCCGTAGTTTCATTCCATGTCGAATCTAAAAATATTTTTGCGCTTTTTGACGTTTGAGAGAAGGACAAAGCGGACACTAGAAGTAATAATGCTGAAAATAAATTTGATTTCATAAATGGTTTTAATTGAAAACCAAATGTATCAATTTTAGTACAATTCCGCAATTTCCTGATTCACAAACTCCAAAAATAACTCATCCTCTTTAGTAAATGGATCCAAGACATGGCTGTCAATATCAATTTGTCCTATGTTTTCTCCGTTTACAAAAAGGGGCACTACGATTTCTGATTTTACAGTAAAACTACAAGCGATATAATTATCTTGTGCTGCAACGTCAGGAACTACGAAGTTTTCGTTAGAAACCGCCACTTGCCCGCAAATTCCTTTTCCGAAAGGGATTACAGTATGATCTGTTTCTGCGCCTACGTAAGGACCTAAGTGTAGTGTTTTAGTTTCTTGATTTGCAAAATAAAATCCAACCCAATTGTAATATGCAATAGAGTCGCTAAGTAATTGACAAATAGACAAGAGTTTTTCGTCTCTTGACAGCGTTTTGTTTAATGTGATTTCGGTAATTTTTGGTTGTAATTCTTGAAATGTCATGTTTTTAATTTTATTTATGCAAAAGTATTTAAAGCAGGTTTCAAAAATTACATAAATTTGTTAAAAAATAGATCTTGAAAAAATATTTTATTCTGTATAAACCTTTTTTGCTTTTTCTGGCAACTTTTTTTCTGGCTTATATCGTGCTGACTTTTTTGTATCAACGCTATCTTATGAGTTTTGAAGAAAATGAAATAGATTTAATTACAAGAATGGTGGGAAAAAATACGGCGCAAGTGTTGAAACTATTTAATGATGGGTCTTCGATTGAAGAAAGTGTTGCGCATCCTTATATGAAGTTGTTTTATAGTCAAAAATATGTAGCCCGAATTGTAGAAGGTTGTAATGCAATCAGTGTAATTATTTTGTTTATTTCATTTGTGGTAGCTTTTTCAGGAAAACTAAAGACGACGCTACTTTTTATCTTTGGAGGAAGTTTACTGATTTATGTGTTGAATATTTTGAGAATAGCAGCTTTAAGTGCGCTTATTTTTTATTTTCCAAAACAAGAACCATTTTTACACGGAGTCCTTTTTCCTTTGTATATTTATGGAGTCGTTTTTATTTTGTGGTTAATTTGGGTTCGTAAATTTTCAAGATATGCTTCAAAAGATATTAAATAACAAGCTAAGATTCATACAATTCCTTTTTTTAGTTGTATTATTAGTGCTTGTTCGCGCTTTTGAAAATCAGTTGTTTTATGACCCTTTTCTGGATTTTTTCAAAAAAGATTTTACTAAGTTAAGGTTGCCAAGTTTCAATTCAACCCAATTGTTTTTAGGGTTATTGTTCCGTTATACAGTGAATACTACTATTTCATTGGGTATTATTTATGTTCTTTTCAAAGACGTGGCAATGGTTAAATTTGCTTTCGTACTCTATTATTTTTTCTTCATGATTTTAATTGTTGCTTTTTTCTACGTTGTCTACTTCGCGAATGAGCATAGTAATTGGGTTTTATTTTACGTTCGCAGGTTTTTGATTCAACCTATTTTTGTCTTATTATTTGTTCCGGGATTTTATTATCAAAAACAAAATAAATAGTCTTTTTTCTTTATCTTTAATGTTGATTTAAGTTCCTGTTTATTAAATAAATAAGGATATGAAAATAATAAAACATTCTGGAGATATTGTCGAATTTAATTCTGATAAACTCAAAAAATCACTTTTAAAATCCGGAGCAAGTGCTATTGCGGTCGACAACATACTTTATACGATAAAAAAACAAATGTATGAAGGTATTTCTACGAAGCAAATCTATAAAATGGCTTTTTCATTATTGAAAAAAACAGCTAATTCCCATGCAGCACGTTATAATTTAAGAGAAGCAATACGATTGTTAGGTCCTGCAGGTTTCTTTTTCGAAAAATACATTGCCCGTCTTTTTGCTTCGGAACAGTATCAAACGGTAACAAATATAACCTTGCAGGGCAAATGTGTCTTGCATGAAATTGATGTTTTAGTAAAGAAGAATGAGGATATTTCCATGGTTGAATGCAAATATCATGTGGGTAGAGACGCCGCTTCGGATGTGAAAGTTCCCATGTATATTTTGTCGCGTTTTAATGATTTGAAGGAAAGACAGCATGCTATTTTCGAAAAAAAAGATAGTATTTCAAATTGTTGGATCGTCACAAACAACAGATTTACAACAGATGCGGTCGATTTTGCAAAATGTTCTGGATTGAATTTATTAAGTTGGAATTATCCGGAAGACAATAATCTAAAAACGAAAAACGACACGAGTTATCTTTATCCGGTAACTTGCTTAACCACGTTATCAATAGCTGAAAAAGATAAGTTATTGATATTGGATGTGATTTTGGTAAAAGAAATAATAAACCATTCCGATTGCTTGGAGAAAATTGGATTAAGCCCAAACCGGATAAAAAACGTATTAAAAGAAGCATCAGAATTATGTAGTTATATTTAAAATGATAGGTTTTGGATTGTTTAATTTTAAATTCAAATCAAATGAAAGTTAAATTTATTGGTGGAGCAGGTATAGTGACCGGTTCTAAAACATTAATTGAAAGTAATGGGATTCGGATTTTGATAGATTGCGGGTTGTTCCAAGGCATTAAACCTTTGCGGGAACTCAATTGGGAACCTTTGCCTATTTTGCCCTCCACGATAGACTTTGTTTTACTCACTCATGGTCATTTAGATCATTGTGGTTGGTTGCCAAGACTGGTGAATCAGGGCTTTGACGGTAAAATTTATTGCACGAGTCCCACAAAAGATATTACTAAGCTCATCCTTCTGGATAGTGCTAAAATTCAGGAGGAAGAAGCTAAAAAAGCAAATGAAGGAAAATATTCCAAACATGAAATTGCCGAACCACTTTATACGGTAGAACAGGCTGAAAAAGTTTTTCCGTTTTTTAGAGTAATTAAAACCAATGAGCCTGTTCCTTTGGATGCTCAAATTGAAGCTATTTATACCAATGCAGGTCATATTTTAGGCGCGTGCAGTATTGCATTGACACTTGAAAATAAAACCTTAGTTTTTTCCGGAGACATTGGCCGTGATAATGATGTGTTGATGTATCCGCCAACTAAACCCAAAAAAGCTGATTATGTTTTTCTAGAAAGCACCTATGGTGATCGATTACATCCTCAAACTGATACCAAATTAGAACTGGAAACTTACATCAACAATACAGTTGAGAAAGGCGGAACGATTATTATTCCAAGTTTTGCAGTAGAGCGTGCCCAGACAATCATGTATCTGATATGGCAACTTAGAGAAGAAGACAGGATTCCCAATATTCCTTATATTATTGATACCCCAATGGGAATTAATGCACTGAATATTTTTTCGAATAATAAAAAATGGCACAAGTTATCGCTGGAAGAATGTGCCGAAATGAGTAAAATGTTTTCATTGGTTTCTGATTATCAGGAAACAATTGAAGTGATTTTTGATCAAAAGCCTAAAGTGGTGATTGCGGCTAGCGGAATGGTTACAGGCGGAAGAGTGTTGAGTTATCTCGAACATTATATTGGCCTTCCGGAAACTACTGTAATCATTGTAGGATATCAGGCCGAAGGAACACGTGGAAGAAAATTATTAGAAGGAGCAGAAGAAATTAAAATTCATGGTCGGTATTATCCCGTAAAAGCAAATATTTTGGAAATACAAGGTTTGTCAGCGCATGGAGATCAAAAGGATTTGCTTAACTGGCTGTCAGCGCTGGAAAATAAACCGACAAGAGTTTTTCTCGTGCATGGAGAGAATCAGCCGATGGATGAACTTCGGATAAAAATTCATGAAAAATATGGTTTTGATTGTAAAATTCCTTTAATGGGACAAGAATTTGAGTTGTAAATTTTTCAGGAATTTGATTTTTTGATTTGATAAAATCACTAATTTTGCAATGTGAAATTTAATAAACATATAAGTTTACTTTTGGCTATTTTTATATTGGTTTCCAATATGGGATTAGCATTTAATGTTCGTTATTGCGGGAACGAGATTGCTTCGGTTACTCTTAAAACTCCTGCTCAGGATCAAAATTTAGAAAAAGATTGTTGTGGGGTTGTTGAAAAAAAATCACATTGTTGCAAAGACAAAGAGGTTAATTTTCAAAAGAAAACAGATAATTTAATTCAAAAAATAGTTTCTCTCCATACGGATTTTACATTTTCAATAGAGGAATGGAATCCTTCTGTGTTATCATTTGTTTCAAATTTTAAAAGCAGCCCATTTATTTCGTATTACTACGATGCAAATGCGCCTCCTTTTTTTAAATTATACCACCAATATATTTTCTACGCGTAGTTTTAATGTTTTAATAAAAACTTGAATCACACCTTTGTGATTTTACATTTTTTAAACATTAAAAAACAATCATGCAAAAACAAATTTCAATACTTTTATTACTCTTCTTTTGTGCTTTTAATTCTTATTCGCAAGATACTTTGCAGGAGATAAAAGTAAAAGGCAACAGTAAAAGTTTAAAAAAATCATATAGCCTAACGGCTAATACTACAACGCTGACAAGCAAAGAATTACTTAAAGCCGCCTGTTGTAATCTGGCAGAAAGTTTCGAAACAAATCCTTCAATTGATGTCAATTTTTCGGACGCTTTGACAGGAACGAAACAAATAAAAATGCTGGGATTGACGAGTCCTTATTTGATGATTACGGAGGAAAACATTCCTTCGGTTCGTGGTGCTTCTCAAGCCTACGGATTGTCTTTCACGCCGGGAACTTGGGTAGAAAGCATCCAAATTACAAAAGGTGCAGGAAGTGTAGTCAATGGCTTCGAAAGTATTTCGGGACAAATCAATACCGAATTAATAAAGCCAATCAGCGATATTCCGTTTTTTCTGAATGCCTATGGTTCAACAGATTCTCGGTTTGAATTAAATACGCATTTCAATACCAAAATTTCTGATAAATGGAGTAGTAGTTTGTTTGTTCACGGAAACACAAGAGTTTCAAAAAACGATATGAATGACGATGGTTTTCTGGACAATCCATTGGCAAAACAAATCAATGTTTTAAATCGTTGGCAATATACCAATGCCGAAAAAGGTTGGGTGAGTTTCATTAACTTCCGGTATATGAATGATCAAAAACAAACAGGAGAATTAAATTTTGACCCAGATAGAGATAAGGGGACGACTAATTATTGGGGTTCCGAAATCAATACGGAACGTTTTGATGTTTCCACTAAATTAGGCTATGTTTTTCCAGATATGCCGTATCAGAGTATTGGTTTTCAGAATGCTTTTAACAGTCATGATCAAAACTCTTATTTTGGCTTAAATCAATATAATATTAAACAAAAAAGTTATTATTCGAACTTAATTTTCAATTCGATTATCAATAATACGAAACATAAATTTTCAACGGGTTTGAATTTCACGTATGATAAATACGGAGAGTTTGTCAATGTGAATGATTACAGCCGAATTGATAATTCGGTGGGTGCTTTTTTCGAATATACCTATGATAATACAGAGAATTTTAGCGTAGTTCTTGGCGGTAGGATTGACAATCATAATCGTTTGGGGACTTTTGCTACGCCAAGATTACACGTGCGATACAATCCTTGGGAAAAAGGTGTCTTGCGATTTTCAGCAGGAAGAGGGAAACGAAGCGCTAATGTTTTTGCTGAAAACCAACAGCTTCTGGCAAGTTCAAGAACCTTTGAATTTTTAGATACCAATGGAAAAATATACGGTTTGAATCCTGAAATTGCATGGAATTATGGGTTGAGTTTTATGCAGGGTTTTTTGCTTTTTGGCAAGAGTGCCGATGTTGGATTTGATTTATACAGAACCGATTTTCAAAATCAGGCAGTTGTTGATGTATTGCAAAGTCAGCAACAGGTATTGTTTTACAACTTAAAAGGGAAATCGTATGCGAATAGTTTGCAAGTAGAGTTCAATTATGAATTAGCCAAACATTTTAATTTGAGAACAGCCTACAAATACTATGATATTAAAACGGATTATTTATCAGGAACATATCAAAGGCCATTGCAGGCAAAACATCGTTTCTTTGGGAATTTAGGATATGAAACTCATATTTTAGATAAAGGAAAACAATGGAAGTTTGATTATACTTTCAACTGGCTTGGAAAACAACAATTGCCCAATACTTCAACAAATCCCGAAGAAGACAGGCTGCCTGAATTTTCGCCTTCATTTTCTGTGATGAATATACAAGTTACCAGAACTTTTTCTTCTACTTTTGAAGTATATATTGGCGGTGAAAATATTGGGAATTACAAACAAGATAATGTTATCTTGGGTAATGAGAATCCATTTGGACCTACTTTTGATGCATCGATAGTTTATGGTCCGGTTTTTGGACAAATGTATTATGCGGGTTTGCGTTTTAAAATTAAATAATATAAATAATGAAAAATATAATAGTAGTAATATTGCTGACATTTGCTGGATTTACAGTTCAGGCTCAAGTGGCGAAAAATAAAAATGCTAAGGTTGAATTTCATGTGAGCGGGAATTGTGAAATGTGTAAAAAGAGAATTGAAAAAACGGCATTAAGTGTTTCGGGTGTGAAATCTGCCGATTGGCATATGGATTGTGGTACTTTATATTTGATTGTAAACGAACAGAAAACGAATGTCCCAACAATTCAAAAAGCTATTGCAAAAGTTGGTCATGATACAGGTGAAGTCAAGGCATTAAAGGAAGATTATGACAGTCTGCATACTTGTTGCCAATATGAACGAAAATGATTTTTAAAAAAAACCAAAGTGAAAGCTTTGGTTTTTTTAATGCCATAGTTTAATAAATTTTTTGAGTGAAATGGAGGCTGTTAACTATAAAAAATCATGTTTTTAAGGAACTAGAATTGTGATTATTAAAAATAACATTTGATTGTTGGTAATGTAAAGTTAATTTGGTTAATTTAAATAGTTAATAAAACTTTAAAGTAGTACCATAAATTGTGGTTAAGATATATTATCCGTACTTTCACGCACGAATAATTTTAGCATAAAACACCGTAGAATGAACGATTTTGATTGGAAGAATTTGATTGACCCGCTTTTTTATATTCATTTTGATATTAATGGAATTAAATTGGGTATTTATATAGTTTTATTTATTGTTTTTGCAGAAACAGGTCTTTTTGCAGGTTTCTTTTTACCGGGAGATAGTTTATTGTTTTTAGCAGGGATTTACAGCCGGGAATTAATAGAGAATATTTTATTCATTGATAATGATTTTATAAATGTTGTTCTTTTAGCAACACTTGTGGCTTTATCAGGAATTTTAGGGAATATTGTAGGATACTGGTTTGGTTCAAAAAGCGGATACTATTTGTACAACAAGGAAGATAGCTTTTGGTTTAAGAAAAAGTATTTAGTTCAATCAAAAGATTTCTTTGAAAAATATGGAGGAAAAGCAATTATTTTTGCTCGATTCCTTCCAATATTTAGAACTTTTGCACCAATAGTAGCTGGGATTGTTTCTATGGAGAAAAAGAAGTTTATGTTTTACAATATTCTAAGTTCTTTCATTTGGTCATTCACCTTGATTTTCGCAGGACATTATTTATATGGTTTCCTACTTGAAAATTATCAGATTGATTTGAAAGAGCACATAGAAATAATTGTTATCGCTTTAGTTGGAATTACTGTTTTGCCGGTAATTTATAAGTTCAGCAGAAAATCTAAAGTTAAAGAATAAATCAATAATTTATAATCCATAAAAAAACCGTCTCATGTAAATGAGACGGTTTTTTGTTTATAGTGGATTGCTATTACATCATTCCTGGCATACCGCCACCCATTGGGTTTCCTCCACCATTATCTTCTTTAATATCAATCAAAGCACATTCAGTAGTCAATATCATTCCAGCAACCGAAGCTGCGTTTTCTAATGCTACACGCGTTACTTTTTTAGGATCAATAATACCTGCTTTAAGCATGTCAACATATTCGTCAGTTTTTGCGTTGTATCCAAAATCACCTTTACCTTCGGCAACTTTTGCAACAACAACTGAACCTTCAAGACCTGCATTTTCAACAATAGTTCTCAATGGAGACTCTACTGCACGAGATACAATTTGAATTCCGGTAGCTTCATCAGCATTATCAGCTTTAATAGTGCTAAGTGCGTTTTTAGCTCTTAGAAGCGCAACACCACCACCAGCAACAATTCCTTCTTCAACAGCTGCACGAGTTGCGTGAAGAGCATCATCAACTCTGTCTTTTTTCTCTTTCATTTCTACTTCTGAAGCAGCACCTACATAAAGGACAGCAACTCCACCAGCTAATTTAGCCAAACGTTCTTGTAGTTTTTCTTTGTCATAATCAGAAGTTGTAGCTTCCATTTGACCTTTAATTTGGTTGACACGATTTTTGATCATATCAGCTTCACCTGCGCCACTTACAATTGTTGTATTGTCTTTATCGATAGTCACTTTTTTAGCAGTTCCTAACATTTCGATAGTGGTGTTTTCTAAAGTATACCCTCTTTCTTCTGAGATTACAGTTCCTCCGGTTAAGATTGCGATATCTTCCAACATTGCTTTTCTTCTATCTCCAAAACCAGGTGCTTTTACGGCTGCGATTTTTAAGGCTCCACGTAATTTATTTACTACCAATGTAGATAATGCTTCACCATCAACATCTTCAGCAATAATTAATAATGGTTTTCCAGATTGAGCAACTGGTTCCAAAACTGGTAATAATTCTTTTAATGAAGAAACTTTTTTGTCATATAAAAGGATGTAAGGATTTTCCAATTCTACTTCCATTTTCTCTGAATTAGTAACAAAATATGGAGAAAGATATCCTCTGTCAAATTGCATACCTTCCACAACATCTACGTAAGTGTCAGTTCCTTTGGCTTCTTCAACAGTGATAACCCCTTCTTTTCCAACTTTTGCGAAAGCTGCAGCGATTAACTCACCAATTACTTCGTCATTGTTAGCAGAAATTGAAGCAATTTGTTTTATTTTTTCAGAATCACTTCCTACTACTTTTGCTTGTTTAGCTAAGTCAGCTACAATAGCTTCAACCGCTTTGTCAATACCACGTTTCAAATCCATAGGATTTGCTCCTGCGGCAACGTTTTTCAATCCTTCTTTCACAATTGCTTGTGCCAAAACAGTTGCAGTTGTAGTTCCGTCTCCAGCTAAATCATTCGTTTTAGAGGCAACTTCTTTAACCATCTGAGCACCCATATTTTCCAATGGGTCTTTTAATTCAATTTCTTTTGCAACAGTAACACCATCTTTAGTAACAGTTGGTCCACCAAAAGCTTTTCCAATAATTACATTACGACCTTTTGGTCCAAGAGTTACTTTTACTGCATTAGCTAATGCATCAACGCCACGTTTTAATCCATCACGTGCTTCAATATCAAATTTTATATCTTTTGCCATTTTTATTTTATTTGTTAATTCGTTTATTTGTTAATTCGATTATATTATTGCTAAAATATCGTCTTCACGCATGATCAAATAGTCTTTACCTTCTAGTTTTAATTCAGTTCCAGCGTATTTTCCGTAAAGAACAGAATCGCCAATTTTTACAGTCATTGTGTGGTCTTTTGTTCCGTTTCCAACAGCAACAACAGTTCCTTTTTGTGGTTTTTCTTTAGCTGTATCTGGAATGAAAATCCCTGAAGCTGTTTTTGTTTCAGCTGCAACGGGTTCGATAAGAACTCTGTCTGAAAGTGGTTTAATGTTTAAAGCCATGATTTTATATTTTTATATTATTTATTTTAACGTCTATAAAGATTTCAGAAATTGTGCCATCCTAATGAAACTGACATAATTTCTTATAAAAAATGCCAGCTTTGACAGGCTGGCATCTAGAATATGTTGTAATAATTTATTTTGCTGGATTTGGTTCAGCAGGTGTGTTTTGAGCAGGAGCAACTGGCGTGTTTGTAGCTGGTGCTGCACTTCCTGTGTTTTCAATGATTTTAGAATCAGTATCACTTAATGTTCCTGTAAAGCTTAAGCTTGAAAGTAGTATAAGTGCAATTAGTATAGTTGCTAATGTCCAAGTGCTTTTGTCTAAAAAATCAGTTGTTTTTTGTACTCCACCTAGCATTTGAGAACCACCTATTGTAGATGATAATCCACCACCTTTAGGGTTTTGAACCATTATAACTACGATTAATAGAAAACAAACTATAGTTATTAAAACTAAAAAAATTGAAAATGTGCTCATTGTTTAATTATTATTATGTTGTAAAATCTTAATATCCGATATGCGGTCTGCAAAGAAACTACTTTTTTCTGGATATTTCAAAATTAATATTTCATAAGCTTGAATCGCTTTTTGATATTTCTTTTGTTCCAAATAGACTCTGGCCAAAGTTTCCGTCATCAAGAAGGAATTGTCGGCTGCATTTAAGTCAAAAGTAACGGTTGAAGCAACTCCGTGTTTTACCGGAGAAATCTTAGGACTCGCTTCAATAAATTTGTCTATTAATTCTAATTTCTTTCTTTTATCAGCATCTATTATAGGATGCGGTGGATTAGTAGGACTCTCTTTTTCTCTTTCGATAGGTTTAGTGCGCGAAAGTTGAAGCCATTCTTGGAAGGAATGTTGTTCGCTTTTAGAGAAATCTAAGGGCTTACCAATTGCCAGTTTCTCTTCGGTAGTTTTTGAAGCATCATCAACATCGATTGTTGAAGCTTCTTTTATTGAAGTGAGTATGGATCTTTCTAAAGAATTTATTTTGGATTCCGGTTTTTCTTCAGTAACAATAATTTCACTGTCGACTACTTTTATATCAAGAATTTCTAACGCTTTTTTATCGTAAAGACCTTTTTGAATCGAAGTGAACGTATCTGATGTAATGAAATCAAATAAAATAGATCGATCAGTTGAATGTGCTGCAGTAATTTTTAAAGCAGTATTGTATTTAAAACTGTTTTGATTGTAAAGACCTTTTAATTGAATCGCTCTGGCACTTTGGAAATAAGGAAACTCGGCGAGCACTTTTTCTAATGCTTCCGTTTGCTTCTCATGAATAGCATCAGGTTTATTAATCAAATAAGTATAATCGGTTACGTTCATAAAGGGTATTCGTTTATTTGGTTATCCGTTTATTTGTTTTCGACTAACCGAATCAACAAATAACCGAATCAACACTTCAATTTACCATTTTGCGAGTGACTCATTAAAGATGTCCTGTGTAATTCTTTCAAAAATTTCCTTTAAAGCGCTGTTTAAAGTTGCTCCTGTCAATTGTTGCTGAGCGGGATAGTCATAGAAAAAAGTAAATGGTTTTTCAAAATCATCTGCTTCTTTTTTCTTATTGGTAAAACGAACATTAACCCTGATTGTCAAACGGTTTTGAGATGCTTGTTGATCTGCAGTAGCCGTCATTGGGCTTATTCTGTAATCTACAATTTCTCCTTCGTAAGTCAAATCAGCACCATTTTTGACCAAGTTTAAATTGGTTTGGTTCTGGATTAAATCTTGAAGTTCTAATGTAAATGTTCTGTCAATACCAGGTTCAATCAATTCAGCATTATTCTGAAAAAAACCAACTTGAAATGTTTCGGCATCAATTTTACCAGTTCCAGTAAAGTTATAAACCGAGCAACTGTTGATGCTTACTATAATTATTGAAAGAAGAATAAATTTTATATGTTTCATTTTCTATTTTAAAAATTGCTTCGTCAGTTTGCTAACGGCTGGGTCAAAGATATTCATTTTGAATTAAATCATTTATGTCTTAGTGTTTTTGTGGTAAAAACTACAAGTCAAATTGCTTAATTTTTCTATATAAAGTCCTTTCAGAAATGCCCAGCTCATCTGCTGCTGCTTTTCGTTTTCCTTTGTTTTTTTCTAATGATTTCTTAATCATTTCGATTTCTTTTTGTTCTAAACGCAATGTTTCTTCTTCTTCGATTGTTTCTGCAAAAAGATAACTATCATCATGTTCCTGATACAGCTCTTGATTGTTTTGGGTAGTGATTAAGGCTGATCTTGGTTCTTCTTCAAAATCGATTTCACTGTCATTTTCTTTCGAACCATATATTTTTTTTATCAAATTCTGATTGGTTTCCTGTACTTTGGACACGCCATTTTGAATCAATTCCAAAGTTAATTTTTTCAAATCATTCAAATCACTTTTCATATCAAAAAGGACTTTGTACAAAATTTCTCTTTCGGTACTAAAATCACTTTCGCTTTTCTTATCCTTTATGACAGATGGCAAATTGTTCCCCAAAACCGGCAAATACGATTGTAAAGTCACTGCGGATATATCGCGATTCGTTTCCAAAACGGAGATTTGTTCCGCTACATTTCGCAATTGTCTGATATTACCACTCCAACGAAATTTCTGTAATAATTGGATAGCATTTTCGTCCAGTTTTAAAGGAGGCATTTTATATTTATGGGCAAAATCAGCAACGAATTTCCTGAATAACAAATGGATGTCATCTTTTCGATCGCGCAAAGGCGGCAAAGTAATATCCACCGTACTCAAGCGATAATACAAATCCTCACGAAATTTTCCTTTTTCGATAGCGTCAAATAAATTGACATTCGTAGCGGCAACAATTCGCACATCTGTTTTTTGAACCTGTGAAGAACCCACTTTTATAAACTCGCCATTTTCAAGAACACGTAACAAGCGCACTTGAGTGGTAAGTGGTAATTCACCTACTTCATCCAAGAAAATTGTTCCGCCATCAGCTACTTCAAAATAGCCTTCACGTGTATTGGTTGCACCAGTAAATGCCCCTTTTTCATGCCCAAAAAGTTCACTGTCAATCGTTCCTTCTGGAATGGCTCCACAGTTTACGGCAATGTATTTCCCATGTTTTCTGTGCGAAAGTGAATGAATAATTCTAGGAATATTCTCTTTTCCCACACCGCTTTCTCCCGCTACTAAAACGGTAATATCAGTAGGAGCTACCTGTATGGCTTTTTCTATCGCACGATTAAGCTTCGGATCATTTCCGATAATCTCAAATCGTTGTTTTATAGCTTGAACTGTTTCCATATTGTCATTGCGAGGCACGAAGCAATCTCATTAATAATTACTTAAAACTCTTTTTATTTTTAATGAATTAAAAATTAGTGGCTAATTTTTCTAATTCATCTCACTCAATCCAACTGCTTTTCCTTTTAAGGTTCCGCTGGTACAAGAAATAATTCTCACATTTACAAAATCCCCAATCTTGTAATTTTCCTTTGGAAAAACCACCGTAATACTTTGTGAATTTCTTCCAGAAAATTCTTCCGTTGATTTTTTTGAAACTTTCTCTACCAAAACTTCTACGGTTTGTTCAATGAATTCCTCAGAGCGGAACCAAGCGTGTTTTTGTTGTAAATCGACAATTTCCTGTAATCTTCTGGCTTTAGTTTTTTCGGTAACGTCATCCTCCATTTTTCTTCCTGCCAATGTTCCCGGACGTTCGGAATACGAATACATATAACCAAAATTATATTTTACATATTCCATTAAACTTAAGGTATCTTGATGATCTTCTTCGGTTTCTGTTGGAAAACCAGTAATCATATCTTGCGAAATCGAACCATTTGGAATAATAGTTCTGATTTTATCAATCAAAGTCATGTACTCTTCACGCGTGTGCAAACGGTTCATTTCTTTTAGGATTCTATTGCTTCCAGATTGGACAGGCAAGTGAATGTGTTTGCAAATATTAGGATGTTTCGCAATAACGTGCAAAACACTTTCATGCATGTCTTGTGGATTAGAGGTTGAAAATCGGATTCTCATTTTAGGAAAACCAACAGCCACCATTTCCAGTAATTGGTCAAAATCAACAGCTGTTGCTTTTTGCATTTCGGTAGCATTTTCAAAATCTTTTTTCAATCCGCCGCCGTACCAAAGGAAACTATCCACGTTTTGTCCCAAAAGCGTAATCTCTTTAAACCCTTTGTCCCACAAATCTTGAATTTCCTTCATGATACTCTGAGGTTCACGGCTGCGTTCGCGTCCGCGGGTAAAAGGTACCACACAAAACGTACACATATTATCACAACCACGAGTAATTGAAACCAAAGCGGTGATTCCGTTGCTCATCAATCGAACTGGAGAAATATCTCCATAGGTTTCATCCTTTGACAAAATCACGTTAATCGCATCGCGCCCTTCTTCCACTTCTTGTAAAAGGTTCGGTAAATCTTTATATGCATCAGGACCGACAACAAGGTCAACGATTTTTTCTTCTTCCAAAAACTGACTTTTCAAACGCTCGGCCATACAGCCTAAAACACCTACTTTCATTTTTGGATTAATGCGTTTTACAGCATTGTATTTTTCCAAACGTTTTCGAATAGTTTGCTCAGCCTTGTCCCGAATAGAACAGGTATTGACTAAAACCAAATCGGCTTCCTCCAGAACTTGCGTTGTATTGTATCCGTTTCCAGACAATATGGAAGCTACAATTTCACTGTCCGAAAAATTCATCGCACAGCCGTAACTTTCTATAAATAGTTTTTTTGTATTCTCAGGTTTATTTTCTAAAACAAGACTTTCTCCCTGCTTACTTTCTTCAATAATCTTTTCCATCATGTATTTTCAAAGCACAAAGATAACGCAATTCAAATAAATATGACAAGATGTCAGATGAAGAATTAACAATGTTTTAGAATAATGCTTATCAGCAGCCAATCCCGCTTTTCCGCTACAATCCACATCCTTCTGGACTCGCAAAGAAAGTAAAGTTTCCAAAGTTCTAAACAGAGCTTCCATTGGTCGTTTTTTTAGAACAGGAAATTTCTGCTTTTTTCTTTCCGTTTTTTTACTTCAGCCGGCGCTGGTAGAAAAATTATTTACAAGTTTTTAAAATAGAATCTCAAAAATAAAGGATGCATAAAATTATTAAAAACACAGCCAATTGAACTGAAATAAAAATATATTATCTTATTTTAAGGTTAAATTATGTGAATTATGTATTCTTTTTGTTTAATTATGAAACATTTAGTAAATATAATTTCGCTACCTTTGGTAGGTTAAAACTCCTAAAATAATATTTATCATTAATTTTAAAAACGATTTAACATGAAACAATTACAGAACATCAGCGTAATGTCAAAAAAGTGTTTAGCAATTAGTGCATTTTTCTTTTTTCATAGTCTTTTGAGGGCGCAAAATGAAGAGGTGGATGTAAATTTGACAGTGGGTGAGGAAGGAACTGATTGGTTTGCACAACCATGGGTTTGGGTAGTAGGGGGAGCGGTTTTTATAATAATAATAATAGCTCTTGTAAGGGGTAAAAGTGAAAGCTAATCATTTATTCCTTATTTATATAAATGATTCGGCATATAAAATCGATTATTATCGGTTTAGTTCTCTAAAACCCATTCAAAGAGACCAAACTCTTGAATGGGTTTTTGACACGCTGTTGAAATTCTGCCGTTAGCATGGAGTTGGGAAATATTAAACTTAAACTTCAATTCCATACTGATTTCAAAATCATAAAACACATCTTTAGTATTATATTTGAACCCATACATCTACTTGGATGTAATTTTGCATGTAATTGCTGAAATCATTTCCTAAGAAAGTTTCTTTTCTTGTTTAGATTTTATTTGCCCAACTTCTTAATAATCCATCTTGTCATAAACCGTAATAATTTTTGTAGAGTTAATTCGTAAAAACGGCTATAATTCACAACAGTTTAAATCTTTTGTTCAACGATAAAAATTACTTTTAGAAATACAAAAGCGCAATATTTAAAAAAAAAAGATACTTTTGTCTCAGAAAAATAGAGCAATGGCAAAGAATTTAGTTATAGTTGAGTCCCCTGCAAAGGCAAAAACAATCGAGAAATTTCTAGGAAGTGATTTTCAAGTCGAATCGAGTTATGGGCATATTGCCGACTTGCCTTCTAAGGAAATTGGAGTAGATGTAGAAAATGGTTTTAAACCCAAATACGAAGTTTCTGCTGATAAAAAAGCGTTGGTAAGCAAATTAAAGACTTTAGCCAAGAATGCCGAAATGGTTTGGTTAGCAAGTGATGAGGATCGCGAGGGTGAGGCTATTTCTTGGCATTTAGCCGAAGAATTAAAATTAGATAAGAAGAAAACCAAGCGTATTGTTTTTCACGAAATCACCAAAACTGCGATTCTAAAAGCAATTGATAATCCACGTGAAATCGATTATAATTTGGTCAACGCACAACAAGCACGTCGTGTTTTGGACAGGTTGGTTGGTTATGAATTGTCGCCTGTACTTTGGAGAAAAATTAAAGGCGGACTTTCTGCGGGTCGTGTACAATCGGTTTCTGTTCGTTTGATTGTAGAGCGTGAAAGAGAAATTCAAAACTTTAATGCAATTGCAACATATTCCGTTGTGGCAGAATTCACTAACGAATCAGGGAAATCATTTAAAGCCAAACTGCCTAAGAATTTCAATACTAAAAAAGAAGCCGAAGATTTTTTAAACAAGAATATCGGTTCAACGTATAAGGTATCAGATTTAGAAACGAAACCTACCAAAAAATCACCTACAGGTCCTTTTACGACTTCGACTTTACAACAAGAAGCTGCGCGTAAATTGTATTTGCCTGTTGGAATTACGATGCAACTCGCACAACGTTTGTACGAAGCTGGACTCATTACTTATATGAGAACGGATAGTGTGAACTTATCCAAGGATGCGATGGAAGCTGCTCAAGCTGAAATCATCAAATCGTACGGAAAAGAGTTTTCAAAACCTCGAACTTTTGTCAATAAAAGCAAAGGCGCGCAGGAAGCACACGAAGCAATTCGTCCTACAGATATGTCACAACACACGGTAAATATCGACAGAGATCAAGCCCGTTTGTATGATTTGATTTGGAAAAGAACGTTGGCTTCGCAAATGAGTGACGCACAATTGGAGCGTACTAACGTGAAAATTGAAGCGAACAATCACGGTGAAATATTCACAGCATCTGGAGAAGTTTTGCTTTTTGAAGGTTTCCTGAAAGTGTATCTTGAAGGCCATGATGACGATGAAGAAGAGCAAGAAGGGATGTTGCCCGCAATGAAAGTCAATGAAAAATTACAAAACAATTACATCACCGCGACCGAAAGATATTCTCGAGCTGCTGCAAGATATACCGAAGCTTCTTTGGTAAAAAAATTAGAGGAATTGGGTATTGGTCGTCCTTCTACTTATGCGCCAACGATTTCTACGATTATCAACAGAAATTATGTAGAGAAAGGAAATCTTGACGGTCAGGAACGTAATTATACGCAACTGATTTTGCAATCCGGGAAAGTAGGAGAGAAGTTGTTGAAAGAAAATACAGGTTCTGATAAAGGGAAATTAGTCCCTACAGATATTGGAACGATTGTTACCGATTTCTTGGTAAAGAATTTCGGAAACATTTTAGATTATAATTTCACTGCAAAAGTGGAGCAGGATTTTGATGAAATTGCAGAAGGAAATATCGTTTGGACAAAAATGATGCAGGAATTCTACGATAAATTTCACCCAACAGTGAAAGACGTAGAAGCCAATGCAGAAAGAGAAAGCGGTGAAAGAATTTTGGGAACTGATCCAAAAACAGGGAAACCGGTTTCGGTGCGTTTAGGGAAATTTGGACCAATGGCTCAAATTGGAGCTGCTGATGATGAAGAGAAAAAATTTGCCAGTTTAATGGCAGATCAAAATATTGGGAACATCACTTTAGAGGAAACGTTGAATTTGTTTTTGTTGCCAAAAAATCTTGGAGAATATAAAGGAGAAGAAGTTGAAGTAAGTAATGGTCGTTATGGTCCTTATATTCGTCACGGAGCAGCTTTTGTCTCTTTACCAAAAGGAGAAAATCCTCTAGATGTAGATTTTGAAAGAGCCCAGGAATTAATCGAAGAAAAAGCCGCCGCCGATGCGCCGATTGCAGTTTACAAAGGGGAAGGCGTTCAGAAAGGTGTGGGTCGTTTTGGTCCTTTTATCAAATGGAACGGTTTGTTTATAAATGTAAGTAAAAAATACGATTTTGATAATTTGTCTCAATCAGATATTGAAGCGTTGATTGAAGATAAGTTGCAAAAAAATATTGATAAGGTTTTGCATAATTGGGAAGACGAAGGAATTTTGGTTGAAAAAGCCCGTTGGGGACGTTCTGTTATCACTAAAGGAAAAATCAAAATTGAATTAAGTAAAGATGTTGATGCTACAAAATTAACATTGGCTGAAGTTCAGGAAATGATTGCCAAGAAAACGCCAGCTAAAAAAGCACCAGCGAAGAAAGCCGTAGTAAAGAAACCAGTAGCAAAAAAGAAATAAAATGGAATTTGATTTTCTGAAACCCGTAGATGATGAAATCCTTAGCTATATAAACGGATTGACTTCTCAGCAATTAGGAAGTAAAATTGTATTGCATACAGAAAAACAGTTCCCAGATTTAAATAAGATTAAAATTGCTGTAATTGGCGTTTTAGAAAACCGAGGAAATAAAAAAGCTGTTTCTGATGTAGATTTAGTGCCACTGAGAAAAGAGTTATATGGATTGTTTCCGGGAAACTGGGACGCTTCTATTGCTGATTTAGGTGATATTCTTGCAGGAAATTCTGTTGAGGATACTTATTTTGCAGTAAAAAAAGTTGTTGCAAGTCTAGTTAAGAAAAAAATTACTCCTATAGTTATTGGAGGTTCCCAAGACTTAACATATGCGCTTTACAGAGCTTATGATGATTTGGAACAAATGGTCAACTTGGTTTCCATTGATAATAAATTTGATTTTGGTAAGGAAGAAGAGCAGGTTTCGGCTTCTTCCTATTTGACAAAAATAATTGTAGACGAACCTAATAATCTTTTCAACTATTGTAATATTGGGTATCAAACGTATTTTAATTCGCAGGAAGAAATAGATTTGATAGAGAAATTGTTTTTCGACGCCTATAGATTAGGAGAGGTTTCTAATAATATCTCTATTTCGGAACCTGTTTTTAGAGATGCTGATTTGGTAAGTATTGATCTGAATTCGGTTAAATCATCTGATTCAGGAAATTTTATTTCGTTTGCACCAAATGGTTTTAATGGAAAAGAGATTTGTTCTTTGTCACGGTATGCAGGAATAAGTGATAAAGTATCTTCTTTTGGGATATTCAATCATAATAATTCGGCACAAGAATCTGTCATCATAGCGCAGATAATTTGGTATTTCATAGAAGGGTTTCATTATCGTTCTAATGAGTATCCTTTTGGAAGTAAAGAAAACTATTTGAAATACATTGTCCCATTGGAGGAAGAGGAACTTGTCTTTTATAAAAGTGATAAAACGGATCGCTGGTGGATAGAAATTCCTTTTATTTCAAATGTTAATAATAAACTAAAAAGAAATACGTTATTACCATGTTCATATGACGAATATTTATTGGCATGCAACCAAGAATTGCCTGAAAGATGGTGGAAAGCACAACGTAAGAATATTTTATAATTATTATTTAATGTTTACAATTTTTGCCCTGAAAATTGTTTAAAAATTAATATGATTTATAAGCTTAACATTATAAAATACATAAAAAAAATCAATTTTTATGTATTTTATCGATTATTTTGGCATTTTATCGACAAAATATTTTTTTTGTATTTTATTTAACATTATTTTTGGACTCAAATTAATTCATAACAAAAATATTGTTTTATTAATAAATAATAAATAGGTTTACACACTTAAAAATAATGAATAGATAACCAAATTTATATGAAGAAGTTCATTGCATATACGTCAATTTTAGCCCTTTTGATCGGCTGTGGTAAATCAAGCGATAAAGGAGAATTAGTTGGTATTAATGGAGGTAAATGGCATCCTGAAAAGCCCTTTGGAATGGCTTTAATTCCTGGTGGTGCCTTTATTATGGGTAAATCAGACGCTGATTTAGCTAATGTGGAAGATGCTCCTACTAAAACTGTTACTGTTCGTTCATTTTACATGGATGAAACTGAAATTACCAATAGTGAATACCGTCAATTTGTAGAATGGGTAAAAGACTCTACAATGAGAGTTCGATTGGCAATTATGGCTGATATGAGCGGGCAAACAGCTGATCCAGGAGCTGCTAAAGGTAAAAATGCCGGAAGTATTGGTGATTTTGCTTTTAATGATTCTGATCCTGAAAAGATGACCGCCTATGATAAATACATGTATGATAATTATTATAGTATAGGTACGGCTGACGATCAATATGCCGGAAGAAAATTGAACAGAAAAGTGAAGCTAATCAAAGATACTAAGTTGTATCCGGATGCAGATTATACTGAAGTGATGGATTCTATGTATTTGCCAATAGAGGCTTCATACAATGGATTACGAACTATAGATGTAGATAAATTAAAATTCCGTTACTCTTGGATGGATATTCAGGCTGCTGCAAAAGCTAAAGTAGGAAATAGAAAAAATTTCATCAGAACAGAAGAAGTAAAGGTATATCCTGATACAACGGTTTGGATTAAGGATTATGCTTATTCTTATAATGAGCCTATGCATAATGATTATTTCTGGCATAAAGCGTATGGAGACTATCCAGTTGTAGGTGTAAAATGGACTCAGGCAAAAGCTTTTTGTGCTTGGAGAACTTTAAATAAAAACACCTACATAAAATCTAAAAAGAAAGGTCGTGATTTGATAAACTCTTTCAGATTGCCAACAGAAGCGGAATGGGAATATTCAGCAAGAGGCGGTTTAGAATCAGCTACTTATCCTTGGGGTGGGCCTTATACTAAAAATGACAGAGGTTGTTTTTTAGCTAATTTTAAACCTAATAGAGGTGATTATGCGGCAGATGAAGCTTTGTATACTGTAGAGGCAAAATCGTATGAGCCTAATGGTTATAATCTTTATAATATGGCAGGAAATGTTTCTGAATGGACGGATTCATCCTATGATCCAAATGCTTACGAATATGTTTCTTCTATGAATCCGAATGTTCAGGATTATAAAAATCAAAGAAAAGTAGTTCGAGGTGGTTCATGGAAAGATGTTGCTTATTTTCTTCAAGTAAGTACTCGTGATCATGAATATGCTGATTCTGCAAGAAGTTATATAGGTTTTAGAACTGTTCAAGATTATATGGGACTTCAAACCACTGGAAACGGTAAAAAGAAATAAATAAACAAAAAATAAACCAATCGACATCTATTAAAACTAAAAAAAACTATTATGGCATTACTAAGTAAAAAACAAATGAATTTCGCATACGGTATGGGAGCTGCGGTTGTAATTATTGGTGCATTATTTAAAATAACTCACATTGAATTTGGTATTATTACTGGGAATTTAATGCTTACAATTGGTCTTGTAGTTGAAGCTTTAATTTTTGCTCTTTCTGCTTTTGAACCGGTTGATGATGATTTAGATTGGACATTGGTTTATCCCGAATTGGCAAATGGAGTAAAAGGAGAACCAAAGAAAAAAGTTGAAACGCCTTCAGATGCTCAAGGATTATTGTCCCAAAAATTGGACGCGATGTTGAAAGACGCTAAAATTGATGGAGAATTAATGGCAAGCTTAGGAAATAGCATTAAAAATTTCGAAGGAGCTGCTAAAGCAATTTCACCAACGGTAGATTCTATCACTGCAACCAAAAAATACAGCGAAGAATTATCTATGGCTGCGGCACAGATGGAATCTTTAAACAGCTTATACAAAGTACAATTAGAAAGTGCTTCAAGAAATGCTGAAGCAAATAAAGAAATTGCTGAAAATGCAGGAAAATTAAAAGAGCAAATGCAATCTATGACTGCAAATATTGCTTCATTGAACAATGTTTATGGTGGTATGCTTTCTGCAATGGGTAATAAAGGATAATTAGTTTCAAACTATAAAAAAATAATAAACTAATTAGTAGAAAATATGGCAGGAGGAAAACTAACCCCTAGACAGAAGATGATTAACCTAATGTACCTGGTTTTTATCGCGATGTTAGCATTAAATATGTCCAAAGAGGTATTATCAGCTTTTGGGATTTTGAATAATAAAATAGTAGAGTCTAACTCTATCACTGATACTAGAAATGAAAGTTCATTTCAACAATTAGCTCAAAAAGCAGTGGATCAACCAGGGCAATTTGGGGATAAAAAAGCCAAAGTTGAAAAAATTAGAGCTTTGTCTAAAGATTTTAATGACTATTTAGAAAACATCAAGACGACTGTTACCAAAAAATTTGAAAGAGATGCTGAAGGAAATTTGCCATACGAGCAAATGGATAAAGGAGATTTAATTGACAGAATGTTCTTTACTGGAGATAGAGTTTCTAAACAAGGAAAAGAGTTCTTAGATAAGATTAATAATTTCTCAACTCAGATAAAAGCAATTGGGGGTAGTTCAATTGCGGAATCTGAAATGAAAAAGATTGAAGCCAGATTTGCTACAAAACCAGTTTATTCTGAAAAAGCAGGTGCTAAATTAGATTGGATCGATTACAATTATAAAGGATATCCTCTTATTGCGACTATTACTAAATTATCGCAATTGCAAGCAGATATCAAAACGACGGAGAGCGATGTAATGACAGGAATGTTTCAATCGGATTTAGTGGCTGCAGCGTCACTTACAGCTTACCAGCCTATTGTAGTTCTTGATAAATCTGTTTTCTTTCAAGGAGAAGCGGTAACAGGAAAAATTATTTTAGGTAAATTTGATCCATCATTAAAAGCAAAATCTGTTATTGTCAATGGATCTAGTGTACAAGCGCAAGCGGGTCAAGCTAAATTCTCTTTTGGAGCAGGCAATATTGGAGAACATGCTATTGGCGGTTCCTTTAATTTTGATGAAAATGGGAAAGTGGTTAGCTTGCCTATTAAAGATAAATATGTTGTTGTTGCGAGACCAAAGTCGGCTACTATTTCTGCAGATAAGATGAATGTAGTTTATAGAGGTGTTGTAAACCCAATGACTATTTCTTTTGCAGGTGTTACTGCAGATAAAGTTTCAGCTAGTGCTCCAGGATTAAGTTCTGCGGGTGGTGGTAAATATAACATGAGCCCAGGTTCAGGTTCAGAAGTGGTTATTAATGTAACTGGTACACTTCCTGACGGTTCTAAAGTTTCGGATAAGAAAAACTTTAGAATAAAAGGTATTCCTGGTCCAACAGGAACTATTAGAGGAGAAATGGGCGTTGTTAAAGGGCCTAAATCAAATTTACAAATTGCGACAATTGGAGCTAAATTAGTTGATTTCGACTTTGAAGTTGGTTTAAATGTAGTTGGATTTAATTTAAAAGTAACAGGTCAACCTACTGTTGTTGTTCAAGGAAATAAATTAAATGCACAGTGTAATGCTGTTCTTTCAAAAGCAGTTAGAGGAGATCAAGTTACTATTTCTGAAATAAAAACAAAACTTGTAGGTGCAGGTAGTTATTTATTACCAAGAACAGCTCCAGTAATTTTTGAAATACAATAAATAATAAGTAAGTTTATATTTGACCTACTTCAATATCTTATTATGATACCATGATGAATCTAAGAAATTTTTTAATCGCTATTGTCTCTATTACAGGAAGTTTCGCCTCTTTTGGACAGTCTAATTTGCTTAATGCAAAAACTCCTGACCAAATAGGACTTAAAACTGCGGCACAACTCATTTCAGATAATGATAAACCATTAGTCTATGGTTATGTGCATGATAGAGATGTTTTAATGGGTAAGACTACATGGGAAATTATTGACTTAAGTGAAAAAATTAATTTTGCTTTGTATTTCCCAATTGATACCGCAAATATTGGGTCTGATAGAAGATCTTTGTATGATGTGCTTACGAAAGCTTTGAAAAATGGTAAAATTACTGAGGTCTATACCGATAGTTATTTTAATACCAAAAAATCGATGCAAGACATTCAAACATCATTGACTCGTATTGATACAACTGATGCAGGTAGAGAACAAATTAATGCAGGAAATCAAATATCTGACGAGTATATTTTAAAACAAGACTTAGCAGCTCAAGATGTAACCCAATATAAAATTAAAGGATACTGGTATTTTGACAAGCGCCAGAGTGAATTGAAATATCGTTTATTGGGAATTTGTCCCGTGACGCCAGATGTTTATACCATGAACAGTGATGAAAAAGATTATATCGAATTGTTCTGGGTATTCTTCCCGGCAGCAAGAGATGTTTTACATGAAGCAAAAGCGTTCAATGATAAAAATTCAGCGATGCCAGTTTCATTTGATCAAATATTAAATTCCAGGCGTTTTAACAGTGTTATTTACAAAGAAGAAAATGTATATGGTGATAGAACTATTGATGAATACATGAAGGATAACGCTCAAAATCAATTATTAGAATCGGAAAGAGTAAAAGAAAAAATTCGCAATTTCGAACAAGATATGTGGAATTATTAATGCCGATTTTATAATATAATAAAAAACTCTTACTGTAATGGTAAGAGTTTTTTTGTTTTAATGTGTTTACTTTGCACTTATTTAAAAGGTGTTATTTCAAATGATTGATTATTTAATTATTGGTTCTGGTTTAGCAGGTATTTCATTCGCAGAGATTGCTTTGCGTAATGACAAATCTATTTTTGTATTGGATAATAATTCTCAAAATTCATCCAAAATTGCAGGAGGTTTGTATAATCCGGTTATTTTAAAACGTTTCAGCGAGGTGTGGCAAGCTCAAGAGCAATTAGTATTGATGAACGAATTTTATACTTTTTTAGAAGAAAAACTAAATTGCAAAGTTGATTTCAAAAGTCCTATTTTAAGAAAATTCTTTTCCGTTGAAGAACAGAATAATTGGTTTGCTGCTTCGGACAAAATAGCGCTGGCTCCTTTTTTATGTACACAATTAATTTCTAAAAAATATATAGGAATTGATTCCCCTTACGGGTATGGCGAAGTTTTACAAACGGGTTATGTGGACACCGCTTTGCTTTTAAATAAATACAGGGAATACCTGAAACAAAACAATCTCTTTCAAGAGGAAGCATTTGATTATGATGCTTTAAAAATCGAATCGGATAGTATTCAATATAAAAATATTCGAGCTAAGCATATCATTTTTGCGGAAGGTTTTGGTCTGCATGCAAATCCTTATTTTAATTACTTGCCTTTAGACGGAACCAAAGGAGAGCTTTTTATTATTAAAGTACCTCAGTTGGATTTAGATGTAATTGTAAATACGAGTGTGTTTATTTTGCCTCTTGGGAATGATTTATTCAAAGTTGGAGCAACGTATAATTGGAAGGATAAAACAGATCTGCCTACTGAGGAAGGAAAAACAGAATTAGTAGCAAGAATAAAAGAAATTATTAGCTGTGATTTTGAAATTGTGGAGCATTTTGCTGGCGTTCGACCTACAGTCAAAGACAGAAGACCATTAGTGGGAACACATCAAAATTATGAATCAATACATATTTTGAATGGTTTGGGAACTAGAGGGGTTATGCTTGGGCCAGCAATGGCAAAAGTATTATTTGAAAATATAGAACATCAGATTCCTTTAAATAGGGAAATTGACATTGACAGATTTCTATCTAAAGGGCAGTAATACTATTATTTTAGTTTGGTTTTTGGATCATAGGAAACAAACATATTGATGTATATGTTTCTGGACCAGCGCAAGACAAATGGAAACAAGACAATAAGTGACGCTATTATAGCAATAAAAGCCACTTTAAGGCTGGAGCCAAAGATTACAAATGAGATTATAAAGGCTGCTATTCCAACGGCGACATTCAATCCGTAACTGACATACATGGCACCATAAAAAAACGAAGGTTCAATTTGATACCTCAAACCACAATGGCCGCAATTTTCATGCATTTTCAAGATTTTATTGAAATGTAACGGATTTTTATCCAAATACATACTCTCATTCTGACATTTAGGACAAGTTCCTGTTAAAATGCTATATAATTTGGATCCTTTTTTTAACATTTGCAAAAAATTTAATTTTTCCTTTTTTAGAGTTACAAATTTACGCATTCAAAAAGGAATAAAATAACAATACATGCTTAATATACACAATTTATCCGTTTCGTTTGGTGGTACTTATTTATTTGAAGAAGTTACCTTTCGATTGGGTGCCGGAGACCGTGTGGGTCTTGTAGGGAAGAACGGAGCGGGAAAATCTACCATGCTTAAAATGTTGGCAAAAGATTTTGCTCCTGATTCAGGTGTTATTTCTCAAGAGAAAGATCTTCGTATGGGATTCTTGCGTCAGGATATCGATTTTGAACAAGGAAGAACAGTTCTTGAAGAAGCGTATGAAGCTTTTACTGAGATTAAAATTGTTGAGAAAAAGCTCGAAGAAATTAATCACTTGTTAGTTACAAGAACTGATTATGAAAGTGACGAATACAGCCAAATTATTGAAGACTTATCTGATTATACGCACCGTTTTGAATTATTGGGCGGTTATAATTATGTGGGTGATACTGAGAAAATTTTACTTGGTTTAGGATTTAAAAGAGACGTATTCGATAATCAAACCGAAACTTTTTCTGGTGGATGGAGAATGCGTATCGAATTGGCCAAATTATTATTACAGGCCAATGATGTTTTGTTGCTGGATGAGCCTACGAATCACTTGGATATAGAAAGTATCATTTGGTTAGAAAGTTTCCTTCGTAATTATCCTGGTGTTGTTGTGATTGTTTCGCACGATAAAATGTTTTTGGATAACGTTACCAATAGAACTATCGAAATTTCACTTGGTAAAGCCTATGATTTCAATAAACCCTATTCTCAATATTTAGAATTGCGTCATGAAATTCGTGAAAAGCAATTGGCAACGCAAAAAAACCAAGCCAAAAAAATTGAAGAAACGGAAAAATTAATCGAAAAATTCCGTGCCAAAGCTTCCAAAGCTTCGATGGCGCAGTCATTAATCAAAAAATTAGATAAAGTAGAACGTATCGAAGTTGATGAAGATGATAATTCGGTGATGAACATTACTTTTCCAGTTTCAAAAGAACCGGGAAGAGTCGTGATTGAAGCCGAAAATGTAACTAAAAGCTACGGTGACAAAACAATTTTGAAAGACATCAATCTGTTAGTGGAGCGCGGAAGTAAAATTGCATTCGTTGGACAAAACGGTCAAGGAAAGTCAACTTTCATTAAAGCTATTGTTGACGAATTCGAATATAAAGGAAATATCAAGTTAGGGCATAATGTACAGTTGGGATATTTTGCGCAAAATCAGGCTGAATATCTGGATGGCGAAATCACTCTGTTGCAAACAATGGAAGATGCCGCTGCAGATACAAACCGAATGAAAGTACGCGATATGCTAGGTTCTTTCTTGTTTCGTGGCGATGATGTAGAGAAAAAGGTAAAAGTCCTTTCAGGAGGCGAAAGAAACCGTTTGGCGTTATGTAAATTATTGTTGCAGCCCATTAATGTTCTGCTGATGGATGAGCCTACAAATCACTTGGATATTAAATCTAAGAATGTTTTGAAAGCCGCGTTACAAAAATTTGGAGGTACTTTATTGCTGGTTTCTCACGATAGGGATTTCTTGCAGGGAATGTCAAATTTAGTGTATGAATTCAAAGATCAAAAAATAAAAGAATATTTAGGGGATATCAACTATTTCTTGGAACAACGCAATATGGAAAATATGCGTGAAGTAGAGAAAAAAGATGCACAGAAAGCGGCTGCACCTAAAGAAAGTAATAAAGCTTCTTATGAAGATCAGAAAAAAGGCAAAGCGTTACAGAATAAGTTGAGCAAAGTGGAGAGTCAAATTAAGCAATTAGAAAAGGACATTCAGCATGATGATAAAATGCTTGCTTCTAATTATGATAAACACATTGAAGACGCTAAATTTTTCACGGCATACAATAAGAAAAAAGCAGAACTGGACAAACTTCTCTCAGATTGGGAAATAGTTCAGGAAGAAATAGATAATTTATAAAAACGAGAGTTCCATTTTTTGGAACTCTTTTTTTATACAATGATTCCAATTGATTTTGAGTGCGCAATGGCTTCGCTGCTGTTTTTGAAATAACAAACAGAAACTTTCAGGGTTTCTAGATTTTTCAAAATAGCTGTTACTTTTTCTTTTTTAGAATCACTAGTTTGTCTAATATAGACTGCTTTTACGGTTACGGGGAAAATTTTACAAATGGCTTCGTACAAAAATGCATCGTGTTGCGAATCGTCTCCAAGAAGTACATATTCTAAGTTTGGGTAAAATTCTAAAATGTGTTTTATTTTGTCAAACTTATGATTGTGGTTGCCTCTGCCGGTCAAGAAAAAATCAGTGAGACTCGTTTTAATATCTTTTAATAGCAAAACTGCTTTTGGTAGTTGATGAAGTTCTGTAAATTTTATAATAAAGCGATATAAATTCCATTCGCTGCTCGAAACATAGAAAAAAGCATTAAACTCCTCTTTATTTTCCCTTCCGGCGGTACTTAAAGCTTGATAATGGGTGACAACATCTTCGTATATTTTTCTCTTGTTTACGTTTTTAAATAATAAAACATACAATTTTTTCAAAGGATTCAATGTGTGAGAAACTAAAAAAGTGTCGTCTATGTCAGATATGATTCCTAAATTTCCTTTGTGTGGTCGAATGTAACTGTCTCGTGTTGAAATGGACTCATTTTTGTAAACAATACTTACCTCATAATCAATCCAGCCATAATTAGTGTTTTGGTCTAATGGGACACAGAATTTAAAATAACCGTCGATTAATGTTCTGGTATGAATTTTGGCATTGTTATGTTCTAAATAGACATCGGCGTTTGCTTCTGTTTTTATTTGAAACATTTTAATTACAGAAGTAGCATTTTTCAGATTCTTTTTTTGAAAATTATACTCTTTAATTGTTGTTGGTTTAAAAACATGTCCCATGACAATTAATTCCTGTTCATTAGCGTAGCCACGATATAATTTTAAAATTGGTTTCATTTATTATAGTACTTTTGAGTGTTGTTGAAATTAATTATTTTTAGTCAATAAAAGAAGAAAAATTTTGAAAAAAAATATTATGCTCGTTGTAAATCCTGTTTCTGGGAATGTTGATAAATCAGATTTGGTTGATGCGGCGACAAATTTTGCCGGAAAAGAGAATTTGAACCTTGTGATTTATAATACTTCTGGAGCATCAGATATTGAGAATATAAAAGTACTCTATAAAACCTATAATCCAGAAAGAATTGTTGTAGCAGGAGGTGATGGAACTATAAAAATGGTTGCTGAAGCGATGGAAAACCATGATGTTATTATTGGGATTTTACCGGCTGGTTCTGCCAATGGTTTAGCGGTAGATTTAAATTTGCCATCTACAATCGAAGAAAACTTAGAAATCGCTTTTCATAATGATTATATGGAAATAGACATGATTTCTATCAATGGTAAAAAAAGCATTCATTTAAGTGACTTGGGCGTAAATGCGGAAATGATTAAGAACTATGAAAGTAGTAGTATTCGAGGAAAATGGGGTTATTTTTTGCAAACTTTCAGTACTTTAATTGATTTAGATGACCCTTTTACAGCAACAATTACTGGCGATTTTGAAACAATTGAATGTATGGCAAGAATGATTGTCATTGCGAATTCTCAAAAATATGGTACAGGAGTTTCTATAAATCCTAATGGTGTTATGGACGATGGAAAGTTTGAATTAGTTATTTTGAAAAATTTAGATTTGGTAGTGCTTGGAAAAATTATTTCTGGAAATATGCCGATAGATTCCGAGGATGTTGAGATAATTTCTATAGAAAAAGCAATCGTTAAGACAAATGTTCCGGTTAGTTTTCAAATCGATGGAGAATATTGCGGTACTGAGACAAAACTGGATATTAAAATTTTGCCCAAACAAATGAAAGTAGCGGTTCCAAAATTAAATAGTGAAGTTATTTAAAAGGGTTTCGTTCTTGCCAATTAGTTTCAGGCTCCAGATATCTAAATATTTTTGGCATGTACGAATTGACTATTGGATTGCTATGCGCGATGAATCCATACATTTTTAAAGGTTTTGCGCCAACAGAACTTTTAATTTCCAATGCTGTTCTTGCAAACACAATTTCCTTAAACCCTTTATTAATAGAATACGCTATCATATCATACAGCATGTTCAAATACAGCATTTTTTCACGTTGAATATTTTCGTCGTACCCCAGAAAATAAGTGTCCATTACGGAACCATTTTTTATTAAAGTATTAAATCCAATTAATTTTTCATCAATAAAATAGCCATAAAAAAGAAATTTGTCTTTAAAGATTTCTTTAAAAATTCTGAAGTGGTTCTTTGGTAGAAAAAAAGTATTGAAAGGAGCGTTTTTGGCTACATGAAAATACAAATCATAAATGGTTTCTTCTAAAGCTATGATGTCCTCCAAATGCATTTTTCTTTTCTCAATAATTGCTGCTTTTTTTCGGGCTCTTTTATACTGATCTCTATATTTTTTTGAAAGTGAGTCGATGTAATCTTGTTCTGATCTCCAGCTTTCATCAATGTGAAAAACCATATTCGGTTGTGTCGAAAACTGATAATCATTTTTGAATTCCGGAATGGCAAAGTTCGTAATGTCTTCTTTGTGAAAATCTTTATAAGTGGTAATATGAATTTTTTTTCCTTTAGATTGAAACAATTTTTTCAATGCTAATGCCGCTGATTTCAACGCTTGCAACGCTTTCTTTTTATCAATAGATTCTGATAATGCAAAAGCGTTTTGTCCAGTCAGCATATTGTTTCCAATTACGAGAACATGAGAACCTAAATTTCTGAAAACTAAATTTCGAACAGTGGTTTTAATGCATTTATCCCGATCTCCAAAAGACTCCAGTTGATTTAAATCTAAAAATTGAGAAAGTGCAATGCCTATTAAAGTTTCATTTTCGAATAGTCCAATAAAATGACAAACCATATTTTCCGGAGATGATTTTTCTAAAATCTCCAAATATTTTTTGGATAAAAAAATGGTTGAAACCGCTAAATCATCCCAGTTTAAAGGGAGTTGCGATGTAGTACTATAAATTTTAAAGGAATAAGGTGTATTCAACTTGAAGTGTAATTTTTTTCAAAATTAGTTAATAAAGTTAAAGTATTTCTCAATGTCTCGAAATTAACTAACTTTATATAAATTAAAAAGTAGATTATGAAAACCTATTCAGCAGAGACAATTCAATCAGAGTTAAAAGGGCTTAAAGACTGGCATTTTGCTGCCAATGGAATGGAGAAAAAATTTGTTTTTTCAGATTTTACGCAAGCATTAGGTTTTATAGTGCAAGTAGGAGTGATGGCCGAAAAAAGAAATCACCATCCGGAATTATTCAATGTGTATAATAAAGTGACAATTAGGCTGACTACACATGATGCAAATGGTGTTACTGATAAAGATTTAGATTTAGCCAAAGCTATTGAGGGAATTAAATAAAAAAAATTTCGTCTTGATATTATTCGAAGACGAAATTCATTTTAATATTTTTTTGTAATTATTTCCAAGCGCAAATAATTCCACCCATAATCATAAAGCATACTATCCAAAAACCACCGGTAACGAGTGTGTATTTGAAACTTCTTCTTTCGTATAATGCATTTGTACCTATAATTGGTAATGCTAAAAATAGTCCAGTCATAAAACCGTGTAAAGCTCCATGCTTGAAAGTTCTAAATGCTAATCCATAATCTGCCATGAAAGCTTCGTAAGAAGGTTTTGCGATAGTAGGATCTCCGCCAACCATTCCTAATGCACCAAATTGATGTATAGTTAGCATTTGAAGGACAAAGCTTATGAAAAAAGCGTAAAGTAATGATACTCCAAATGTCAGGAGCATATTTCCTCCTTTCATTTTTTCTTCAGTCATGCCGGATTCTTTCATCCAGATTGTTCCAAAAACTTTTGGATTGTACCAAACAAATCCTACTACAAGTGTAGACAATGCTGCAACAAAAAGTGCTAAAAAATTGATTTCCATAAAATTGGGTTTAAAGATTAGTTAATCAAATTTAACAAATTAATATTTAATTAAGAAAATTAAATATTTCTGTAAGATATAACTCTCTAAAAAATAAAAAAGAGTGTATTTCGTCGATTTTATTTGCTGATTGGCTTCGTTGTGCGTAGTTTTATAGGTATCAAAGATATAAATCCAACGTTATGAAAAATATAACTACTCTATTTTTAACCCTTTTCTTTTCGTTTTCAATGTTTGCAGATGTGTCTCAGTCAGAGAAAGATGCGTTGGTAAAACTGTATCAATCTACAAATGGAAATCAGTGGACAGTAAAATGGGATTTGTCATCGCCAATTTCTACTTGGCATGGTGTTACTTTACAAGACGATAAAGTAATTTCTATTAATTTAGACAATAACAATTTGGTTGGTGAAATCCCGGAAGAAATTTTAAACTTAGTAAGTTTACAAGAATTGGATTTGCACAAAAATAAAATATCAGGTACGATTCCTTCTGCTATCGGAAAATTAAAAGAAATGAAAGTATTGGATCTTTCTTTTAATAAAATTTCTGGGACAATTCCTTCTTCTATTTGTGAAATGAGCAATTTGAAAAATTTAGAATTGTATATGAACATGCTTTCAGGAGAATTACCAATGCAAATAGGTGCTTTGAATCAACTAGAAATCCTGTCTTTATTTAATAATGAAATAGTAGGGCAAATACCAAGTTCTTTATATGAAATAAAAACGCTAAAAACATTACTCTTAAACAGTAATAAACTTTCGGGAGGATTAAGTCGTGAAGTGGCAAATATGGCGTCACTTGAGAATCTTAGTTTATTTGATAATAAGATGAATGGTCAAGTGCCTTTTGAGCTTGAAAAATTAGATGAATTAAAAGAAATGAATATTTCTTATAATATGTTTAATGGATTAATATCTAAAGACTTGGCAATTTTAGATACGCTGAATATGACAATGATAAATGATAAGGGAGTAGCGGTTTTATTAGAAGTAAATACTGGTAAAAATACAGCTATTGCTTCTGAAGATTAGTTTTGAAATAAAAAAGAGATTGCACTAACGCTCTTTTATGTTATCGGTTAGTAGATTTTAATACCTTAGTTTTAATGAATATAGTTGTTTAAACCTGTGAAGCTTGCTTCACAGGTTTTTTTATTTAGATTCCTTTCCGAAATAATACTATTATGAAAGTTGGTTTTTTAGGATTGATACTACTTTAAGAGGGATTTGTATGTAGTTAATGTTATTGCATCCTCAAATTCATTCCATAAAAAAAGCTCCAGATTTCTCTGAAGCTTTCTAGTAGCGGGAACAGGACTCGAACCTGTGACCTTCGGGTTATGAGCCCGACGAGCTGCCTACTGCTCTATCCCGCGATGTGCGTTTGTAATTTCAATAAAATTCTTAGTAGCGGGAACAGGACTCGAACCTGTGACCTTCGGGTTATGAGCCCGACGAGCTGCCTACTGCTCTATCCCGCGTTGTTTCGGGTGCAAATGTACGACGAAATATCGTATTTCCAATAAAAACTTTAAAAAATGTTTTATTTCGTCTATTGACTTGATATGCCTACCTTTGCAAAATAAATTATAATAAAAATGTCACATAAAGCAGGTTTTGTAAACATCATAGGGAATCCAAACGTCGGGAAATCAACGTTGATGAACGCCTTTGTTGGAGAAAGATTATCAATTATTACTTCAAAAGCACAAACAACACGTCATAGAATTCTTGGAATTGTAAACGGAGAAGATTTTCAAATGATCTTATCGGATACACCTGGAATCATCAAGCCGGCCTACGAAATGCAGGAATCGATGATGAATTTCGTTAAATCCGCTTTTGAAGATGCTGATGTGCTGATTTATATGGTGGAAATTGGAGAACAAGAGTTGAAAGACGAAGCGTTTTTCAATAAAATAATCCATGCCAAAATTCCTGTTCTATTGTTGTTGAATAAAATTGACAATTCAAACCAAGCTCAGTTGGAAGAACAAGTGGCTTTCTGGACTGCCAAAGTTCCTAATGCGGAAATTTTTCCAATATCGGCATTACAGAATTTTAATGTGCCGGAAGTTTTTGGAAGAATCATTGAATTGTTACCAGAATCTCCTGCGTATTACCCAAAAGATCAATTGACAGATAAACCGGAACGTTTCTTTGTTAATGAAACTATCCGTGAGAAGATCCTGTTGAATTACAGCAAAGAAATCCCATACGCAGTAGAAATTGTTACCGAAGAGTTTTTTGAAGATGAAAACATCATTAGAATACGTTCTTTGATTATGGTGGAGCGCGATACCCAAAAAGGAATCATTATAGGGCATAAAGGAGCCGCTTTGAAAAAAGTAGGAATTGAAGCCCGTGTTGATTTAGAGAAGTTTTTTGGAAAGCAAATTCATATTGAGTTGGTGGTGAAAGTGAATAAAAACTGGAGAAGCAACGCTAATATGTTGAAACGTTTTGGATACAATCAGTAAGAAAGTGTTCGGTAATCAGTGTACAGTCGCAGTTTTTATTTTGAAAAATTAAGATTGATGTTGTTTAGAAACGCAATGTCCTAGCCCTGATAGCAGTGAAAATCCTTTTTCTGGCTTTTTTAGCAAGGAAAAGATTGTAACGAATAGCAGGAAACAGCTCCAAAAAAGAGTTTTCGGTTGGCAGTTTACAGTCGCTGTTTTAATGTCTTAAAACTGAATACTTAAAACTGGCCACTGCTAACTAAAAAAAAGACTACCTTTGCAAAATATTTGAAAAAAGGATTATGAATAACATTGTTGCGATAGTAGGAAGACCTAATGTAGGGAAATCAACCCTTTTTAATAGGCTGATACAAAGAAGAGAAGCGATCGTAGATTCGGTTTCGGGTGTGACCCGTGATAGAAACTACGGTAAGAGCGAGTGGAACGGAAAAGAATTTTCTGTAATTGATACGGGTGGATATGTTCGTGGATCGGATGATGTTTTTGAAGCCGAAATCCGTAAACAAGTAGAATTAGCTATTGACGAAGCCGATGTAATTATTTTTGTGGTAGATGTCGAAGAAGGTATTACGCCTATGGATGATGCTGTAGCGAGATTGTTGCGTAAAGTGACGAAACCGGTTTTACTTGCTGTAAATAAGGTGGATAACGCCATGCGTGAGAAAGATGCAATTGAGTTTTACAACCTTGGTTTAGGAGAGTATTACACATTTGCCAGTATTTCTGGAAGTGGAACAGGTGATTTATTGGATGCATTGATTGATGCTTTTCCAATTAAACCAGAACCAACACAAGAAGAAGTGGTATTGCCACGTTTTGCAGTTGTAGGTCGTCCTAATGCAGGGAAATCAAGTTTTATCAATGCATTGATTGGTAAAGACAGATATATTGTTACTGATATTGCGGGTACAACCCGTGATTCTATTGATACAAAATTTGACCGTTTTGGGTTTGAATTTAACTTAGTTGATACGGCAGGAATTCGTCGTAAAGCGAAAGTAAAGGAAGATTTAGAGTTTTACTCGGTAATGCGTTCCGTTCGTGCGATTGAGCATGCTGATATTTGTATCTTGATTATTGATGCCACTCGTGGATTTGAAGGTCAGGATCAAAGTATTTTTTGGTTGGCTGAGAAAAACCGTAAAGGTGTTGTTATCTTAGTGAATAAATGGGATTTAGTTGAAAAAGAAACGATGTCAACCCGTGATTATGAAGCTAAAATTAGAGAAGAATTAATGCCATTTACTGATGTGCCTATTCTTTTTGTTTCGGCATTAACAAAACAACGTTTGTTGAAAGCACTAGAAGCGACGGTGAAAGTTTTTGAAAACAGACAACAGCGTATTGCAACTTCAAAATTTAACGAATTTATGTTGAAAGTCATTGAAGCCTATCCGCCGCCAGCGACAAAAGGGAAATATGTAAAAATTAAATATTGCATGCAGTTGCCAACGCCAACGCCACAGTTTGTGTTTTTTGCCAATATGCCACAATATGTAAAAGAACCTTACAAACGTTACCTTGAAAATAAAATTAGAGAAAACTGGGACTTTTCAGGAGTGCCAATCGATATTTATATCAGAGAGAAATAATATGAAAGTCCCGAGAAATCGGGACTTTTTTTGGTTAAAATCGATATTTAATAGTAAAGAGTATTCCTAATTTTCTTCCTCTTCTAAAGTTTCCATTGGATGATCGCCGTACCAATCTTTAAATGTTTTTGGGGTTTTATAATCATCATATAGTACGGTATAAACCATAAACAGGATTAATGGTATACCAATGCAGTATAGGGTCATTATTACCGGCAAAGCAACGTTAGTTTGACATAAACCGGCAAATACAAAAACATAAATGGTGGTGAACCACACGAGTTTAATTGCAAAATTTTTCATGGCTATATCTTTTTAATAAAGTTACGGCAGGAATTTTAAATTTTAAGTTAATGTATTGATAATCAATATTTAAAATACAATTAATTATTTGTTTTTCTTATCAATGAAAAGTCATAAATTGTGTTTAAACCTTTTTTTGGACTTTTATTTTGTGGAAAATACTGAATCTGATAATATCTCTGTTGAAATAATCGATTCCATTAGCTCGTCGTTGAAAACTGTTTAAATAGCCCAATTCAAATGCAATATTTTTGGTTATGCCGTATTGTATCGCGGCATAAATTCTATTTTGGTCAAAAGTATTTTTGATGATAGTTTTTCCCGCATTGAACATTATTTCATCTGAAAGAATAGTTTTTAAATATTGATTTTCTTTTTTCCAAAAAGTATAATCGGCTTGAAGTCTGTATCTGAATCTCCAAGAAAATGTTGTGCCAGGTAATAATGATTCTTTATTGGCATTATGTATAAATCGTTCTTCTGCCTGAAACCGTTGATTCAATGTGACTTTACCAACATTTTGTTTCCATGTAATGTCTTGTTGTCCTCTGTATTCCGGGGTTTTAAAAGTATAGGATACTTCAGGTTCTTGTGTAGCAACGGAGAAATGAGTAAAGCCAATTCCTGTTTCTAAATGTTCATTGATTTTATAGCGGCCTTGAACTCGTATGACATATAAATTTTCTTTTACGGGTTTTAAAAAAAGCCTATTGTCAAATTCTGTATGTAAAGACCATTTTTCATTTAATAGCAATTGATTGTAATAGCGTGTCCAAAGAATGCTTTGATGATCTATGTTTTTCTCCGTTTGAGCTCGGGATATAAAGCAGACTAAGAAAAAGAAAAGGATTTTGGCTATTTTCATGAAGTTTCATTCAATTTTCGGTAAATTTAAGCAAACGTTTTAAAAAGAATCACATAGGTTAAACCTTTTATTTATTTCGGGGTCTTACCCTTTTCTAAACAAAGTTTTATATGTCTAAATTGTTCTTTTTTTTACTTTTTTTGCTTTTTTGTTTTTCTGCCATTGCACAAGAAGAATATATTATTAAAGGAACTGTTCTTGATGTGAATACCCAAATTCCTTTAGAGGCGGCAACGGTTTATTTTTCCAATGTAAAAGATTCTACGGTATTAGAATATACAACCACGGATAAAAACGGTCTTTTTAAAATGAGTTCCAAAAAATATGAAAAACCTGTTTTTTTGAAGATATCCTATTTGGGATATCAAACCTATGTTGAGGAACAAAAAGGGATTTTGGAGAATAAAGATTTTGGAAGACTCTATTTGTTAGAAAATGCAAATGCTTTAGCCGGTGTGACTATAAAAAGCGAAGCACCTCCAATCCGTGTAAAAAAAGACACACTGGAGTTTCATGCAGGATCTTTTAAGGTTCGTCCTGATTCTAATGTAGAAACTTTGTTGAAGCAATTACCCGGTTTTGAAGTTGATAATGATGGGAAAATTACGGTAAATGGTAAAGAAGTGACCCAGTTTTTAGTAAATGGTAAAACTTTTTTTGATAAAGACGGGGCAATGGCTTTGAAAAACTTGCCAGCCGAAATCATTAATAAAGTTCAGGTTTCGGATTTCAAGACTAAAAAAGAAGAATTGTCTAAACAAGAGTCAACTTCAGATTTCTCGAGTATCAATTTGACTATTGATGAAAAAAAAAATAAAGGGTTTTTTGGAAAATTCTTAGGAGGCTATGGTACTGATAATCGTTATGAAAGTAGTATGGTAATGAACTTTTTTAATAACAAACAAAAAATAAGTGTTTTAGCTTCTTCCAACAATATTAATTCTACAGGTTTTTCTATGGATGAGGTATTTGATAGTATGGGTGGAGGAAGAAACAGTAGAGGAGGTAATATTTCTTCAGTAAGGGGAAAAGGAATTACACAGTCTAATTTGGCGGGATTTAATTATACCGATGAGTGGTACAAAGATTTCAATGCTACTGCAAACTATAATTTTTCGAATACCAATACCCAAAATGACAGTAAGTCCAAACAAATCAATTTATTGCCTACCGGTAGTTTCTCCACCGAATCGGAGTCGAAGTCAAGAGACGAAAATACCGGAAATAAAGCAAATCTGGAGTTTGAATATAAAATTAATCCAACAATGAGACTTGTAGTTACTCCAAAATTGAATCTATCAAATTCTAATAGTAATTCTAGTGCTGAAAGCTTCTCCAGAGATGAAGATGAAGAACTTTTAAACGAAAGCATATCAAAATCATATAGAGAAAACAAATCGACTAATTTTTGGAACACGATAAATTTTAATAAAGCGTTCCAAAAAAAATCTCGTAATCTAAGTTTTGTTTTTACTAATAATAATACCAATAGTGATTCAGATGCTTTAACGGAATCTAAAACTATTTTTTATCAAAATGGTCAATCCGATGATGAGAGAAATCAAAAGAGTAAAAATGAAAATACCTATGATTCGTACTCGGCTGATATTGAATATACAGAACCAATAACCGATTCTATACGAGTTCGTTTTGGTGCCGATTTTGATTGGACGAATGACGTAAAAGATTTGAAAACTTTCGATTTTGAGGGTAATTCTCAATCATATTCTGTACTAAATGAGTCTTTGACTAATTTTATCACTTCCAGACAAAATTCAGTTAGTCCCAAAGTTGGAATCACTTTCGAAAAAAATAAATTTACTTTTAATTTGAATTCCAGTACTTCCATTATTGATTTTGATAATCATTCGCTATACTTAAATAAAGTAACCGATTTGAATAAAAAATATGTGCTGCCTTATGGAAGAGCACAAATTAGATACAAGTTGGATCGTTCAAAATTTATTACTTTGAGATATGATTATTCCAATAGTCTGCCTTCGTCAAGTCAATTGCTGCCAGTAGAAAATCTGGCTAATCCTTTGAATACGATAATAGGAAATCCTAATTTAAATCCTAATGAAAAACATAGTGCCAATATCAATTTCAGGAATTTTGATTTCCGTACCCGTTCCGGTTATACTTTGTTTGTAAGGGGAGATTATAATAATAGTGAAGTGGTTTCCATTTCGGAATACGATGCCAGTAGAAAAAGGACTACGACTTATGAAAATATTTCAGGAACGTACTCTACTGCTATAGGGGGAAATTGGAATCAATCCATAAAAAGTGAAGCACATGTGTTACGATATGGGATTGGTTTGAACAGTAGTTATTCTTTGGATAAAGGGTTTACCAATGGTGTTTTGTATAGTGCTAAATCATTGGGAATTACTCCGAGGGTATATTTGAATTATGATTATGGCGAAGTGTTGACCATTGCGCCATCGTATAGTTTATCTTATAACGAATCAAAATATTCAAATTATGTAACCAATGGAAGTGCTAATGTTGTACACCGGATTAATCTGCAAACCACCAGTTATTGGCCTAAAAACTGGATATTCGGAAATGATTTTGGATATACGTACAACTCCAGAATCGCAAGTGGTTTTAAAAAAGATTTTTATCTGTGGAATACCAGTTTGTCTTATAGCTTTTTTAATAAAAACATGATTGCCAAAGTAAAAGTCTATGATGCCCTGAATCAGAATCAGAATTTTTCCAGAACTATTTCGGCGACTACTATTCGCGATGAAGAAAACACCATTTTAAAACGATATGCTATGTTTTCGCTAACTTATAAAATTCAAGATTTTTCGGACATGAAGAAGCTTCCAAGAGGAGAAAATAGGAGAGAAGGTATGGGAGAAAATTAAAAGAAGCGATTGTGATTCACAACCGCTTTTTTATGGGATTATTTCAGTTTGGAACTATTATAATGAATATTTCAATGTAATTCCATACGTTCTTTGATCGCCTATTACACCAGCATATTGTCCTGTATTTCCACCAGCAGGCAATAGTTGTTCGTAGTAATCCTTATTTAAAAGGTTACGTCCCCAGAATTGTACCGAGAAACCATCTGTTGCACGGAAACCTAGACGAGCATTAAATAAGGCATAACCCTGAACTATTAAATATTTTGAAGCAGATGGACTTGAGGAGAACTCAGAACGAGCATAAGAATCAACGGCAATGAATATTTTTCCTGAATTCCCAAAGAATTTTGCATTGTCAGAAAGCTCACCTCCTAAAGATCCAGCCCATTTTGATGCGCCAGGTAAATTAGTTCCTGAAACATCTTTGAAAGCTACAGAAGCTCCTGTTTCTTCTAATGGAAGTGGAGCATTTGTAAATTTAATATACTTTCCGTCAGTATAAGTTACAGCTCCGTTTATGGTTAGGTGATTGTTAACTATAATGCTAGCATCTAGCTCTGCACCACTTACACGTACTTTATCTGCATTAGCAAGATATCCACGGTTAACACCTAATTCGGCAGCTTGAACATTGGTTTGAAAATCTTTGATATCTGTATTAAAGAATGTCAAATTCAATATTGAGTTTTTAAACGGTGATGTTTTTACTCCTATTTCATAATGATTTACTTTTTCTGGCTTAATTACCGCAAGATCAAGTAAAGGCTGCCCTGACGAATTAGTTGGAAGTCCAGCTACATTCACACCAACTGGTTTGTAGCTTTTTGCATAAGTTGCATACGCATTAATCTTGTCAGTAGCTTTAAAAGACACGGTTAAATTTCCAGAAAAGTCCGTATTATCAGTATTTGATGTAAAAGCTTGGTCAGAATAAACTAGTTTTTTTAAAGCAAGTAGTGCAGGGTCGGTAGTTTGAAGGCCTCCGTATGTTTTTCGGCTGTAATCTGCATCTTTTTTGTCAAAATTGTATCGCAAACCTGGTAATACATGCAAACGATCTGTTATTGCCCAGTCTAATTGACCGAACACTGCCGCACTGGAAGATCTGATACTGGCATCGGTTTTTATTCCGTATCCTTCAAAAAGACCTGGAGTTTTCCATAATGCGCTGGTAGTACTTTGTGCAAATCGCCATTGCGCATTACCGGATTCTTCTGTACCGTCTGTTTTTGATGTTTGGTCAATAAAAAATACACCCACAACACCACTCACTTTTGATATAAGCTGACCTGCATAACGAACTTCTTGCGTTATTTGTGTCTGTCTGGTAGGATTTTGAGATTTTGCCAATACTTGTAATCCTGTAAAGTCTCTGTCATTGGATGGATCCCAATTCCAAAAGCGCCAAGCAGTGGTTGAGGTAAGCGTCCCGTTTCCAATTTTTGTATCAATATTCAGGGATATACCACCTAAATCTTGTCCAGAACGCCATGGCGTATCGTGGTCAATTTTACGATCAAAGGCATTTAAGCTTGGAAGTTGATAATTCAAATCGGCAATAATTGCATTAAACTGACGGTAAGCAGCTCTTTGCGTAGGAGCTACGCCTGCAACGACTTGAGCGTATCCGTCCGGACGTTGCGTTGTAATATCAGCCGCCAATATAATATTTGTTCTTTCTGTTGGCGTATAAAGTAATTGTCCTCTGATTCCTTGATTATTGAGGGTGTTTGTAGATTTTCCTGTTGCTACATTGTCTATTAAGCCGTCACGCTGTGTACCAGAAAAAGAGATACGACCTGCTATTTTTTTGCTTAATGCTCCTGTAATTGAAGCCTTGGCTTGTAGGAATGCATAATTTCCGTAACTCACTTCAAAGTCAGCACCTGAAGTAAAGCTTGGCTTACGAGTTGTGATGTTAAAGGCTCCCGAAGTTGTGTTTTTGCCAAACAATGATCCTTGCGGGCCACGTAATATCTCAATTTGTTCTACATCGATAAAATCTAAAGTTGTTGCTGCTGGACGTGCATAGTAAACACCATCAACATAGAAACCAACACCCGGATCGATACCATCATTTGTAAGTCCAAAGGGAGAACCTAGGCTTCGAATATTAATACCTGTATTTCTTGGGTTTGACGAATATAATTGAACTGATGGAACAAGTTCTTTTATGCGATTTACGTTAAAAGCTCCAGTTTGTTCTGCCTGTTTTCCTGTTATTACTGATATAGCGATTGGCACATCTTGTACTTTTTCTATTCTGCGTCTTGAGGAAACTACAACCTCGACCAAAGCATTTTCTTCATTAAGTGTTATTTGTAATGAAGGTATTGAAAAAGAAGTAATTTCTATTTCTGCAGTTTTGTATCCTACATATTGTGCTAAAAGAGTTAGAGGGAGTTTTCCTTTGGTGTCTATTATAAATTTCCCTCTAGAATCTGAAATTGTGTTAGAGGTTGTTCCTTTTATTACAATATTTACGGCTTCTAACGGAATGTTTTGGTTTGTTGTAACTAGACCTTCAATGTTTTGTCCAAATGATATTGAGAAAGTTAAAACTGATACTATTGTAAGTTTATTTTTTATAGAATTTTTCATTTATATTAAGTATATGTAATTAGTAGAATTTAAATTAAATTTTTTTACTAACACATGCACATCATTTGTGAACTCTTTTTTTCAATTACAATTAGTTCATTTTTTCGGGATTGCCTATTCAAAAAAGCAAACTTACTTCGGTACGTTTTCATACGTTTAAATTTGGATTATTAATGATTTATTAAATTCGAAGCAAATATATAATTAATTCTATAAAATTAGTAGAGTTTAAAAAATATTTTTTTATTTTTTTACTAACGAAGCTATAGTAATGCCTTCCATTGCTTTTAAAGTTTCTTCTCTAATGGTAATTAATCCGTGTCTTAACAGGCATTCCGATTCGTCGGCACAATCAGAACAGCGTTCGTAAAAATTCAGTGATGCGCAGGGAAGCAAAGCAATTGCACCATCAAAAAGTCTGTGAATGTCGGCTAAAGTAATGTCGTTTTTAGATTTTAAAAGATAATAACCACCAAATTTTCCTTGTTTACTTCCTACGAAATGGCCTCGTTTTAGATCCAATAAAATCTGTTCCAAAAACTTTTTTGGAATAGTGGCCGCTTCGGCAATTTCGATAGTTCGAGAAACATGGGTTTCTTCTTGTTGCGCTAAATATAACAGAGCTTTTAGTGCGTATTTGGCTTTATGTGAAAGCATTTAATGTGATTGATTTATATTTTTTTGAATAGATTAAACGCTGCAAATGTTTAAAAGAGTCTTTAATTTTTTGAAAGTTGATTATAAATCTCGGATGTACTTGTTTTATCAAGATGGGAACTGAATACTGCGACTGAGCACTGAATACTAAAAATCTACCAATCTCCACTTGATCCACCGCCAGAGAAACCTCCGCCACCAAATCCACCGCCGAAACCACCGCCACCAAATCCACCACCAGATGAACCTCCGCCGAAACCACCTCCGCCACTGTTTCTTCCAAGGCTACTTAGTATGATAACATCCAATAAACTAGGTCCTATACCACTGCCTCTGTTACCGGAATTTCCACCACCACCTTTGTTTCTTGAAATCAGCACGAGTATAATGATTACAATAACGATTAAGGGTAAAATGGGGAATCCTTTATCTTTGGTTTTTTTTACCCGTTCTCCTTTGTATTTTCCTTTGAAAACATCAAATAAAGCATCCGCTCCTTTATCAAGTCCTTTGTAATAACTTCCTGCTTTAAATTCCGGAATAATAATGTTTCTGATTATTTCTCCCCCAATACCGGCAGTCAATCGATCTTCTAATCCGTAACCTGGGTTTATTGCAATTTTTGTTTCGGCTTTAGCCAATAAAATAATGACACCGTTGTCTTCTTTTGCCTGGCCTATACCCCAAGTATGTGCCCATTTTGTCGCTAATTGACTTATATCTTCCCCTTTAAGGCTTTCTACAGTAATTACAACAATTTGGGTTGTAGTGGAATCAGAATATTTAATCAGTTTTTCTTCTAATTGTGCTTTTTCTGTTGCGCTTAAAACATTTGCATAATCATAAACAGAAGTTTGTAAAGTTGGTTTTTCAGGAATGGTAAATTGCGCAAAGCCAATTTGTGTGAATAACAAACAAACAAACAGCTTTAGGGAAATTAGGGTACTCTTTTTTTGTAATAGCATTATCCTCTAGATATTTCGTTTGATAATTCATTTGTATCGCCTTCCAGCCAAGGAAAATAATGCTGTAATTGTTCTCCGGCTCTGGTGATTCCATCAATTAGACCTTGCTTGAAATCTCCTTTTTTGAACTCAACCACCATAATATCGCGGGTGCAATTCCAAAAATCATCTTGAACTACATCATTAATGCCTTTATCTCCACAAATTACAAAATTGCGGTCTTCTACAGCTAAGTAAATTAAAACACCATTTTGAAGTTCGGTTTCATCCATTTTTAGTTCATGAAAAACTTCCATGGCGCGATCATACGCATCCATGGAAGTTGTTTTTTCTATATGAACTCTAATCTCGCCAGAAGTATTTTTTTCAGCCATGCGAATAGCTTCAACAATTTCTCGTTCATCTTCTTTGGTTAAAAAATCTTCTACTTTTGACATTGTTTTTAAATTAGAATTTTACTTCAACTGGTTTGTCTGCACCTTCAACTGCATTAAAGTATGCTTTCTCTTTGAATCCAAACATTCCAGCAAATAGGCTATTTGGGAACGTTTTGATATGAGAATTATATGGTTTAACAGCTTCGTTGAAACGAGTTCTCGCCGTTAGGATTTGATTTTCAGTACTCGCCAATTCATCTTGTAATTTTAAGAAATTTTGGTTTGCTTTCAATTCAGGATATGCCTCGACAGTTACTAATAACCTTGATAATGCTGATGAAACTCCACTTTGTGCTTTATTGAATTCCGCTAATTGTTCCGGAGTAATATTTGTAGGGTCAACATTTACTGATGTTGCTTTAGAACGTGCTTCAATAACAGCTGTCAAAGTACTTTTTTCGAAATCTGCGGCACCTTTTACAGTATTTACTAAATTTCCAATAAGGTCATTTCTTCTTTGATACGCTGTTTGAACATCACCCCAAGATTGTTCTACATTTTGGTTTAAAGTTACTGCGGTATTATTAATTCCTTTAACCCAGCTGTAGATTACAAAAATCACAACTGCTCCGATAATCCAAGGCAAAAATCTTTTCATGTTTATTTAATTTAAGTTTAGTATTTAATTGTTTAAAAATTTCAATCAGTGAGAAGTCGTGTTGATTATAATTCGTTTTTTATATTTGTTAATTGTGTGCGTATCGTTTCTAATTTTCGAATGATTTCAAACTTATCCAATGTTTTCTTTTGTCCTTCTTTTAAATGGGTTTTGGCACCTTCCAATGTAAAACCTCTTTCTTTTACTAAATGATAGATCAATTGTAAATTAGTGATGTCTTCCGGAGTAAACATTCGATTGCCTTTAGCGTTCTTTTTTGGTTTCAGAATATCAAATTCATTGTCCCAAAAGCGAATCAGCGATGCATTCACGTCAAATGCTTTGGCTACTTCGCCAATGCTGTAATATCTTTTGTCTTTAGATAATTCAATATGCATATCTATTTTTTATTTTTTGTCCAGTTGAATTAATCACTGAACACTATTTTTTCTTCTTCTATCTGAACACTGCCAACCGAACACAGAACACTATTTTTGTGTTAGTCTAATGATTGATTCTCCTGATTCGCCAATTGTGCAATGGCAAGATACTCCACTGCCGAAATATTCCCGTAATAAAAATTAAGCGGATTCACCACATTATTACCCTTGTGGACCTCATAATGTAAATGCGGTCCTTCGGATCTTCCCGTGCTCCCTACATATCCTATGACATCTCCTCGTTTCACACGTTGTCCTGCTCTAGCTTTGTATTTGCTCAAATGTGCGTATAAAGTTTCGTATCCAAATCCATGCCGAATAACAATATGATTTCCATATCCTGAGGCGGTATTGTCTGCTTTTGATACCACTCCGTCGCCGGTGGCATAAATGGGAGATCCTGTTTTAGCTGTAAAATCCATGCCTTTATGCATTTTTCTTACTTTTGTAAAAGGATCAGTCCGGTATCCAAAACCTGATGCCATTTGTTTTAAATTTTCATTTCGTACTGGCTGAATAGCTGGAATAGCTGATAAAAAATCACTTTTGGCTTCTGCCAATTTCAAAATAGCATCCAATGATTTTGACTGAACCGCTAATTCCTTGCTAAGGACATCAATCCTTTTTGTGGTATTCATTACCAACTGGGAATTGTCATAACCTTCTAATACTTTATACCTATTTTTTCCGGGTAATCCCGCTTTTCGAATAGAATCAGGAATCGCCGATTTGTTGAAATATACACGATACAAATTATTATCCCGGTCTTCAATAGCTTCAATAACACTATTTACTTGATCCATTTTTTTGTTCAGCAGTGCATAATTCAATCTTAAATTTTCAATTTCACGCGCTTGCAAACGGTCTTTTGGCGTTTCAAAATAAGGAGTGTTCAATAAAACAATAAAACTTAAGAAACCAAACAAAGCCGACGCCAATAAAAACAGAATAATAACACCAAATTTTCTTCTTTTTCGTGTTTTTATTTTTCTATAGGCTAGATTTTCGGAATCGTAATAATATTTTACTTTCGACATATTTTAAAATACCCTATTTTTGCACACTGTAAAAGGTTAGACGAACAAATTTAATAAATGTTTCATTTGTTACACCCTTTTTTCAATAATAAATAAAATAATGTGCCTATTCCAGCTATTCGTTACAAGTTCTCGTTTATGAATCTTTTTTTCTAATGAGCCAGCAGGAGCTTCCTCCGGTCGCTCTGCCACCTCAAGAAAAAATAAATCTATAAATCTCGAAGCTTTTCACTGCAAACACTAAGTGTTCAGTGAACTCCGCTGAAAATAAGAGCGTGTGAGATAATCTGGGGCAAAAGAAATTAAAAGATTGAATGATTAAAAGATTGAAAAATTCAGTTCTAGCTAATCTTTAAATTTTTGAATCTTTAAATATTTAAATTAAAAAAATGAAATCACAAGACGTACGTAAACAATTTCTGGATTTTTTCGCATCAAATGGACACTTAATTGTTCCATCAGCACCCATAGTTCTTAAGGATGATCCAACCCTGATGTTCAACAACTCAGGAATGGCACAGTTCAAAGAATATTTTCTGGGTAACGCCACGCCAAAAAGCAATAGAATTGCCGATACACAAAAATGTCTTCGTGTTTCAGGAAAACATAACGACTTAGAAGATGTAGGTTTTGATACCTACCACCACACCATGTTTGAAATGCTTGGTAACTGGTCTTTTGGTGATTATTTCAAAAAAGAAGCCATCAACTGGGCTTGGCAACTTTTGACAGAAGTGTATAAAATCCCAAAAGAAAATTTATACGTTTCCGTTTTCGAAGGAAACCCAGATGAAAACGTACCGTTCGATCAGGAAGCTTGGGACATTTGGAAGGAATTGATTGACGAAGACCGAATCATTCTTGGAAACAAGAAAGACAATTTCTGGGAAATGGGAGATCAAGGACCTTGTGGGCCGTGTTCAGAAATTCACGTTGACATTCGTTCTGCGGAAGAGAAAGCTTTAGTTTCAGGAAAAAGTTTAGTAAATAATGACCATCCACAAGTAGTAGAAATTTGGAACAACGTATTTATGGAGTTCAATCGTAAAGCTGATGGTTCTTTAGAAAAATTGCCTGCGCAACATGTTGATACCGGAATGGGATTTGAGCGTTTGTGTATGGCATTGCAAGGAAAAACGTCTAATTATGACACTGATGTTTTTACGCCGCTTATTCAAAAAGTAGAACAAATTACTGGATTAAAATACACTTCAAACGAAGTTTTAAATATCAGCGAAGAGCAAAACAAAACCAATATCGCTATTCGTGTAGTGGTAGATCACGTTCGTGCGGTGGCTTTCGCTATTGCTGACGGACAATTGCCATCAAACACAGGTGCTGGTTATGTAATTCGTAGAATTTTGCGTCGAGCAATCCGTTACGGATTTACCTTCTTGAATACCAAAGAACCGTTCATCAATCAATTGGTAGCCGTTTTAGCGAATCAAATGGGTGAATTTTTCCCGGAAATCAAATCGCAACAACAATTGGTTACGAATGTGATTCGTGAAGAAGAGGCTTCTTTCTTGAGAACATTAGACCAAGGATTACAATTACTGGAAAATGTAGTTGCCGACACTAAAGGAGCAACTGTTTCAGGTGCAAAAGCATTTGAATTATACGATACTTTTGGATTTCCAATTGACTTAACGGCATTAATTCTTAGAGAAAAAGGATTCGAACTGGACGAAGCTGGTTTTAATGCTGCGATGCAAGAACAAAAAAATCGTTCCCGTGCCGCATCAGAAGTTTCTACCGAAGATTGGTCCGTATTAATTCCTGGAAATGTAGAAACATTTGTAGGGTACGATCAATCAGAAAGTGACGTAAAAATCACTCGCATCCGTAAAGTTGACAGTAAAAAGGACGGTATTTTATACCAAATCGTTTTAGACAATACGCCATTCTATCCAGAAGGTGGTGGACAAGTGGGTGATAAAGGAACCTTGTTTTCTGCAAATGAAACTATCGAAATCATCGATACCAAAAAAGAAAATAACCTGATTTTGCATTTTGCAAAAAAATTACCGGAAAATGTAAATGCTGGTTTTACAGCTAAAGTAAATCAGGATTTGAGAAGTCTGTCTTCCAGAAATCACTCGGCTACGCACTTAATGCACCAAGCGTTGAGAAGTATTTTAGGAACACACGTAGAACAAAAAGGATCCTTGGTAAATCCAAACTACTTGCGTTTTGATTTTTCGCATTTTACTAAAATGACAGAATCTGAATTACAACAAGTGGAAGATTTTGTAAACACAAGAATTCAAGAGCAATTGCCATTAATAGAAAGAAGAAATATTCCTTTTGCGCAAGCAGTTCAAGAAGGAGCGATGGCTTTGTTTGGAGAAAAATATGGAGATGAGGTTCGTGCTATTAAATTTGGCGAAAGCATGGAATTATGCGGTGGAATCCACGTAAAAAATACCGCTGAAATCTGGCATTTCAAAATCGTTTCTGAAGGAGCGGTTGCTGCAGGAATCCGTCGTATTGAGGCGATTACAAGTGATGCCGTTAAAGCACATTTCGCTTCGTATGAAAACACATTGAATGAAGTAAAAACAGCATTGAAAAATCCTCAGGATATTTTGAAAGCCGTTCATTCGATGCAAGAAGAAAATACCAAACTGGCCAAACAAATTGAGGCTTTGGTAAAAGATAAAGTCAAAAATTTGAAAGCGAGTTTAATCGCTGAAATTCAGGAAATAAACGGCATACAATTCCTAGCGAAACAAGTGGATTTGAATCCGGAAGGAGCAAAGGATTTGGCTTATGAATTAGGGAATTTAGGGAATAACTTATTTCTAGTTTTGGCTACAGCCGACGAAGAAAAACCAATGTTAACTTGTTATATCTCTAAAGAATTAGTAGCGGAGAAAAACCTAAATGCTGGACAAGTAGTTCGCGAATTGGGTAAATTTATCCAAGGTGGTGGTGGCGGACAACCGTTTTTTGCTACAGCAGGAGGGAAGAATGTTGCAGGAATTCAACAAGCTTTGGAGAAAGCGATAGAGTTTGTAAAGTAAAACAAATTTATTTTTTATAATAGAAACCCTTTTAGGACATAAGTTCTAAAAGGGTTTATTTTTTTTGTTCAATACACTATTTGTAGGGTTATGGTGAGGTTAAAAAAAAGTAGTTTAACCGAAATATAGGGATTGTAACGATGAATATTGTCGCTTTTACTTTATTTTTTTAGGTTTGATTGATGTAGCCCCAAAAGGTTTAGTAAAGGAGTACACGATTTATTATGATGAAAATAAATAAATATATATATTGGGTTTTATCAATTTTTTTATTGACACTTTATTCGTGTTCAACTGATACTGACGGTAGTGCAAAATTGCTAAAGAAGGTTGTTGAGACTTCAGCGCAAGGTACTGTAGGAACAACGTTATTTACTTATAATGGAACTGAAATAGTTAGTATTGAAGGAGCTCAGAAACGTACTGATTTTACATACACGGATGGTTTAATCACAAAAAGTGTAACGCTAAATAAAACATATCAGCTTATTGAGACTATTGAATATAGTTATCTGGAGGGTAAATTGGTTGAAGCGGAGTCTTTAGGGAATTACAGAATAAATTACATTTATAATTCAGATAAAACCGTTTCTTATCAAAAATTCACCATTGGTTCAGGGAATCAGGAAGTAAAAGAATTTCACGGAACATTGTATTTTGAAAACGAAAATCTCATCAAAGAGGAAAGGATATTCGATAATACCGCATCAGGTGTTTTGTCAAAATATAGTGTGAGTTTTGATTATGATTCTAAGCATAATCCGCTGTATAATATATTGGGATACAAAAAACTATTGGAATATAATGAAGGAATTTCGTCAAATAATAGTTTAATAAGTACAGTAATTACAAGTGTTTCTAAAGACAATCAAATAACATCCTCCGCTAATTTTTATAAAAGTTCTTTTAAATACGATTTAGATAATTACCCAACGGAACAGGTTTCAGAAAATGCTATTGCTACTAATGGAAATGTCGGTTATCTGAAATCAGAATACTTCTACTAAGAAAATATTTATTTTATAACAACCCTTTCAGCAAATTAAACTCTGAAAGGGTTTTTTAATTTAAAATGTGTCTGATGAATGAAAAAAGAGTGAAAGAGTATTTAATTCGCTAAAATTATTCAAATTTGTAGTAAATAAAATAAAAATGCAATTCAGGACCCCAATACCCATTTCTAAAAGTAATCATCCTTTAGATTACAATTCAAAGATTGTCTCTTTAGGTTCTTGTTTTGCAGAAAATATTTCTGAAAAATTCCAATATTTTAAATTTCAAAACGCCACAAATCCTTTCGGGATAATTTTTAATCCGGTTTCTATGGAGAAAATTATCGATAAAGCCATACATGCAACTTTATTCACGGAAGAAGATGTTTTTTTCTATAACGAACGATGGCATTGTTTTGATGTGCATTCGGATTTGAGTAATTCAAATAAAGAGGATTTATTAGCATCTTTAAACACAATACTTGAATCAACAAAACTGCAATTACATCAAGCTTCTCATGTTATTATCACATATGGAACATCATGGGTCTATCGAAATATTGAAAGCGATTCTATTGTGGCCAATTGTCATAAAGTGCCACAAAAGAAGTTTCAGAAAGAATTGCTTTCGTTTGAAACGATAAAAGAAAGTCTGGTAAAGACAACCAAATTAATTCACTCGGTAAATCCTGATTGCAACATCATTTTCACGGTTTCGCCGGTACGTCACTTAAAAGACGGTTTTGTCGAAAATCAAGTAAGTAAAGCGCATTTAATTGCTGCAATTCATAGTTTTCTGAATTCTGATCACTGCAAACTGATCACTGAATGCTTTCCTTCTTATGAAATCATGATGGATGAACTTCGGGATTATCGGTTTTATGCCGAAGATATGTTGCATCCCAATCAAGTGGCGATAGACTATATTTGGAAACGTTTCAAGGAAGCTTTTATTTCTGAGACTGCTTTTGCTACGATGGAAGAAGTGGAGAATATTCAAAAAAGTTTGTCTCACAGACCTTTTAACCCTGATTCAGAAAGTCACCTGAAGTTCGAATCGAAATTGAAAGAAAAAATCACTAAATTGGTTTCACAATATTCATTCATGAAATTTTAATTATGCTTAGAAGAATACTTATTGGAATAGGAATTATGGTTGGAATATTTTTATTGTTCAAATTTTGCGACTTTAAGAAAAACGATGATGACGATATCAGTTACAACACGAATCTCATTCAGCAACAAATTGTAAACGTAGGGAAATTGGTGGTTACGGAAGGCCACTTCTCAGAAGTGATAACCTATAAGAACCAGCAGAAATACCTGTTAGACATGATTTCTTTCGAGAAAAAAGCACTCATTGTAGTCAATGCTGATGTAACGGTGGCTTATGATTTGCACAAAATGAAATACGATATCGATGAAAAAAATAAAACTATCACAATTATTAGTATTCCAAAAGAAGAAATAAAAATAAGTCCGGATATTCAGTTTTATAATGTGGAACAAAGCAAATTGAACCCTTTTACCGGTGATGATTACAATAAAATAAACAAATCGGTAAAAGCGAATTTGGCCAAGAAAATTGAAAAATCGTCCTTGAAAACAAATGCTCAAAACCGACTAATAAGTGAATTGTCTAAAATATTAATTCTGACCAATACGATGGGTTGGAAATTACAATACGATGGAAAAGTAATCGAAAGCGAAAAAGATTTCGGTCAGCAAATAAAATTATAATTTAAGAAATGAACCGCAGATTAACAGATTTTAGATAACTCTACTAATTTGCGAATCTGCGATTCATTTTTTTTTAAGCTTTCTCTTTATCGAAAATCAAATCCAAACCTCCAGTTATCAAATGGGCTACTTCGGGTCTTTTTTCTTTTAATTGATCAAGATAGGCCATTATTTCCTGTAGTAATTGTGGTTCGTTTCTGTCTTTCAAAAGTTCCGTGATTTCAACAGCTAACAACCAATCGTTTGGATGATTGTTACATAATTTATCAAAAATTGGTGCCAAAGAAGTTTCTGTGTCCTTGGTTTCTCTACTATTTCTAACCGTTTGGTATAAAACCTCTAAATCATCACGTTCCGCGGTATGTTTCGCCTTGATTGTTTTGCTTGTAGGAACATGTGAAATCAAATCAAAACTATTCACATCAGCAGGGCCTGAAAAAGCAGAAACCACTTTTTTACCAACAGCCATGTCATAAATTCCCCATTGCGGTTGAAACAAAATAGTTTCTCCATGGGTTACGGTACAATTTTTTAAACTGATCAGAATAATTTCTCCGTGCAGGTTTCTCGATCCGGTAATAATTTCCCCTTTCACGGTAATTTCCCCTTCAAATTCCAGCGTTACAATTTGATTTTCAGTAATTGAATAGGCACTTAAATCTCTAGGACTCATGTCTTCAATCGCAAGATTTATTCCTTTTAGTTTTCCAATAGGACTTCCAAAACCTTCTGTATGTTTGATTGTTCCATGACCCACTAACTCTTTTTCTCTATATGATAAAGCTGTTTTGCCCGTTGTTTGGATATAAACGGGTTTTCCTTCTTCTTCGATAACATTGGTGAATACTCCTGAAATTTGAATCCCGGTGCTCAATTCAATTGTGCCTAAAGCATTTGAATGGATCAATTTATTAATTCCTGATAATCCTCCGGTACGCAACGCCATTTTATTGGCAAATTCCTCTAAAACCAAGCTTAAATAAGCAAAATCTGGAGTGACGTAAAGTTGCGGTTGCAGTTTAGTAATGTCAAAACTTTGGTTAGCTGCCGATAGGTCGTAAGGGATTTTCTTTACATTATCCGTCATGCACCAGGCACTTTCCCCAATAGACGAAAGCAGTCCGGCACCGTATATTTTTGGATTGTCAATAGTTCCAATCAAACCATATTCCACGGTCCACCAATGTAGGTTTCTGATTTGCGCCATTTCCGATAATTCACCCATATTGTTCTGCAAATCTTCCACTGCTTTTTCGGCAGCATCAATATCGGCTTGTGGGGTATCTTCGGCTTCTTTCAGGATAGAAAGCAGTCGGATGGCTTCATACATTTGGTAATCTTTGTGCGAAGAAATCGCTTTGCAGCCTATCTCCCCAAAACGACGCAGGTATTCCGCATATTCAGGATTGGCAATAATGGGCGCGTGACCGGCACCTTCGTGAATAATATCCGGTGCAGGCGTGTATTCTATGTGTTCGAGTTGGCGAATATCAGAGGCAATTACAAGGACATTATATGCCTGAAATTCCATGAAAGCATTTGGTGGAATAAATCCGTCAACCGCCACAGCAGCCCAACCAATTTCGGTCAGAATACGATTCATGCCGTACATGCTGGGAATGTTGTCGACTTCGATTCCCGTTTTTTTCAAACCTTCCAAGTAGGAACTATGTGCCACTTTTGATAAATAATCTACATTTTTGCGCATCACATAACGCCAAACCGCTTGGTTTATGGGCGTGTAATCGCTATAATCCTGAGGTTTAATGAATTGTTTTAAGTGCTTTGGCAATCGGTCTAATAACGGATTGCTTTCTATGGTTGAGTTCATATCGAAAACGTTGTAGTTCAACTGCAAAAGTACGAATTTCAGGAGCTATTTCCCGCTTTTCATTGCAAGTTTTTGTGAACTCGTTTGTTTTTCTACTGTTGTGGCAAGAGCTTCCTCTGGTCGCTTTGCCACAACAAGAAAAACTAAAACGGCTTTCACAAAAAGCTTTTCATTGCAATCTGGGCTAGGGACGTAGTGGTGTAATTTAAGATTAGGTTTCATTTAAGTTGAATTCAGCAGCATTCAGTCATTGCGAGGAACGAAGCAATCACACTAAAATATTTCTCAAAGAAATTCCGCTCAGTTTTTCATTCCCGTTTAGGCCTATAAAAATTTTAAAGCTGTTAGTACAGCAATAGAAATTGCTATAGCAATCCAATTTTTTTTGGTTGGGTTGTATTTTTGCTTGAATTCTATATTATTTAATAGTACTACGATTGTTGTAATAGCAACTGCAATTATCCCTAAAATAAATTTAGAAATCAAATCCAACTCATTAGGATTGCTTTGGTTTAATCTGTAAGAATTGATTATTAATATAATTGTAAACATACACCAAGTTGTAACGCTCATAACCCAGCCTTTCGATAGGTTTTTGATTAAAAGTATTGCTGATGAAATGGCAATAAGTGATACAATTACTAGAGTTCCATTTTTTCTAAAGGCCATTTGAACAATACTCTGATGGTCCACTAATGGGTTTCTCCATAAAAAACTATAATATTCAGTACATGTTATGTAGACAAAAAACAATATCAGAAATCCACAACAAATCTGAATTCCTGATAGAATAAGTTCAAATACTCTCCAATTATGTTTCATTGAGTTCCGCTAAATTAAACATTTTGTATTCTCATTTTTGTTGGCACAGAATACAATCCTGCGCCAACGGTATTGTGGATTAAAAAATCTTTTTGGATTTACTATTTCACCAACTCAAACACCAAAATTTGCGTTTTCTGTTTGTCTGAAAAATTATTATCCGAAACAAAAATTATCGAGCGGTTGCCATTGGCTAAATTTGGTCCAAAAGTAAGTCCTTCGATATTATCAATAAAAATTCCCAAATCATCCATGTTTAGAATCAGTTTTTTAGAAGCTAATTCCAATTTTTGGATTTGGAATGAAGGATGATTTTTAACATTAGTTGCTTTTTTCAAATCACACAGAAATACTTTTATCGTGCAAGCTTGCGTACCGGTAGAGTAGGAACGTTCCACAACCAGCAATTGGTTTTTACCATAATACTGTATCGCTGAAACTCCATTTACAGCAAAAGAGCCTTTTGGGTCGGGCTCATGTGCAATGGGTTCCGGTTGGTACCCGTATTGGGCGGTGTTCTTTTTTGTTTTTGCATTAAATTGATACAATCTAATCAAACCTCCTATGCTGGTATTGGCTTTGTCGCCATCTTCAAATAAAGGTTCTTCAATGTTGGTATAGATTTTTTTATACTTTTTGTCAAAAGTAATTCCTTCTAAAGTTCCATTATTTCTCGGACCTTTTTCCAGTTTCTGCATTTTTAAATTTTCCGATAATGTGACATTGCCAAGAAAATCACCTTTTAAATCCATGAAATTTATTGATGGATTTTGTAAAACTTCTTTATCTGCAGTAATCACTCGAGCACCTTCGCTACTCCAAACCAAAGTGTTCGTTTTTGGATTGAATCGGATATCTTCTGGATCTGCTGAAGTAGTTGGTGTTGTGGTCCAATTGCCATACACTTTTCCGATTTCATTTTTTAAAGTACTAACACTTTGGAAATGGATACTTTCTAATTTATTTTCGACCAAACGAATTTTTGCGGTGTAAAATCGGGAATCATTAGTCTTGGATCTGTCATCACTTATCAAGTAATACAAATCGTTTTTTGCATCATAATCGATTCCGGATAAACCGCCCACTTTTGTATTCTGAAAAGTTTCATCAAAGGGAATTTCAATCGAACTGATTAGTTTTAAACTGGGAATTTGTTTGTTTTCAGCGGTCTGTTTTAGATTAGAGCAAGAAAGAAGAACAGCTTGTAAAACAACAAGAAATAAAAATTTACGCATGAAAGAATGTGTTACTATTTGCAAAAGTGAACTGATGTATTGATTAAAAAGCTGCTGTAAAAACTACGGATTGTTAATTTTATTTTTTTTCGGCATTGCGGAAATACTCAATTTTGTAGTTGAACATTTCAGCCATATTTTTGGCGCGTAGTTTCGCTTCTTCGGCCAATGGACCTGCAAATAAACTATCAGTAGTTTCCGTGAAAATTTCCATCCAACGCTCAAAATGTTCTTTGGCAACCGGCAATTGTTTGTGTGGTGGAAATGGGCTTCCGGAATAAGAGTGTACTTCGAGTAAAATAGTTTGCCAGAAACGATACATTTTTTCCAGATGATCGGGCCAGTTATTGCCTATTTTTTCGTTGAATATGGGTCCAATAAAGCTGTCTTTTTGAACTTTAGAATAAAAAGTGTCAACAAGTAATTTGATGTCTTCCAAGTTGGTAATATCCGTGAGTGTTGTCATGATTGGGTGTAAAAAAGCCTACACAAAGGTAGGCCTTTATGCTGAAAATGGATAATTCTTTTTACCCAATTAAATGCGTAAATAAATCTTGTTTTTCGTTGAGGTATTTAAACTCAAAACCTTTGTTCATCATCTGGGATTTGATGGATAAAATGTCATTTTTGTTTTTTAGTTCTAATCCAACTACTGCGGGGCCTACCTCACGACTGTTCTTTTTGGTAAACTGAAAATAGGTAATGTCATCATCAGGGCCTAAAATATCATTTACAAATTCCTTTAATGCACCAGGACGTTGCGGAAATTGAATCATGAAATAATGCATTAATCCTTCATACAGCAAAGAGCGTTCCTTTATTTCGGCAGTTCTTTCAATGTCATTGTTACTTCCACTGACGATGCAAACTACAGTTTTGCCTTTTATTTGGTCTTTATAAAAGTCCAAAGCAGCAATGGTTAACGCCCCGGCAGGTTCAACAACCATGGCTTCTTCATTATACAATCGCAAAATGGTGGTGCATACTTTCCCTTCAGGAACCAGAATGATATCATCTAAATTTTTACGGCAAATTTCAAAAGTGAGGTCACCTACCTGTTTTACCGCTGCGCCATCCACAAATTTGTCAATAGTTTCCAGAGGTGTGTTTTTGCCATTGGCAATTGCCGTTTTCATCGAGGGCGCACCTTCGGGTTCTACACCAATAATTTTGGTATTGGAGCTCAACTGTTTAAAAACCTCCGAAAGTCCAGCCGCCAATCCGCCACCGCCAATAGGGATAAATACATAATCGATAGGGTCCTTAAACGATTCTAGAATCTCTAATCCGACTGTACCTTGACCTGCAATGACTTTTACGTCATCAAACGGGTGAATAAAAGCTTTGTTGCTTTGCGTTGCGTCTGCTACTGCTTTTGCATAAGCGTCATCAAAAGTATCTCCTGTTAAAACAATTTCTACGTATGATTTTCCAAACAACTGCACTTGTTTTACTTTTTGCTTAGGCGTTGTTTTAGGCATGTAAATCTTGCCCATTATTTTTAGCAGATTACAAGAATAAGCCACTCCTTGTGCATGGTTCCCTGCGCTGGCACAAACAATACCTTGTTTTTTTTCCTGTTCTGTAAGAGCACTCATTTTGTTGTAGGCTCCCCTGATTTTGTAGGAACGAACGATTTGTAAATCTTCACGTTTTAACAGGATGGTTGATTCGAATTCATCGGAAAGATTCAGGTTTTCTGTCAATGGAGTAGCAGGAACCACTCCTTGTAACTGATTTTTTGCCGCTACTACTTCTTTAAATATATTCATGGTCGTTGTTTTCTAGTCTTTAATTTTTTTTTTGATATAAAAAAACCTCCCGATGTGGGAGGTTTGATAAATTGTATATTGCTTACTTATTTATATAACACCTCGCCATTATTGTTGAATTACAATAATGTTAATAGCGATAATAATGTTATTTAAGTTGTTCATTGTTTTTGTTTGAGCTGCAAATATATAGATTGTCTGATAAGATCATATCAAATGTTTATTTTTTTGAAGCCGAAGGTGGGAATTGTTCTAAAATTTTTGCCACAAATTCATTGATTTGTTTTTCTTTTTCATTGCGGTTTTCAGTCAAATATCCAACTCCTTCTCCTTGCCAAACCAATTCTTTTTTCTTGGCATCTATTAAATCAATATACAATGTTCCTTCGGTTGAAGACGAAACATACGTACTGCGTCCTCCCCAGAAATAAGGATTCCATCCGTAACCCCATCCATAACCCCAACCGGCATTGTATTGGTTCACGTCAATTTTTTCTCTTTCTTTGGTGAGAATGTTAATCAGCAAATCTGGATTTTCACTTTTGGTCATCCCTTTTCTGCTAAGTTCTCGGTCGATAGCATTAAGTATTCTTTTCTTATCCAATTCTGAAATTTCAACTCGATCGATGCCTTTTTTATGAAAAGCATACGTTTTATATTGACTGAAATCTACATTATTATCATAATCTGAATATACTTTTACGGAACTGCAAGAGGCAATTACGAAAAGTAGAAATACGGGAAGGAATTTTATTGCTTTCATGGTGTGATTATTTGATTACTATATGTTTACTAAAGATACACTCAAATTTTTTAAAAATCCAACAAATTGTCGGCTACTATATTAGGGATGGTCACTTTCAATAAAGGTTGCGTCTCCATCGCTCTTTTTATGGCAAATAGTGCTCCGTCATTTCTAGCCCAGCTTCTTCTGGATATTCCGTTATTGACATCCCAGAAAAGCATTGATGCTAAACGTCTCGAAGCTTCTTTAGATCCATCAAGAACCATACCAAATCCACCGTTAATTACCTCGCCCCAGCCAACACCACCGCCATTGTGAATGGATACCCAAGTGGCACCTCTAAAGCTGTCACCAATAACATTTTGTATCGCCATATCAGCCGTAAAACGGGAGCCGTCATAAATATTAGAAGTCTCTCTGTACGGGGAATCCGTGCCGGAAACATCGTGGTGATCCCTGCCCAAAACTACTGTTCCTATTTCGCCTTTGGCAATAGCCTGATTAAAAGCTTCGGCAATTTTTACACGACCTTCGGCATCAGCATAAAGAATTCGGGCTTGTGAGCCTACGACCAGTTTGTTTTCCTGAGCACCTTTTATCCAGTGAATGTTATCCTGCATTTGCTGCTGTATTTCTTCAGGAGCCGTTTTTGCCATTTCTTCCAAAACTTGACAAGCAATAGCATCTGTTTTGGCTAAATCGTCCGGTTTTCCCGAAGCACAAACCCAACGGAAAGGTCCAAAGCCGTAATCAAAACACATAGGTCCCATAATATCCTGTACATAACTTGGATACCTGAAATCGATATAATTTTCGGCCATAATATCGGCACCGGCACGGGAAGCTTCTAGCAAGAAAGCATTTCCATAATCGAAGAAATAGGTTCCTTTTGCAGTGTGTTTGTTAATTGCAGTTGTGTGTCTGCGTAACGTTTCCTGTACTTTTTCTTTGAATAAATCTGGATTGTTGGCCATCATTTCGTTGGCTTCTTCAAACGAAATACCAATTGGATAATAGCCTCCAGCCCAAGGATTATGCAAAGAGGTTTGATCCGATCCTAAATCAATATGAATATTTTCCTGATCAAATTTTTCCCAAATATCGACCACGTTTCCTAGATACCCGATAGAAACGATTTCTTTATTGGCTTGTGCCGAAGCGACTCGTTGCACCAATTCATCTATGTCTTCAACCACTTCGTTTATCCAGCCTTGACTGCGGCGAATATGCGTTATTTTTGCATTTACTTCGGCACAAACGGTGATGCAACCGGCAATATTTCCGGCTTTCGGTTGTGCGCCACTCATTCCGCCCAAACCAGAGGTTACAAATAAACCACCTTTTGGACTGCGTTTTATTTTACGAAAACCATTCAAAACGGTAATGGTTGTTCCGTGTACGATTCCTTGCGGACCGATATACATGTAACTTCCGGCAGTCATTTGTCCGTATTGCGAAACACCCAATGCATTCATTTTTTCCCAATCGTCCGGTTTAGAATAATTAGGGATTACCATTCCGTTGGTTACTACTACTCTAGGAGCTTCTTTATGTGATGGAAACAATCCCATCGGATGTCCGGAATACATCGTCAAGGTTTGCTCATCGGTCATTTCCGATAAGTATTGCATCGTCAAAAGATATTGTGCCCAGTTTTGAAAAACAGCTCCATTCCCGCCGTATGTAATCAATTCATGCGGATGTTGCGCCACAGCATAATCGAGATTATTTTGAATCATCAGCATGATGGCTTTGGATTGCTCACATTTTCCGGGATATTCGGCAATAGGTCTTGCGTACATTTTATAATCCGGACGCAAGCGGTACATATAAATACGACCATACGTTTCCAATTCTTCCGAGAATTCTTTTATTAATTCAGCGTGGTGATGTGGTTCAAAATAGCGTAGGGCGTTTCGTAACGCTAGTTTTTTCTCTTCGTTCGAAAGGATTTCTTTCCGTTTTGGAGCGTGATTGATGTCTACTTCGTATGGTTTCGGTTTTGGTAAAACCGATGGAATTCCTTGTTGTATTTGTTCTTGAAAAGTCATGTTTTTTTATTGAAAAATTTAAATATTGAAAAATTTAAAGAAATAGCAATGTTTTCTACATTTTTATGTCTTCAAATTAACTCATTTTCGAATTGTATTTATACTCGATTCGCATTTTGTTCCTTATTTTAGTTAAGGAATACAGCCAATAAAAAAAACGACTATGGATAACGGATATCCGATCTATGGTAGGATTTGTATATTTTAATCCTATACTTTAATGATTGATTATCCATGTTTTAGGGTTAGTTGATTTTGTGATTGAATACTGTAAACTGCTATCTGAAAACTGTTTACTTTTTATTCGTTCCTGTTTTTTTATCAAATCCATAAGGACAATGACGACAACCACTCTTACAGCAATAACCACGTTTTAAATGGTGTTTTTCAGTAAAACATTTATAGCCTTCAGGTGTGTAATAGAAATCTTCGCCTTCTATTAATTTATTTTCATTACTTTGGTCAATCATATTTGGGATTATTCGATTGTAAAATTCATGAAATCAACTCAAACGATTGAGTTTTTCATTAAATAGAACCATTTTATTATTACAAATTTATAAATTTTATAGCGAATGTTTCTGATTGTTGCTAAATATTTAATTCCTAAAGGCTATCACGGACTAACTGTATTTCCTTTTGTGTTTGTAAAATATGGTATAGATAAAGAGAATGCTATTTTTATCAACCATGAAAAAATTCATCTTCGGCAACAACTGGAGCTTTTAATACTACCTTTTTTTGCTTGGTATCTGTTAGAATATTTTGTTCGCTTGTTTCAGTATAAAAACACCAATTTGGCCTATAGTAATATCAGTTTTGAAAGAGAAGCTTACGCTAATGAATCTAATTTTGAATATCTAAAAAGCAGACCCTTTTTAGGTTTTGTGAAATATTTATACTTAAAAAATAAGTAGTGCTTGTCAAAACCATTTTAGAACTTAATGTATTTTGATGTTACCTTCGATTGCATTTTGCTGTCTCGTATTTATTGACCTAAAACAATTATACAGTATTAACTTATAGGTTGTTAAATGCTTTTTATTTAAAATCCTGAAGTATTTAATCATTTTTGCTTAATTTTTTAATTATAGGAAATAACATATTTAAAACATTAAAAACATGTATTTAGTCGGTTATTTATACTTTTTGTCGACATTTATGTTGACTCCTATCCTGTTTTTTTGTAGTTTTAGTGAAATTAACTCAAAACAGATTTTTTTGACTAAAATCCTTGATTAAGAATATTTTTTTTAGACCTTTTTAAAGTTCAAGAGATTTCATTTTTTATAATTAAAATAATATTACTAAAATAAAATGTCTCATAAAAAAATGTGATTTTAGATGAAAATTTAATAAGCAAGCTTATGAATTCAAAATTACTTAAAATAGCATTGTTGATTGTTACTGGATTCTTTTTACAGAACGGTGCCAATGCCCAGATGTATATAAGTCCTAATAGTTACGTTTTTGCGAATAACGAAGTCGTTTTTATAAAACAGCAATTAGAGTTAAATGCTGCCAACAGTAATTTCTATTTAAGGAAGGATGCCCAGTTGGTTCAAGGTTCTACGTCAGCCGGAGCAAATAAAGGACTTGGGAGTTTATCTGTTTTTCAAGAAGGAACTACAAACAATTTTCAATTTGATTATTGGTGTTCTCCAGTTGGAGGCAGTAATGCAACTGCAGGAAACACTGCTTTTGGAATTACTCAGCTTAAAGATATTGTAAACTTGACAAATAGTAATAATTCAACACCTTTGGCAATGAACAATTATAATGGGACGGCCAGCCCATTTGCAATTGCACCTTATTGGATTTTTAAGTTAACCGCCACGTCCAGTTATTCAGATTGGATTCAGGTAGGAGCAACTTCAGGTGTAAATGCAGGAGAAGGATTTACGATGAAAGGGAGTTCAGGAACTAATTTAACTACAGTAAATGGAGTTCAAAATAATCCTGGAGGCAAACAGAGATATGATTTTAGAGGTAAGCCAAATGATGGAACTATTTCTATTCCAGTTGCATTTGAGCAATTTACATTGACAGGAAATCCCTATCCATCTGCCATAGATTTATCTGCTTTTTTAATTGCACAAACACATTGCACCGGAATTGCTTATTTCTGGGAACAGGATGGAACAGTTGATTCTCATTACATTGCAAATTACAAAGGCGGATATGGCGCTTTTTCTCCAGGTGATATTACTACTAATGGTATATACGTACCGGCTACTTTTTATTCGTACGATGGTTCTGGAAATGAAGGATCGGCTTCCGGTACAGGAGGAAGTTATGAAAGACGTTTTTCTCCTATTGGGCAAGGATTCATGATTGATGGACTTGTAAATGGAACTGTAGAAATGAAAAATAGCTACAGGGTTTTTGTTAAAGAAGATGTTTTGAATTATTCTCAATTTGAAAAAAATATAAATTCAAATAAAACAAAGACCACTTCTACTTACATGTCAGATATTGCATCAGTATCCGGATTTGATTATAAAACGGTAAGTACTGCACCAACGCCGCAAATACGATTTAATACCTTATTGAACAATCAAGGAATTCGTCAAATTGTTTTGGCATTTATTCCTGGAGCTACTGATGGGGTTGATCGTGCAATGGATGCAATATCTTCCAGTGATGATAGTCCGGCCGATGTTTACTTTGTAATAGACGATGAAGAATATCTTATAAACGCAGTGAATTTTGATATTGATAAAAAAATTCCAATAGGTTTTAAAAATACTGATCAAGCCAATTTTAAGATTACAGTAAAAGGAATGTTGAATTTCACAGGTACCAATGCCGTTTATTTACACGATAAAGCAACTGATTTATATCATGACATCAAAAACGATTTTTATGATTTGACATTGCCGGCAGGAGTAAACAACGCACAGTTTGAAATTACGTTTAAAAACAATACTACTTTAGGATTTGACGAAACATCACGTCAAAGTTTTGTGGTTTATCAAAATAATACCACTAAAAACCTAATAATTAGTAATCCTTTATTAGTGGATCTTGCTTCTTGTAATTTATATGATGTTGCCGGAAAATTAATTTTCAATAAAAAAGATTTAGGTTCAAATTCCTCTTATACTTTTTCTACTTCGGGACTTAGTGATGGGATTTATATCGTTAAAATAGCCACTAAAGATAAAAATGAAGTTGGTCAAAAAATAATTATCAGAAAATAGAGTGAATATAAAAGAAACGAAATGCAATCTTTAGAGGTTGCATTTTTATTAGATATAATTTTACCTTTGTGCCAAAATCACTTAGCTTGAATCAACATCTAACAACTCTGTTTCCAAACGCCATTTCAGTAGCCATCAAACGGGAAGATTTGATTCATCCTTTTGTTTCCGGAAATAAATTCAGAAAGCTGAAATACAATTTGCTGCAAGCAAAAACGGAGCATTATGAAACGCTGCTTACTTTTGGAGGTGCTTTTTCGAATCATATAGCGGCAGTGGCTTTTGCAGGAAAAGAGAAAGGATTTAAAACCATCGGAATTATTCGTGGGGATGAGTTAGGGAGTAAAATATCGGAGAATCCCACATTGTCATTCGCTCAAAATTGCGGAATGCAACTGGAATTTATTTCAAGGGAGAAGTACCGATTGAAAAGCGAACTTTCTTTTTTAGAGAACTTAAAACAGCAATTTGGGGACTTTTATCTAATACCTGAAGGCGGGACAAATGCGTTAGCCATCAAAGGTTGTCAAGAGATTCTAACTCCGGGAGACGCTGAATTTGATTATATTTGTTGCTCAATAGGAACTGGCGGAACCATTTCAGGAATTATTAACAGTGTTTTGCCTCACCAAAAAGTTTTAGGATTTCCCGCTTTGAAAGGTGATTTTTTGAAAGAGGAAATTCGTAATTTTGCCCAAAATGAAAACTGGGAGTTAATTACCGAGTATCATTTTGGAGGTTACGGAAAAGTAAATGAAGCCTTAATCGAATTTATCAATCAGTTTTACAAGGAAAATCAAATTCCCTTGGATCCTATTTATACGGGAAAGATGGTTTTTGGCGTTATAGATTTAATTCAAAAAAACTATTTTCCTGCCAAATCAAAAATTTTACTAATTCATACGGGTGGAATTCAGGGAATTCAAGGAATGAATGTGAAATTAAGAAACAAACAATTACCAACAATAGATATCTATGTTTAAAAAAATCCTACTGCTTCTTACCATAATTACTTTGATAGGTTGTAATGCCACAAAACCTGTTATTGTAACAAAGAAATCTCCTTTAAAACCAAAATCAGAAGTCGTTCGCACGATTAAAAAAATAGCTGCGTCAAGCTCTAATACAGCAAAAACAACTGTTGCAAAACCTGTAAAAAAAGAACAAAGTAATCGTGAAACAGAAGTAATCGTTTCAACATCAAAAACAGTAGTCACAAATGATGTTGTCGTATCTTATATTTCTAAATTTAAAGAAATTGCGATGGGAAACATGAAGAATTATGGGATTCCCGCAAGTATTATTTTAGCTCAGGGGATTTTAGAATCAGGTGCAGGAAGAGGAGATTTAGCAATAAGTGCTAATAATCATTTTGGAATAAAATGTCATGCAGGATGGACAGGAGAAAGCGTTAAGCACGACGATGATGCTGATCAGGAATGCTTTAGAAAATACGATAATCCTTCAGAATCATTCAAAGATCACGCTTTATTTTTAACGGGAAGAAGCAGGTATTCTAAACTATTCGGATTCTCAAAAGGCGATTATAAAGCTTGGGCAAAAGGCTTAAGAGCGGCAGGGTATGCCACAGATCCTAAATATCCAGATAAGTTGATTTCTTATATTGAGCGCTACAATTTGCACGAGTATGACAATCAGGTTTTAGATGTTAATTATGTGTCTAATGAAAAAGAGATGGTTGAGGAATTAACTATAGAATCCAGAAAGACAATCAGTCAAGACTTATTTTCATACGTTGTTCAAAAAGGGGATACGCTTTATTCCATTTCAAAAAAATTCGATTTAAAAGTCGATGATTTAAAACAAAAAAATAATCTTTCTGACAGTATATTATCGATTGGACAGAGATTGGTAGTAAAATAATTAAAAAATAACTATAACTCATAATTCATAAATGTTGTATAAAAGAAGCAGTCAGCTTTTTGCTGAAGCAGAAAAAGTAATTCCGGGAGGTGTAAATTCACCAGTGAGAGCTTTTAAAGCAGTGGGTGGAACTCCAATTTTTGTCAAAAGTGCTAAAGGTGCTTATTTGTATGATGAAGATGGAAACCGTTTGATTGACTATATCAATTCTTGGGGTCCAATGATTTTAGGACACGCTTACGAACCGGTAGTACAAGCCGTGATTGAGAAAGCAAAATTAGGAACCTCTTTTGGGATGCCAACAGAATTGGAAACTCAAATTGCAGCTTTGGCTGTTGCTATGGTTCCGAATATCGATAAAATCAGATTTGTAAACTCAGGTACTGAAGCATGTATGAGCGCTGTAAGGCTGGCTCGTGGATTTACTAAAAGAGACAAAATAATAAAATTTGCAGGTTGTTACCATGGTCATTCGGATTCGTTTTTAATCCAAGCGGGAAGTGGAGCAATTACTTTTGGTTCACCAAACAGTCCGGGAGTAACAGCAGGAACGGCAAAGGATACTTTACTTGCAAAATACAATGATTTAGATAATGTAGCCACTTTAATTGAAGCGAATAAAAATGAAATTGCAGCCATAATCGTGGAGCCTGTTGCGGGGAACATGGGCTGTATTCCACCAAATAAAGGCTTTTTGGAAGGCTTGCGCCAATTGTGTACCGATAACGGAATTCTATTGATTTTTGATGAGGTGATGACTGGATTCAGACTCGCAAGAGGCGGTGTTCAGGAATTATTTAATATAACTGCTGATATTGTTTGCTTCGGGAAAGTAATCGGTGGAGGATTGCCTGTTGGTGCTTTTGCCGCCCGTGCAGAAATTATGAATTATCTGGCTCCGTTAGGTCCCGTTTATCAAGCAGGAACATTGTCAGGAAATCCATTGGCAATGGCAGCAGGATTAGCGATGTTACAAGCATTAGATGCTGATCGTGCTATTTTTAAAAGATTAGAAGAGAAAACAGCATATTTGGCTGCAGGAATTGATAAAGTTTTAAAAGCAAATGATGTTGCATTTACAATCAACAGCATTGGATCTATGATTTCGGTTCATTTTGATGCCGCTCCGGTTGTAGACTTTCAAACAGCTGCAAATGGCGATAATGAAACCTTCAAGAAATTCTTTCACGGATTATTGCAAGAAGGAATTTATATTGCGCCGTCTGCTTATGAAACATGGTTTATAACCGATGCATTAACGTATGAGGATTTAGATTTCACCATTCGAGCTATAGATAAAGTATCGAAAACATTTTAAATAAAAAAAGCCCCAATTGGGGCTTTTTTTATGAAATAAGATGAAATATTTCAAGTGAATGGATTATTTTTTATCACCCATTTCTGCTGGTTTTCTATCTTTATGATGTATCATTCTTTTTTTTATTCCGTGATGTTTTTTTCCTTTCATGTCATCCCATTTTTTATATTGTTCTGATGTAAGAATTTTTTTCATTCTTTCTTTCATAACAATTTGTTCGTCTAACATTTTGTTTTTTTTAGCAAAAAGTTCGTCAGAAGTTAGTTTTTTAGCCGAATCTTTAGTTGCTTTTCGTTCTGCCATTCTAGCTTCTCTTTTGGCACTTTGTTCTGCAATGATTGTACTCATTTCTTTTTGTTGTGAAGCATTCAAATCTAATTCCAGAGTCATTTTTTTTAACTGCAATTGATTTCTTTGCTCAGGTGTCAATTGCTCCATTTGGGTGCGCTCTGGTCTTGCTTTTTTTTCTTGTGCAAAGCTTGTCATTCCGACAACTAATAATGCAGTGATAAATAATTTTTTCATTTGTATTGTTTTAAGTTTTATGCATATAGGACAAGAATAGTCATAAAAAGTTTAATCGTTAACAAAAAATTATCGTTTGGATTTAATAGTAAATGAATATTTGTAGTAGCTATTTTTGTATAGAAAATACCAAAAAAGTAGCTTTTATTGTTGCTAAAACATGATATTTATTAGTTTTTATAAAGTTTAATTTTTCAACTTTTTGATGTTATTTATTTAAATTATTTTGGATGACAATACTTTATTTTGAATTTGGTAAACAAGATTATTCTATTTAAAACATTTTTTATGACCTAATGATTTAGTAAATTCGCACCGTGAAAAAAATCGTATTCATAATTGTATTAATCATGCTTGTAAAGCCAATTCTACCGGTTTTAGAGTATGTCGTGAATTATGAATATATTTCGAAAGTACTTTGTATCAATAAGGACAAACCTAAAATGCAATGTAACGGAAAATGTCATTTGATGAAAGAATTGGCTAAAGCTTCTGATGCTGAAAAGCCTCTTTCTTCCAATAAAAAAGGAACTTCTCAAATACTTGACGTACTCATTTTTGAGGAAATCAAATCTTTCGTAATTACACCCGTTTGTTTTGGTAACAAAGAAAAAATAAACTCATACTATTCTAATTTATACTTTCACTTGAATAGTGCTTCAGTATTTCATCCACCCCCTTTCATTTCTTAAATTTTTATGCACGTAGTGTGCTTTTCTTGTCTGTTTTATGCAACGGATGAGATTCTGTTTGCTTTTTTTGGAAAAAAATCGTCCAAAAAAGGCATGCAAATCAATACCTAAATTTAAAATAAAAAAACTAAAGAAATGAAATTTCAATTAAAAAATATACTAGCTGTACTAGCTATTGCCATAACAATGTTTTCTTGTTCAAATGATGATAATGAAGCGATTACTGGTGAAGGAAACCTTAAATTAGAATTTGACAATACCTATAAAACGGCTGATTTTGCCATGAATACTAATTATACAAATTCTAATGCTGAGGTTGTTGCTGTTTCGAAAGCGATGTATATTGTGAGTAACATTGTCTTGACAAAAGAAGATGGGACAACCTTTACCTATCCAAAAAGCCAAAGCTATTTTATCGTGGATGAAGCAACGCCTGCAACATTAGTATTGAATCTTTCCAATATTCCTGCAGGAAATTATACTAAAGTAAAATACGGAATAGGAGTTGATAAAACGCAATGGGAAGCGGGAGCAACCGGTCAAGGGGACTTTTTGGCGAAAGCCCAAACCGCAGGAATGATGTGGTCATGGAGTGCCGGCTATAAGTTTGTGGCTTTCGAAGGAACTTTTACTTCATCCACTGTGTCAACAGCAAAACAATTTAAAGTGCACACCGGACAAACTGGAACAGATTATAATTACACCGAAGTGACGCTAGATTTTCCTAAAATTGCTTTGGTAAGAACTACAATTACACCTCAGGTTCACATTATGGCCGACTTGTCTCAGCTTATTGATGGTGCCAATAAAATCAGTCTTTCAGAAGCCGCAACTGTTATGGGCGGGGCTAAATTAGCATTGGTTACTGCTAATGTTTCCTCTATGTTTACAATAGACCATGTGCATAACGACTAAATTTTAATGCAATAGCGGTTGGTTTTTTGCCTGACCGCTTTTTATAAAAATATAAAAAATGAAAGCACAATATATACTGTTGCTCATTTTGCCGTTGCTGTGGTCTTGCTCTAATGATAATGCCGAGGAATATCAGAATCTTCCATTAGACTTTCAAGTGCCGTCTAATTTTCCGGTTTTGGCGTATGATTTAGCAAATAATCCACCAACAGAAAAAGGATTCGAACTCGGAAAAAAGCTTTTTTATGACGGGCGTTTGGCTTCGGATGGAATTGTTTCCTGCGGATTTTGTCACATTCAGGAAGACGCTTTTACGCATCATGGACACACTTTTAGTCATGGTGTTGATGACGCTATTGGAACACGAAACACGCCACCAATTCAGAATTTGGCTTATCAAACCACTTTTATGTATGATGGAGCAACGACACATTTAGATCTGCAGCCTATTATTCCGTTTACGAGTCCCATTGAAATGAATGGCGATTTTGCGAATGCCATCACTATGATGAAAGACGATCCAGCGTACCAAAAGCTATTTAAAAATGCTTTCACCGATGGACAAATCAATTCCGAAAACATGCTCAAAGCCTTGGGACAATTTATGGTTATGGTCACGTCCTCGAATTCCCGTTTTGACAAGTACCGCCGCAACGAATCTGGCGGAACACTAACCCAAGACGAAAGAGATGGATACGCAATTTTTAATCAAAAATGTGCCAGCTGTCACGCTACGGATTTGTTTACTGATAATTCTTTCAGAAATAACGGTTTGCAAGTGAATCCTGCTATCGATGATGTCGGTCGTTTTCGTGTAACTGAGCTACCTCAGGACAAGTACAAATTTAAAGTACCAAGTCTTAGAAACATAGAAAAAACGGCGCCTTATATGCATGATGGACGGCTATTTACGCTGGAAGCCGTCATAGAGCATTACAATTCCGGAGTAGTGAATTCAGCTACTTTAGACCCAATTTTATATAAAAACGGGTCACTCGGCATTCCTTTAACAACAAATGAAAAAATAAAAATAATCGCTTTTCTAAAAACATTGACGGACACGCAATATCTAACGGATAAACGTTTTTCCGAATATTAATTTCCGAAGCTATTTCCTGCTGTACACTACAAGTCCTCGCGAAAAAAGCCGTTTTTCTAAGTTCTGAAAAGGGCTTCCTTTGGTCGCTTTTTCAGGACAAGGAAAACAAGCTTTTTCGCTCTGGGCTTTCCGTTTCCATCAGGGCTAAAAACAACAAATATGAAAAAATACGCACTACTATTTCTGCTGCTTTTTCAATTGGCAAACGCCACCGAAAAAGACAGTTTAAACACTGTTAATCCATTTGTAAAATACCATTCGTTTCTTGAAGAAGAGGATTTTTGTGATGCTTGCGGTTGCTCAGCCAGCGGTGGAAGCATGGGATTTACATCGATGTTAAATTCTAATTTTGTCGGGATACGGTATTTCAATCAACAGTACAAATCCATGGATGGTTTGTACAGCAATTCGCCTTGGTACAAGGAAAATTTCAACACCGTTCAGGCTTGGGGCAGAATTCCAGTTAGCGAGACTGTTCAGGTTTCGGCTTTAATTCCGTATCATTTTCATGAGAGAGAAACGGCAACAGGCAATAAAAGTATAAATGGAATTGGTGATATTACGGTTTTGGCGATGTATCGTTTGTATCAAACCCACAAAGACAGTACTTTTTTGGTGCATACGTTGCAATTAGGAGGTGGGATAAAAGCGCCAACGGGAAAATTTAACGAAGCTAATTCCGGAAGTATAAATCCAAGTTTTCAGGTAGGAACGGGAAGTTGGGATTATCTTTTGGCTACCGAATATGTCGTTAAAAGAAAGCAGTTTGGTTTGAATTTCATGCTAAATTATGTGATAAAAACCGAAAATCAAAAGAACTACCGTTTTGGAAATCAGTTGAATTATGCAGGAACTTTTTTCTATTTATACGAGAAAAATAGCTTTTCTATAGTTCCACAACTTGGTTTTGCGGGCGAAGTCTATGAAAGCAATTATCAGCACAATCAAAAATTGAAAAACACAAATGGAGATATTCTTTTCGGGAAAATTGGTTTAGAAGTAGGGAAGGAAAGACTTTCTTTTGGAGCCAATGCCATGTTACCTATCAATCAAAACCTTACGGGTGGCAATGTAGAAGCTAATTATCGTTGGAGTATCAATTTGAATTACAGTTTGTAAAATAGAAAAAGGAGTTTCGATTGAAACTCCTTTTTTTATAAATATATTTTATCGAATAAAATTATTCTTTCAGTCGACACGCTTTGCTATCGCCATTAACGACAACTTCAGTCAATCCTAAAGAAGATAAATTTTTCATGGCTTTGTCCCATTTTTTACCGCTCAATTCCGATTTTATTTTTAAAAGACCAAAATCCATTTGGTTTTCATTTCCTTGTAATAGCGAGACAATTAATTTCTCATCCTCTTCCAGTTCAATTTTAACTTGAGTTTTCTCTGGTCGCATTTGTGGGAACAACAATACTTCTTGAATAGAAGCATTATTTGTCAAATACATAATCAATCGGTCCATTCCAATTCCCATTCCAGATGTTGGAGGCATTCCGTATTCTAAAGCTCTCAAGAAATCCTCATCAATAGTTCCGGTAGCTTCATCATCTCCTTTTTCAGCCAATCTCATTTGGTCTTCAAAACGTTCTCTTTGGTCAATTGGGTCATTCAATTCAGAATAGGCGTTTGCAACTTCTTTACCGCAAATCATTAGCTCAAAACGCTCTGTCAATTCCGGGTTGTCACGGTGTTGTTTACAAAGCGGAGACATTTCTTTTGGATAATCCGTGATGTAAGTAGGCTGAATATAATTTCCTTCGCATTTAGCGCCAAAGATTTCATCAATCAGTTTTCCTTTCCCCATGGTTTTATCCACGTCAATTCCCATTCCTCTGGCAGCGTCAAATAACTCTGTTTCACTTTTTCCTGAAATATCAAATCCTGTAAAATGTTTGATGGAGTCCGTCATTGTAACGCGAGCATAAGGCGCTTTAAAATTGATGGTATGTTCCCCAAAAATTACTTCTGAACTTCCATTTACGGCAATTGCGCAATGTTCCAAAAGGTCTTCGGCAAATTTCATCATCCAGTTGTAGTCTTTGTAGGCTACATATATTTCCATGGCGGTAAATTCCGGGTTGTGTGTACGGTCCATCCCTTCATTACGGAAGTTTTTTGAAAACTCATAAACCCCTTCAAAACCACCAACAATTAATCTTTTTAAGTACAATTCGTTTGCAATACGCATATAAAGCGGGATGTCAAGCGAGTTGTGGTGCGTGATAAAAGGGCGCGCTGCAGCTCCACCGGGAATCGGTTGCAGGACAGGCGTTTCTACCTCTAAATAACCTTTATCGTTAAAGAAAGAACGCATCGCATTAAACAATTTAGTTCTTTTGATAAAGGTTTGTTTCACGTGATCGTTCACGGTCAAATCCACGTAACGACGACGGTATCTTTGTTCTGGATCAGCAAAAGCATCGTGTGTTTTTCCATCAGCATCCGTTTTTACTACTGGAAGTGGTTTTAAGGCTTTCGCCAAAACCGTCAATCCATAAACATGAACCGAGATTTCACCTACTTGCGTTTTAAAAACTGTTCCACGAACCCCAATAAAATCTCCAATGTCCAATAGTTTTTTGAAAACTACATTGTACATCGTTTTCTCCTCATCAGTCGAAATATCATCTCTAGAAACATATACTTGAATGCGTCCTTCAGCATCTTTCAATTCCGCAAATGAGGCCTTTCCCATGATACGTTTACCCATCAAACGACCTGCTAAGACAACCTCTTTTCCTTCGTATTTCTCGAAATCAGCAAGGATTTCGCTGGAATATGCTGTTGTGATAAATTCGGCTGCAGGATAAGGTTCGATGCCTAAATTGCGTAATTCTGTAAGTGCTTCTCTACGTAGAGTTTCTTGTTCGGATAATGCCATTTTATTCTGATTTTAAGAGCGCAAAGATACTGTATAAGTAGCAAAGTAGCAAAGTGCTAACCGTTTTTTGGAGCTATTTCCAGCTTTGCGCTACAATCTTTTTATTTTTAAAGTAAAAATAAAAAGGATTTTCACTGTACTCTGGGCTAGGGATTGTAGTTCTTAATTTACATTTGGTGAAAATCACGATTCAAAATTATAGAAATTGAAAAATAAAATTTACGCTTTGTTGTTTTTAGGATTACTCGCTACAAGTTGTCAAATCACCGAAACCATCCATTTAAATCAGGACGGAACGGGGAAAATAGAAACCGAATCACTTCGAGACGAACACAGTTATATGCAAGTAGCGGGTGAAAATTATTCGAAAGAAGAAAAATTCGAGGATACAACTTACGTTTTCAAGGATTTTATAACGAAATATTCGGAAACATTTTCAAAACTTCCAGCATCCGAAAAAGCTATTTTTCAAAAATATGCAACCGTTAACGTTCACATCAAGAAAAGTTCTTACGAGAAAGAATTTCGAACAACAATCAGTCAAAATTTTAATACAATAGAGGAAGTTGCGGATTTATACAAAACCGAAGAATATGCAGATGATATAGAAAATAATTATGCATTGGTTGCCGAAGAGCATTATTATTCAGTCAGCTACACTTTTGACGGAAGTCTTTTTAAAAGGACAGTGGAAATTACAGATGCAGTTGAGCTAAAAAAACAGCAGGATAAAATTGAAGGATACAAAACTCAAATTTCTAAATCTAAAATCACGCAGCTTTATGTTTTAAAGTATCATTTTCCCAGAAAAATAAAGACAGTGTCAAATACAAAAGCAAAAATCAGTGTGGACAAAAAATCATTGGAATTGCAATTTTTAATAATGGATTTTTTGGTAAATCCGGAGAGTACTAATCTGGAAGTTATTTTAGAGTAACTTCATTGGAAGTTTTTCTTGACTGTAACTTCTCTTAAAAACTTTGTACCTTTGTCATTCAAAAATAAGTGAACGAAATAGGATTGCTTCGTTCCTCGCAATGACAAATGAATAAAACCATCCAACTTCAAGATTTAGGGACTAAAGATTACAAAGAAACTTGGGAATACCAAGAGGAATTGTTCAAAGGAATCGTTGACTTGAAAATTCGAAATCGCAGAGAAGAACTCGAATTAGAAACTCCAAATTACTTTCTTTTTGTGGAGCATCCACATGTTTATACATTAGGTAAAAGTGGTGATTTGAGTAATTTGCTTTTATCTGAAAAACAACTGGAAGCCAAAGGAGCTACTTTTTATAAAATCAATCGTGGTGGTGATATTACGTATCACGGACCGGGACAAATTGTAGGCTATCCAATTATAGACTTAGAAAATTTCTTTACGGATATTCATAAATACTTGCGTCTTCTGGAAGAAGCCATTATTCTTACCCTTCAGGAATATGGAATCGTTTGCGGTAGAAGCGAAGGTGAAACCGGTGTTTGGTTGGGTGCAGGAACTCCATTTGCCAGAAAAATTTGTGCTATGGGCGTTCGTGCTTCCCGTTGGGTAACCATGCATGGATTTGCTTTAAACGTAAATGCTGATTTGGGTTATTTTGATAATATCATTCCGTGTGGGATCCGCGGTAAAGCTGTAACTTCATTAAACGTAGAGCTTGGAGTTGAAAAAGTAAACGAAGCAGAAGTGAAAGAAAAAATCCTGAAACATTTTGCAGATTTGTTTGAAGCTAAGTTCGATTGAAGATTTTAGATTAACGATTTTTGATTTCAGATTTGTGTCAGACTTATGAATTTCATTATTATTGAATATTAAAAAAAAAACAATTTTTAATGTAATCGATTTCCTTTAAATCTGAAATCAAAAATCGTTAATCTTTATTCAAAAATCAAAAGAATACTGCTCTGGTAACAATCGAAATGTCATTCGGTGGTATTTAGTCACGCCATATTTTCGTATCGCTTCCCTGTGTTCTTTGGTAGGATATCCTTTGTTTTGTTTCCAATTGTACATCGGGAATTCCTCATGAATTCGGTTCATGTATTCATCTCTATACGTTTTTGCTAACACAGAAGCGGCAGCAATACTCATAAATTTTGCATCTCCTTTTATGATACTGGCACTCGGAATCGAATTTAGGATTTCGATTTCAGCAGCTGTAAAGATCTTTCCTCCTCGATTTTTAATTCCTCCTTTAGGAATTAAAGGACTATTTCCATCTACAATAATAGATTCAGGTCTTGGATCCAGTTTTAGAATACTTTCCTGCATTGCTTTTATAGAGGCATTCAGAATGTTTATTTCGTCAATTATCAAAGGTTCAAGATGTGTTACTGCAAACGTAACGGCTTGTTGTTCTATTAAAGGTTTTAATTTTTCTCTGGCTTTTTCAGATAACTGCTTGCTGTCATTTAAAATATCATTTTGAAAATCAAATGGCAATATTACAGCAGCGGCAGTAACCGGTCCGGCAAGACAGCCTCGGCCGGCTTCGTCAGTTCCGGTTTCTAAATTTGGTGTTAAAAAAAATAGGTTTAGCATTAAAAGTGATTTTGGCAAAAATATAGTTTTATGTATAACTATCAGTAAATAATTGATGATAAATAAGATGAATGATGAGTTAATCTATTTTTTTCGAGTAGAAATTTTAACAAATGTTAATTTCGTTATTTATGAAATAAATTTGTTTTTTTAAGATTTTATTATGATTTTTGTGAAATAACTAATTCAAAACAAATTAATATGAGATCAAAATTCAAATGGATTTTTTCATTGCTATTGGCATTGTCAATGCAATTTGCATTTGCGCAAGAGAAGACAGTGGCAGGTGTTGTTACCGATGCCACTGGACCTTTACCAGGTGTTAATGTTTTAATAAAAGGTACGAAGACAGGGGTGCAGACCGATTTCGATGGTAAGTATTCGATCAAAGCGAAAACTGGAGATGTTTTAGTTTTTTCTTTTGTTGGGATGACTGAAACCACAAAAACTGTTGGAGCATCAAATACAGTGAATGTTACAATGAAAGATGGAGTAAGTTTAAATGAGGTAATCGTTCAGACAAATTTAGGATACTTCTCTAGAGATTCTAAAAAACTATCTTCTTCTATTTCTACGGTATCAGCTGAGGAAATTGAAAAGCAGTCTCCTGCATTGACGATTCAAAATGCATTACAAGGTCAGGCGGCAGGTGTACAGGTTACTGGTGCTAACGGAAAACCAGGTGCTGCAGCGTTTGTTACTGTTCGTGGAGCAGTAAGTATTACGGGTGGTTCGGCTCAGGCAATTTACGTAGTAGATGGTGCATTTGTTAGCGGAACTGAAGCTTCTGCTTTGAGTGCTAATGATGTTGAGTCAGTGTCAGTTCTTAAAGATGGTGCTTCTGCAGCTATCTACGGAGTACGTGGAGGAAATGGAGTTATTGTGATTACCACCAAGAAAGGTAAGAATGCAAAAGCTAAATTTACATTTAATAACACAATTGGTTTTTCTCAAAAAATAAAGGATCCGTTTACTATGATGAACGCGGATGATAAAATTAGATATGAAGGTTTAATCGGTGTAGGAGGGTCAATCGGTAAAACACCTGCACAAGTTGCTTTGTTAAGATCGTACAATCACAACTGGCAAGATGACTTGCTTAGAAAAGGTTTTATTCAAAATAATAACTTCTCTTATTCGGGAGGTAACGATCAGTTTACTAACTATATGTCAGTAGGATATACGGAAGATACCGGTATTATCGATAAGTTGAAAGGGTTTAATAGAATAACAGCAAGATACAATAGCGAATATAAAGCGAACGAAAGTGTGAAGTTTGGATTTAACATTGGTGGATCTTACGAGAAATTCAATGATTCAAGAGACCGTAATAATGCACAAAGTCCAATTAGAGCGATGTATGATTACAACCCATATGAGCCTTTTTATGCGAGAGATGCAAATGGAAATATCATTAATGATGTGTTAGGTAATCCTACTTTTAATACAAATTTAGCAGCTGGTTTTCCTATTCAAGAGGCTATCATTAATAATACAGAGCAACGTCGTTTTTTCAGATTATACGGTCGTCCGTATGTTGAAATTGGTATTGTAAAAGATTTGAAATTCAAAACGCAAATGAACATGAATTATGAGCGTTATCAGAGAGAGTCATTTACTAAACCAGGCTCTTTCTTGGATTTAATTGTTGGGGATCCAGCAGCAAGAGGTTCAAAAACGGATAATGGTTCGGACGCTCTAGAGTATCAGTTAACAAACAGTTTGACGTATAAGTATAGTATAAATAATAAGCATAATTTTGATGCTACTGTTTTATACGAATATTTCAAGTCTAACTTTAGATCATATTCTTTAACTAGAAAAGGATATGTGAATGGAGATTTACCTACAGCAGGTACTGCAGTAGTAGGTGTTCCTTCTACAGGAAGAACGGAAAATGCTCAAGTAAGTATGTTCGGGAATATTAATTACGACTTTGATGGTAAGTATTTAGTGTCATTGTACGGAAGAAGAGATGGTTCATCTGTTTTAGGTGCAAACAATAAATATGAATTTGCAAAAGGAGCTTCTATTGGGTGGAATGTAACTCGTGAGTCTTTCATGAGTAATGTGAAATGGCTTAATAACTTAAAATTAAGAGCTTCTTACGGTGAATTAAATTCTACTAATGGTATTGGTAGTTATGATGCTCAAAACTTGTTCTCAACGTCACCTTACGGTGGAGGTATTGGTACAATATTGACAAATTCAACTGTAGGAAATCCTAACTTAAAGTTTGAAAAAGCGAGAAAATCTGAAATTGGTCTTGAATCTGCACTTTTTAACAACTGGTTAACTTTTAGCTCTTCAGTGTTTAAAGATGTAAGAAAAGATTTCATCTATAGCGATAATACAACTGATGGTGCTGCGTTTGGAACTCAAATTAATGCAGGAGACTGGACCTCTAAAGGTGCAGAGGTTGAATTGAAAGCTTTTGCAATTAAAAGTGCAAGTACTACATTGTCATTTTATGTAAATGCAGCAGTTTTTGATAGAAAAATTAATACACTAAACCGTCCTGGAGACCCTAATAACCAACTTTCTCGTGGTTTAACATGGAATAAAGTTGGTCATTCTCCTGATGATTTCTTCTTGGTTAATTATGCTGGTGTAGACCCTGCAAATGGTCACGCTTTGTACACAAAGTTAGATGGTACTACTACAGATGTATATAGTGCTGGAGACAGAGTATTTACAGGAAAAACTCCTTATGCAAAATATGAAGGTGGTTTTGGAATGCAATTTGCTTACAAAGGATTTGATCTTTCTACTGATTTTGTATTCAAGCAAGGAAATTACACTTATAACTACATGTGGTCTAACATGAATGCGGACGGTAATGCGCCTACAAGAAATCAAGCAGTGAATGCTTTTGATTATTGGACTTCTTCTAATACTACTGCTTCTAGACCTGTTCCTAGACAAATATCTGGAATCAATTCTAACGTGGAATCAGATCGTTATTTAGAAGATGCAAGTTTTATTAGATTTAGAAACCTTAATGTTGGATATAAATTCACTAAAAAAGCGTTTAATAATTTACCAGTAGACGATATTAGATTTTATGTTCAAATGCAAAACTTGTTCACATGGACTAAGTTTAATGGTGATCCAGAAGTAGGTATCGGTAGTGCAGAGAGCCAAACAGGTTTATTAGTACCTGGTCAATTTGCTTTGTATTCTTACCCTACAGTACAATCATTCCTTTTTGGACTATCAATTAATTTATAATTAAAGAATTATGAAAAAAATAATATACCTTTTTGCTTTGTCCATCGCATTGAATTCTTGCGATGATAAAGATATAACCTTCGCGCCATACAATGCGGTTAGTGAATCTATTGTATTGCGTAATATAGGTGATTTTGAAAATGCAGTTACCGGTGCTTATGCATACATGATTAAGGCTGGTGGTGCTGGCGGTTACGGATCTGAATTTGTAATCGATTCAGAGATCATGACAGACAACTTGATACTGAATCAAGAAGGACGTCAATCTAACGCTAATGGTTTTAGATTGCTTTCAGTACCTAATAGTACTCACTTTGATTACTTTAACAGTGCTAACAGAGCTGCTGTTGCTGCAAGCAGAGTAATTAATAACCTAGATGTGGTTCCTCAGGATGCAGTTAGAGATAATATCGAAGGCCAAGCACGTTTTATTAGAGCGTTAAACATGTTTGATCTAGTTAGAATCTATTCTAAGATTCCTACTCAATCAGCAGATGCTAATGCTTCTTTAGGAATGTATTATCTAGATACAGTTGATCCTTTTGCTAAAAACAGTAGACCAACTGTTGCAGATACTTATGGAAAAATTTTAGCTGATTTATTAATTGCTAAGGACAAAATAGGTGCAACTAACACTTTGGCTCAAGGTAAAGCAACTAAGGCTTCTGTGTACGCTTTATTATCTAGAGTATATTTATACCTTGGGGATTATCCAAATGTAATTACTTACGGTAATCTTGCTATAGCTGGAAATACTGTTTGCCCTAGAGCTAACATGGTTGGTTTATGGGATGACGCAAACTCTTCTGGAGTTTTATTCAAATTGAGAATTGATCAAGTTGATGGAGTTACTCCTGGAGTTGTTTTTTCTCAAACTGTAACTGGTGGTATTCGTTCAGAGTATGTAGTTCCTAAAAGTTTCGCTGACTTGTTCAGTACTACTGATATTAGAAAAGCTGCTTACATGAAAACTAGTGCTTACAACGGTAAAATGCAGAATCACGTAATTAAGTACGACGGTAGATTAACAGGAAACCCTGCTATTGTAGATATTAAAGTTATACGTTTAGAGGAAGTATATTTAAATATGGCTGAAGCACAGTACAGAATTAATGGTGGTGGTTTAGCTTTCCTAAATGCGGTACGTTCTCAAAGATATTTACCGTTTGTTAGTGGAGGTGAGACAGGTGTGGCATTGTTAAATGCTATTCTTTTAGAAAGAAGGTTAGAGTTAGCATTTGAAATGGACCGTTTCTTTACACTAAAAAGACTAGGTTTATCAATGGTAAGAAATGCTGTCGAAGGAGATTTAGCAGATGGAACGGGTCAAAAAGTAGAAACTAACGCTTTGACTATTCCTGCAGGTAACTTCTTATGGCAACTTCCTATTCCACAATCTGAAAGAGATTTGAATAGTAACTTACAACAAAATCCAGGTTACTAGTTAAGTAAATACGAACAATTTAATACAACCTCCCTTTTTTAATCATTTGGGAGGTTTTTTATTTTTGTATTGATTGTTAAAACCACTTCATCATCTAAATTAATTACTAATTTTTGTAAAATGAAAAAAATATTATTTTGTATATTTATATTTCAACTATCCATAGCTCAAAATCTACAAGAACGTAATAAGATTAAACAATCTTACAACAAAGAAAAGATTAATAATTTTATAGTTCATTTAATAGAATCTCAAAAAGAACAAAAAAATAAAATAAAAGCCTATAAACTTAAGTATAGGTTGATAGATGTAGAGACGAATTCTCTTCAACGTATTTATGATGGTCTGCCCTTTTTTTATACTATTGAAAATGATGAGTCTATAGTAACTATTCGTGCAAATTCTTTACAGCCAAATGGTGATTTAGGACTTAATCTAACTGGTTCTGGTATTACTGCTGGAGTTTGGGACGGGGGAAAAGTTAGGGAAACACATCAGGAATTATCAGGATCAAAGATACAATTCGGTGATGGGGCATCTTCTTTTAGTGCTCATTCTACGCATGTTACGGGTACCATTTGTGCTAAAGGTTTTGTTGCTAGAGCAAGAGGTTTTGCTTATCAAGCTAATGCAAAAACTTATTTTTGGGATAGTGATGTTGAAGAAATGACAACTTTTGGAGCTGAAGGATATTTAGTATCAAATCATTCATACGGTTATGGTATTTCAAATTCTTTTCAGGCTTCTAGATTTGGTTATTATGATCAAACTTCAGCTGATTTTGATAAAATTTCTGAAGTATTCCCTTATTATCAAATTGTTATTGCAGCAGGAAATTCAAGAAATAGTTCGCATCCACAAATAAATGCTAAAGGTGGTTTTGACATGCTTACCGGGAGCGCAGTTTCTAAAAACACTATTGTAGTAGCAGCTGTAAATTCTGTTCCATCGTACACTGGTCCTTCAAGTATTACAATGAGTTCATTTAGTAATTATGGCCCAACTGATGACGGACGAATAAAACCAGATATTAGCGCTAAAGGTGTTGGAGTATATTCTTGTAATTTTTTGACAGATACGACATATGAGACTTTAAGTGGTACTTCAATGGCAGCTCCTGCAATTACTGGATTAATAGTATTGTTGCAACAGCATTATAATAATTTATATAATGTATTTATGAAGGCAGCCACTGTCAGGGGGTTATTATGTCACACAGCGGATGAAGCAGGTGTTTCAAAAGGACCAGATTATGAATATGGTTGGGGTTTAGCTAATGGTAAAGAAGCGGCAAAATTGATAAGTTCGAACGGTAAATCTTCATTAATTTTAGAAACAACATTGAATGACAAGGTCGTCTTTACTAAACAAGTTACTGTTTCTAGTATACGATCGTTAGGGATTTCAATAGCTTGGACTGATCCTGTTGGTTTTGGAGCTGTAGTTACTCCTATAACTGAAGACAATAGAGCCACAAATTTAGTTAATAATTTAGATCTAAAAGTAATCGATAATAGTGGTAAAATTTATTATCCATGGAAATTAGATCCTACATCTCTAAACATAGCAGCTACTCAAAATTCTGACAATAATGTTGATAACATAGAGAAAGTATTTATTGAAAATGCTCCTGTTGGAACTTATACAATTCAAGTAACAAATAAGGGAACTTTGTCTGGCAGTACTCAAGATTTTTCTCTGATAGGAGAGGGATTTGATAGTTTGAATTTAACTTCTTCTGATTTTGAAATAAATGATGCTATTAAATTGTATCCTAATCCTACTCAAGAAATTCTGTTTTTTGATTTACCAATCGCCTTCTCACCAACTGATATTGCGATTTATGATTTAACAGGTAAAGTGATTCGTAGTTTTAAATACGATCAAAAAAATAATATAAAAGTTTCTGATTTGACTTCTGGGATGTATTTTATTAAATTTACTAGCGCGGATAAAACGATCAACTTAAAGTTTGTAAAAAAATAGAGGGTATGATTTTTCATATTATAAAAAAACATCCAATTCCATTGGATGTTTTTTTATTTATAGGTTTTTATAATTTACCTTTGCTTGATAAATTTGTTTCCAATCGGTTAATTAGATTATTTGTCAATGAGAAAATTATTTTTATTCTATTTTATAGCAATTCCATTTATAGTACTTTCTCAAGAAAAAACAAGAAAGATTTTAGATTTTAATAGTAAGTACAATAGTTCTGATTCTATTAAAAAGAAAAATGAAAAAATCGCCACCATTGACATGTATCGATTTATTACAATCGATAACGATACAACTTACATTGATACCTCTCTTACCATTCAAAAAGAATACAGTCACAATTATTTGCGAAAAGATATTTTTGGACTTTTACCTTTTGCAAATGATGGACAAACCTATAATACGTTGCAGTATAGTTTGACTGATTTTTCACCCTATCCAGAATTTGGTTTTAAAGCAAAACATTTCAATTTTTTAGAGGCTAATCAAATAAAATACAGTTCTGTAGCTACTCCTGTAACCGAATTATATTTTAAAACTACTGTTGGAAAAGGACAATCTGTAGATGCATTTATAACCTTGAATACTTCTGAGAATCTTAATTTTTCTATTGCATACAAAGGGTTGCGTTCTGAAGGAGAATATATTAATCAGTTATCCAGTACAGGTAATTTTAGATTTACTACAAATTATAATACCAAAAGTAAGCGCTATTTTGCTAAAGCACATTATACTTTTCAAGATATTCTGAATGAGGAAAATGGAGGGATAACAACAATAGAAGATTTTGAAAGTGAAGATCCCAACTATAATAATCGCCAAAGATTTGAAGTTTATTTTTCAGACGCGAAGTCATTTCTAAAAGGAAAAAGAATATTTCTGGATCATAATTTTAGAATAAATTCAGAAAAGGGTGATAATAACCTGTATTTAACCCATCAGTTCAATTATGAAAATAAATTTTTTGAATACAACCAGGCTACTGTTCCATCTATCGTTGGTACTGAGACAGTATATCGTTTTGGAGATTCATTCCAGGACAGCGGGATAAATGATCAAACCCGTTATAACAAAATGTACAATAGAGTAGGGCTAGTTTATGAGAACACCACTTTAGGAAAATTTCAATTTTTTGCAGATGATTTTAGATCGAATTATCATTACAATCAGATATTAATTTTTGATGATAAAACAATTCCTAGCTCATTCAGTCAGGAAATTAATAGTGTTGGTGGTCAATATGAATACCGACAAAGTAAATGGAATGGTAAATTTTTATACTCAAGAGCTGTAACGGCACAATCGTTATCAAATCTAGATGCTAAATTAGAATATGATCTTAATGATGAAACACAATTCTCATTTCGGTACCAAAACATAAACAAACTGCCAAATAATAATTATAATTTGCATCAGAGTAGCTATGTGCAATACAACTGGTCAAATGATTTTAAGAACGAAAAAATAAATTCAATTAGTGCTAATGCGATTACTCCATGGGTTGATGCGGAACTGCAATTTTCGGTTTTAAAAGATCATCTGTATTTTAATAATGTGTCAAATTCTGAACAAACACTGGCAAAAACACAAATAGTGGCGCCGTCACAGTATGATGGGACAATAAATTACTTGTCTGTAAAAGTAAGTAGAGAATTAAAATTCGGAAAATTTGCTTTAGATAACACCATTCTATATCAAAAAGTGGATCAACAAGATGCAATTTTAAATGTTCCGGAAATTGTCACAAGAAACACATTTTATTATTCCAATTATTTATTCAAACGTGCTTTGTTTTTGCAAACAGGAATAGTGCTAAATTATTTTACGACCTATTATGCAAACGATTATAATCCGGTTATTGGAGAGTTTTTTGTGCAAAACGAAAAACAAATTGGAAACCATCCAAATTTTGATTTTTTTATAAACGCAAAAATCCAAAGAACCCGGATTTATTTCAAAGCAGAGCATTTTAACTCTTCTCTTACTGGTAATAATTTTTATGCTTCACCAAATAATCCATCGCGTGATTTCACCATTCGATTCGGTTTAATTTGGAACTTCTTTAATTAATTTGCGACAAATAGTTTAGGCTTTAAATGCTCTTTTTTGGGCGTTTTATCGTGCTATCCGCTATATCTTTACTCGCTTAAAGGAAGCAAGTAAAGGATGCCGCTTTTATCACGAACGCAAAATTCCGTAAACAAGAATATTTTATAACAAAATACTATCTTTGCACCAGTATTTACAACAAATCACAATCTTAAATTCACGAAAAATGCGCTACGCAGAAAATATATTAGGCACAATAGGAAATACACCCTTGGTAAAACTGAATAAAGTAACTGCAGAAGTAGATGCTTTGGTACTTGCTAAGGTGGAAACTTTCAACCCAGGAAATTCTGTAAAGGATAGAATGGCAGTAAAAATGATTGAAGATGCCGAAGCTGATGGAAGATTAAAACCGGGCGGAACCATTATTGAAGGAACTTCAGGTAATACAGGAATGGGATTGGCATTGGTAGCCATCATAAAAGGCTACAAGCTGATTTGTGTGATTTCAGATAAACAGTCCAAAGAAAAGATGGACATCCTTCGTGCAGTAGGTGCTAAAGTGGTAGTTTGTCCTACTGATGTAGAGCCTACAGATCCACGATCGTATTATTCAGTTTCCAAAAGATTAGCGGAAGAAACATCTAATTCCTGGTATGTGAATCAATACGATAATCCTTCAAATGCGATTGCACATTACGAGCAAACGGGTCCAGAAATTTGGGAGCAAACGGGAGGTAAAATTACACATTTTGTTTCTGGAGTTGGTACTGGAGGAACAATTTCAGGAGTTGGGAAATATTTGAAAGAGAAAAATCCGAATATTAAAATCTGGGGAATTGATACCTATGGTTCTGTGTTTAAAAAATACCATGAAACAGGTATTTTCGATGAAAATGAAATCTATTCCTATATCACTGAAGGAATCGGTGAAGACATATTGCCAAAAAATGTTGATTTCTCTTTAATAGATGGATTCACAAAAGTAACGGATAAAGACGCCGCCGTTTATACCCGTAAAATAGCACTTGAAGAAGGAATATTTGTTGGGAATTCAGCAGGTGCAGCCGTAAAAGGATTGTTGCAACTCAAAGAGCATTTTAAACCGGAAGATGTTGTTGTGGTATTATTTCACGATTCTGGAAGTCGTTATGTAGGTAAAATGTACAATGACGATTGGATGCGCGAACGCGGTTTTCTGGACGAAGAAATTACAAAAGCAGAAGACGTTATCAAAGACCATATCGATAAACCATTGATTGTAGTTCGTACGGAAGAATTAGTTTCACACGCTATCGAAAGAATGCGTAAATACAAAATTTCTCAAATTCCGGTTATTGATGTTACGGGATTCGTTGGTTCTGTTGATGAAAGTGACTTGTTCCAAAGTTATGTGCATGACAAAAATTCAGCAGAAAGACCTATTAGAGAAATCATGGGGCAACCCTATCCGATTGTGAAATTAGGTACGCCAATAGAAAAAGTTTCTAAATTATTTACCAAAGAAAATGAAGCGGTACTCATTGATTTAGGAAATGGGAGACACCACATTATTACCAAATATGATATTATTGGGTCGATAAAGTAAGATTTAAGTACAAATTTATTTTTATACTATATACTCCTGCAAGGTTTTTTTTAACCTTGTAGGTTTTTTAGATTAAGTACTTTGATTTTGCAAAACTTGAGGAATCTGTAATTGCTCTTCATCAGTGCAGAAGTAAAAGTTTTAGAACCCAAAAGTTTACAAGAAGAAATGAAAAGAAAGTTGTTGAATGCTTTGAACTTGTATAATTGATAGTATTTTTGTAAATCTGAAATCAAAAATCGTTAATCCTAAATCTGAAATCAAATTGACCTTCACCGCTATAGATTTTGAAACCGCAACCGCATTCCATCCATGTTCTGTGGGAATTGTTACCGTAGAAAACGGAATAATTGTAGATGAATTTGTTAGTTTAATTAAGCCTCCAAATAATTTATATTCTCCCTTTACCATTCAAGTACATGGGATATATCCACGAGATACGGTTCATGCAAAATCATTTGCACAAGTGTATCCTGAAATACAAAAACGCCTTCAAAATAGAGTAATTGTGGCTCATAATGAGAGTTTTGATAGAAATGTTCTGGCCAAATCAATGGCGCTTTATGGTTTGGATTATGCTGATCTGAATATCGCTTCGCGTTGGGAATGTACCGTTAAAATTTACAAATCCAAAGGATTAAAACCAACAAAATTAAGTGATTGTTGCCGGGAAATGAATATTAAACTAAACCACCACGAAGCATTATCTGATGCTCGGGCTTGTGCCAAATTGTATTTGTTGAGATAAATTAGCTGTTTCTTTATTTGGTACAAATCCGAATATCATTATTTATTCTCCGATTAAACAGCCAGAGACATTCCAAGAGCTAAAGCTGGTTCCTTCTGATTGACCTTGAGGGATTTTTATTTGTATCGTATGTTTTCCGGGTGAAAGATTTCCTAAATCAATATAAATTGGATTAGTTACTGTTCCAGGACACCAGTTGGAACGACTTAAATCGGATGAGGATAATCCGTCGCTGAAATTTCCCGATGCGGGATTACTCAATCGATAAGAACCACAATCTGTTCGCCAAGGTGTGAAAGCAAAAACTTCTTTAGAGTCAACTAGAATGGTGTTTTTCTTGGGAACAAACTCATCCCCATTTCCCCAGCCTCCGTGACCGGTGGTGATGTATCGCAATTTGAAATTTTTGTACCCTTCAGGAACTTCAAAAGTCACTTCCAATCCTTTTTCGTTGTTAAACATGGTTGCGTATTGCTGACCAGCCATTTCCATGACATTATTAGTATTGAAAACAGGCAATAACCACATGTTTTCTTTGTTATCTTCTCCGGGATGAATGGTAATATTCAGGCTGGCTTTGTGTCCGCCTTTGTCGTAATTACCAATGTTCATACCAATCCAAACTTCTTGATTGCTCAAAGCAGGAAGCATTTCAGAAATATCCTGACGGTAAGAAACGCTGTCTTGCCAGACTTTGTTTTTCAATTGAAGAGTGTTGAATTGCTTTACGCCAAAAGGAGTAAAAAAGCGCATCAATTCTAGTAGCGGAGCATAATTTTGAGTTCGAACCACACCTTGGTATTTTTCGCCATTTCCATTTTCGTAAACAGGCAATTCTTTGGCTCCATTTTTCAAACCATCAAGAAAAGAAATGTTTTTGTCCGTAGGAATTAAAAACACGGAACCGGTTCTGTCATAAGCATCACCATTGGATTGTTCCGTTACATCGACAAAAATGCGATTTCCTTTTTTGATTTCCGGGATTTTTACTTTTTTAAGAATTATGGTTCCATTCGCAAATCGCAAGATGCTGTCATTGGATTTGGATGCATCCGAAAAGTTGATAATTTCTTTTTCGAAAACAGCAATATTGGTAAAACGACTTTTCCAGATTAAATCCTTATAGGTTAATTGGTCTACCGTTTTAGGCAAAGGATTTGGCAATGCTAGGAGAGCTGGAACAGACTTTAATTGTTCTATTTTGGTGGCTGTAACTTTAAAATTTCCGTTGCGGACCATTTCAAGAACCAAACCCAAATCATGTCCTAAGACAGTTGGGGCGCCTTTTATATTCAATTCATTGGTGTACCATAATTCAATCAAGTTAGAATTTACCGTAGTTTTGGCTTTTTTGCAGGTGTAACCCAGTATTTTTTTGGTGTCATCCGTAAGTACAAAAGTTTGTTTTCCTAAAGCCAAACTGTCAATGTTTAGTATCGACTTTCCGTTTTTAAATTGTGCGAATTGTGCAATGGATTTTGATTGAGAATCCACGAAAAATTGTTCAATAGGGAAATTGGCTTTTTCTAAGGTTATTTTCTCCGAAGTGATTAAACTGGTTTTGCCGGTAGCAAAAACGAAAATCGGGTCTTGGTTTTCAATAAGTTTACCGTTTGAACTTTTGAGATAGGTTACTTTTATTGATTTGACATTTTTTTGGGCTAGAGTTGAAAAGACAAAACAGAAAACAAATAATAAAATGAAGTGGTTTTTCATAGTAATGGGAGTTAAAAGAGCAAATATAAAAAAATTAGGTTAGGATTTATTTGAGGTTATTTTTTTTCAGGCTATCTCGATGTATTTCGGCGTGATAATTTTCATTACTTTAGTATCTTATCTTGAAATTTAAAAAAATGAAAGAAGATTTTCTCCATTACCTCTGGAAGTTTAAGAAATTTGATACTTTGAATTTAAAAATTTTCAATAATGAGGAAATCACAATTGTTAATGCGGGCCAATATCTTGGATTGGCAGGGCCTGATTTTTTTAATGGTCAGATCGTTATTGGTACTCAAAAATGGGCTGGAAACGTTGAAATTCATCTTAAATCTTCTGATTGGTATGTGCATCATCACGAAAAGGATAAAGGGTATGAAAATGTAATTTTGCACGTGGTTTGGGAGCATGACATGGCGGTTTTTAGAAGTGATAATTCTGAAGTTCCAGTTTTAGAATTAAAAAAATACGTTGAAAAAGCGACTTTTGAAAATTACCGGTCTTTAATGGCTCCAAAATCATGGATTTTTTGTGAAAAACAGTTGAAAGAAGTTGACGTATTTATATTGCGAAACTGGCAAGAGCGTTTGTTTTTTGAACGGTTGGAAAGAAAATCTCAATCTATATTTGATTTATTGGAACAAAGCAATCAAGATTGGGAAGGAGTTTTGTTCTGCTTGTTAGCTAAAAATTTTGGTTTAAACACAAACGGAGAAATCTTTTATAAAATCGCGCAATCTATTCCTTTTTCAATAATTAGAAAGGAAAGTTTTGAAGTCGAAAACTTGGAAGCTTTGATTTTTGGAGCTGCTGGATTATTGGATTCTGAAAAAGAGGACAACTATTTCAAGGACTTAAAATTTAGGTATTTCTATTTGTTGCATAAGTATCAAATAGAGAAAATTTGTATAGAACCAGTTCAGTTTTTCAAGCATCGTCCTGATAATTTCCCAACAATACGATTGTCACAATTAGCTAATTTATACCACAGTCAGCAGAACTTATTTTCGAAAATAAGCAGTTTAAATTCATTAAAAAGCACTTACGAATTGTTTCAAATTACTGCTTCTGAATATTGGCAAAACCATTATCAGTTTGATAAAGAAAGTCCGAAGAAAAATAAAACGCTCTCTAAATCTTTCATTGATTTAATTGTAGTAAACACCATAATTCCGATTCAATTTGCTTTTGCAAAAAGTCAAGGGAAAGAAATTTCGGAGGATTTAATCTGTTTGTTAAATGAAGTTGCTGCAGAGAAAAATGCCATTGTAGAAAAATTTACTTCTTTTGGAATACAATCAAAAAATGCTTTTGAAACACAATCTTTGTTGCAACTCAAGAATGAATATTGCAATAAAAGTAAGTGTTTAGAATGTGCTATAGGTACAGAATTAATGAAAAAATGTTGATTCGTTAATTCGGTTATTGGTTTATTCGAAAAATTCGTAATTTTGCTCATAATCCATGACTAAAATGAGAACAGTAATAAAACTCAAATATTTTTTTGAAAAACACGGTTTCCATGTGTCTTCACGTCTGGCAGATAAATTAGGGATGCGAGTAACAAGCGTGCGGTTGTTTTTTATCTATATATCGTTTGTTACGGCTGGATTGGGGTTTGGGGTGTATTTGACCTTGGCTTTTTGGATTCGTTTGAAGGATTTAATTCGGGCCAAACGAAGTTCGGTTTTTGATTTGTAAATAACTGTAAATGAAAAAAGGGATTATAAAGTATTTAAGCACTTTATAATCCCTTTTCTATTTATGATAAAATTCTATTTATCTGGATTGTTTAATTTACTGTTTTTCTTTCCATAGATAAAATAGATAACAACACCTAATGCCATCCATACTACAAGTCTCGCCCAGCTTTCATTTGGCAATGAATACATCAAGGCCAAACAGATTAGGATTCCTGCAATTGGTACAAATGGTACCCAAGGAGTACGGAAAGATCTTGGTGCATCTGGCATTTTTTTACGCATTACCAATACTCCAATACATACTAAAACAAAGGCTAATAATGTTCCAATACTTACCATGTGACCTAAATCACTTACTGGTACAAAACCTGCAAAAAGACTCACAAATACCATAAAGAAAATATTTGTTTTCCATGGTGTTCTGAATTTTGCGTGAATATCACTAAAGAAAGAAGGCAATAGACCATCTTTACTCATCGTGTAGAAAACACGACTTTGTCCCATTAACATTACAAGCATTACTGAAGTATAACCCGCTAAAATAGCTACGATTAATCCGGTTTGTAAAAATGTATATCCAGTTCTTGCAAATGCAGTTGCTGCTGGTTTAGCATCGCCTGCAAATTCATTGTAAGGAACAAGACCTGTCATTACATGTGCAAACAATACATATAAAATAGTACAAATAACAAGAGATCCTAAAATACCAATTGGCATCCCTTTTTGTGGATTTTTTGCTTCTTGAGCAGCTGTAGAAACAGCGTCAAAACCAATGAAAGCAAAGAATACAGTTCCAGCTCCTGCAGCAATTCCTGACCATCCAAACTCTCCAAAAACTCCTGTATTTTCAGGAATGTAAGGCGTGTAATTTGCAGTGTCAATAAAGCTCCAGCCTAAAACGATAAACATAATAACTACTATTACTTTTACTACAACAAGAAAGTTATTTATAGATGCAGATTCTTTAGTTCCTCTTATCAATAATAATGATAGCATTGAAACGATAAAAATAGCAGGAAGATTAATGATTCCTCCCTCTATAATAGTTCCGTCACTTAATTTTAATGTTTCCCAGGGAGAACATATTAAATCATGTGGAAGATGTATTCCGTATTTGTTTAATAATTCGAGTAAATAGCGAGACCAACTTACACCTACTGTAGCGGCTCCTAATGCGTATTCAAGAACTAAATCCCAACCGATAATCCAAGCCATAAATTCTCCCATAGTAGCATAAGAGTACGTGTAAGCACTACCTGCTACGGGTATCATTGATGCGAACTCAGCATAGCAAAGTCCCGCAAAAGCACATCCTACAGCGGCTAAAATAAATGAAAGTGTAACTGCTGGGCCGGCATGTTCTGCGGCAGCAATACCTGTTAATGAGAATAATCCTGCTCCAATAATTGCTCCAACTCCAAGTGCTACTAATGAACGTGAAGACAAAGTCCTTTTTAATCCTTTTTCGGATTCTGATGCTTCATTTAGCAGTACCGACAGTGGTTTAGTTTTCCAAATTGACATGGGTTATATGGTTTTGTTTGTTATTAAGCTCCAAATGTATAGTTTTTTATAAAAAATAAAAACAATAATTGAATTTTAAGTTCTAAAAAATTAATTTAATCGTTTTTATTAGGGTTTAATCTATGGGAAAACTTTTTTGGAGTGTGTTTAATAGATATGTTGCTTTGTTTTTGGCATCATAAATTTTACTTTTTTCGAATGTTTTTCTTTAGAAAGGGATACATCTTGATTTTAATTTATAAATTTAGGATTCTTATATAAATTTACTAACCCAGAATTGTCAAATGAGTTTTAAAACGATTTACACTTATTTTAAGTTCACACGGGATCAAAGGACGGGTGTGTTTTTGTTATTTGCAATCATTATTGTTTTACAGTTCATTTATTTTTTTGTTGACTTTAATGCAGTAATAAAAGAGTATCCTGATAGACAAAAATGGCTTTCCCTTCAGTCTAAAGTTGACTCCATGAAAATAGATGATAATAGGAAGTCACCTAAAATATATCTTTTTAATCCTAATTTCATAACCGATTATAAGGGATATAAGTTAGGAATGTCAGTGGAGGAAATTGACCGCTTGTTCGCTTTTAGAAATGAAAATAAATACGTTAATTCACCTAAGGAGTTTCAAAACGTGACTAAAATTTCGGATTCATTGTTAAACGTGATAGCTCCTTATTTTAAATTTCCGGATTGGGTAAATAATAAGAAAGAATATAAAGAATTTAAAAAGTATCCAAATCAGGCTTTCGCCAAAAAAGAAAAAATTGCTTTAATCGACATCAATCAGGCATCCAAGGAGGATTTGATAAAAATTTACGGAATAGGTGAGGCAATTTCTTTGCGAATTTTGAAACAAAAAGAAAGTTTAGGCGGATTTGTTTCCATGGAACAAATGAAAGATGTTTGGGGATTATCGCCCGAAGTGATTGAGAATTTGAATACTCATTTTAAAGTTTCGGTACTTCCGAATTTTAAGAAAATTGAGATTAATAATGCTTCTTTAAAAGAGCTTTCCCAGTTTTATTATTTCAGATATGCTTTGGCAAAAGAAATTGTGACTTATAGAAGTATGCGGGGAAACATTAACAATATTGAGGATTTAACAAAAATTAAGGGATTTCCTGTTGATAAAGCAAATATAATTGGCTTATATTTGGACTTTTAATTTGAAGGACACCTTTCAGTTTATTAAAAATTAATAAAAAAATTAATTAATTATATGAATTCAATATATTTCACAGAAGAACATCAATTATTTAGAGCAAGTTTGCAAGATTTTTTACAAAAAGAAGTTGTGCCTCATATTGAAAAATGGGAGAAAACTGGTACAATTGAGCGTTTTATATGGAAAAAATTTGGAGAAATGGGCTTTTTCGGAATACGATATCCTGAGGCTTATGGCGGATTGAATTTAGATTTATTTTACACAGTTATTTTTTTAGAAGAACTTCAAAAAATAAAATCATCTGGTTTTGCAGCTGCTATGTGGGCGCATTCTTATTTAGCAATGACACATTTAAATGCGGAAGGCGATGAGCGAATTAAACAAGAATATTTGGCACCGAGTATTTCTGGTGATAAAATAGGAGCTTTGTGTATTACAGAGCCTTTTGGTGGAAGTGATGTTGCAGGTATGCGTACTACAGCTATAAAAAAAGGAGATAAATATATTATTAATGGTTCTAAAACATTCATAACTAACGGCATTTATGGCGATTATTATGTAGTTGCTGCGAAAACAAGTCCAGAACTTGGAAACAAAGGAATAAGTATGTTTTTGATGGATAGTAACCTTAAAGGAATTTCCACTACAAAACTTGATAAATTAGGTTGGAGAGCTTCAGATACAGCAGAAATTGCATTTGATGATGTAGAAATTCCTGTAGAAAATTTAATGGGTGAAGAAGGGAAAGGATTCCCTTATATTATGCAACATTTTGCCTTAGAGCGTTTGATTATGGCTATAAATGCTCATGCAAGAGCTGAATATGCAATTGAGTATACAATCGAATACATGTCACAACGAGAAGCATTTGGGAGAACAATAGATAAGTTTCAGGCGTTAAGACATACATTAGTAGAGCACGCAACAGATGTTGAGCATTGTAAAGTGTTTAATTATGCTGCCGTAGCCCGATTAGACAAAGGAGAATATGTGGTTAAGGAGGCTACTATGGCCAAATTAAAATCTACAAAAGTGGCTGATGAAACAATTTATAGTTGTTTGCAAATGTTGGGAGGTTATGGCTACATGGAAGATTATCCATTAGCACGTTTATTTAGAGATAGTCGTTTGGGGCCAATAGGAGGTGGAACTTCAGAAATCCTTAAGGAGATTTTATCGAAAATGATAATTGACAAACAAAATTATAAGCCAGCTGTGAAATAATAACTTTTTAGAATATAGAGAATAGAATATTGAGCCAAGAAACAAGTAGTGTGACTTGGCTTTTTTTAGCTATTATAACAACTAAAAAACGTCTTTGTATTACAAATAATTCATTAGTCTAACAATCTAAAGATCGAATAGTCTAAAAATCTAATTAAAAAATAATTCGTAATTTATAACTCGTAACTCGTAATTAATACATACTTTTGCACACTTAAAGAAAGGGGGTGTCTATATTATGTTAATTATACCAATTAAAGACGGAGAAAATATCGATAGAGCGTTAAAACGTTACAAAAGAAAATTTGATAAAACAGGAACTGTTCGTCAACTAAGAGCACGTACTGCTTTTATTAAGCCTTCAGTTACCAATAGAATCAAAATTCAAAAAGCGGCTTATATCCAAAATATGAGAGATAACTTAGAGAGTTAGTCAATATCTATTAGAATAAATTACCGTTAGTCATTAAAAGTTTTATAACTTTGATGCTAACGGTTTTTTTATGGCTACTAATAAAGATGCATTTCGAGATTATCTACAGTTGGAGAAAAAATACTCTTCACATACCGTTACGGCGTATTGTAATGATATTACTTCTTTTGAATCATTCAATACTATTCATTTCTATCAAGAGAATCTAGAGCAAGTCAATTATGGTCAAATTAGAGCTTGGATTGTCTCTCTTGTTGATAATGACATATCAAATGCCTCAGTTAATAGAAAAATGGCGTCCTTAAAAGCATTTTATAGGTTTTTGTTAAAAACAAAGCAAATAGAAGCGAGTCCGTTGTTAAAACACAAAGCCTTAAAGACTCCGAAGTTGTTGCAGATTCCTTTTTCTGAAAAGGAGGTTGCTGATGTTTTAGGTGTAATGCAAGGTGCGATAGGATTTGAGGAGATTAGAAATAAGCTCATAATTGATTTGCTTTACACTACAGGGATGAGGAGAGCGGAATTAATAAGTTTAAAAATAGCGAATGTTGATTTGTCCGGCAGTGCAATCAAAGTGTTGGGAAAGCGAAATAAAGAGCGTATACTTCCTGTTTTGCCAATAATAAAAGAACAGTTCACTTTGTACTTAGGAGGGCGAGAGGGTTTGTTATCTATTGTGGATCATGATTATTTATTTCTCACAAAAAAAGGGTTAAAATTAAATGATTCCTTTGTGTATCGATTAATAAATTCTTACTTTAGTACTGTCTCCGAAAAAGTAAAAAAGAGCCCCCATATATTGAGACATACTTTTGCAACGCATTTGTTAAATAATGGAGCGGATTTAAATTCAGTCAAAGAATTATTAGGGCATTCTAGTCTGGCGTCGACGCAAATATATACGCACAGTAGTTTGTCAGAACTGAAAAGCGTATATAAAGAGGCGCACCCACGGGGTCAGAAGTAATTTTGAGAAATGTTTAACTATTAAAAAAAATGATTATGAAGGTAAGTGTTCATGCAGTTAACTTTACTGTTGACAAAAAGCTAGTGGATTTTGTTCAAGAAAGAATGGACAAGTTGGAAAAGTATTATGACAAAGTAGTATCAGCGGATGTTTTTTTGAAAGTTGAAAAGACAAGTGACAAAGAAAATAAAATTGCCGAGGTAAAAATCAATGTTCCGGGAGATGATTTTTTGGTAAAAAAGCAATGCAAAACTTTTGAAGAAGCGGTTGAGCTTTCGGCGGAATCCTTACAGAGAATGTTGGTTAAAAGGAAAGAAAAAATAAGTTCTCACATTTAATATGAATTTTTTTTAAAAAATGTTTTGATTGAGAGATAAAATCTATACATTTGCAGTCCGTTAGAAATAGCGGACTTTTTTTATAGATATTGCCAGCGTAGCTCAGTTGGCTAGAGCAGCTGATTTGTAATCAGCAGGTCGTGGGTTCGAGTCCCTCCGCCGGCTCAAAGCTGTAAAGGTTTGATAATAGAAAAAGTAGGGGAGATACTCAAGCGGCCAACGAGGGCAGACTGTAAATCTGCTGTGTGAACTTCGCAGGTTCGAATCCTGCTCTCCCCACAAGGATGAATTTTAGATTGTGAATTTCAGATTGTAGATTTGAAAAGTCTAAAATTAGAAGTCTATCCGGATAGCTATCGGGACTAAAATCAAGGATTCTGCCGACTTAGCTCAGAGGTAGAGTGCTTCCTTGGTAAGGAAGAGGTCACGGGTTCAATTCCCGTAGTTGGCTCAAGATTAGTAAGAAATTGAAATAAATATATAAACTAGATTAAAAATTAAGTAAAATGGCAAAAGAAACCTTTAACCGTAACAAGCCCCACTTAAACATTGGTACAATTGGGCACGTGGATCACGGAAAAACTACATTAACTGCAGCAATCACAAAAGTGTTATCTGATGCAGGTTACTGTCAAGCAAAATCATTTGATCAAATTGATAATGCTCCTGAAGAAAAAGAAAGAGGTATTACAATTAATACATCTCACGTTGAGTACGAAACTGCTAACCGTCATTACGCACACGTTGACTGTCCAGGTCACGCGGATTACGTAAAAAACATGGTTACTGGTGCTGCTCAAATGGACGGTGCTATCCTTGTTGTAGCTGCTACAGACGGACCAATGCCACAAACTCGTGAGCATATCCTTTTAGGTCGCCAAGTAGGTATTCCTAGAATGGTAGTATTCATGAACAAAGTGGATATGGTTGATGATGAGGAATTATTGGAACTTGTTGAAATGGAAATTAGAGACTTATTGTCTTTCTATGAATATGATGGAGATAATTGTCCAGTTATTCAAGGGTCTGCTCTTGGAGGATTGAATAATGATCCAGCTTGGGTACCAAAAATTATTGAATTAATGGCTGCTTGTGATTCATGGATTGAAGAACCAATTCGTGATACTGCAAAACCATTTTTGATGCCAGTTGAAGATGTATTTACAATTACTGGTCGTGGAACTGTTGCTACAGGTCGTATCGAAACTGGTATTGCTAATACAGGAGATGCTGTTGAAATCATTGGTATGGGAGCTGAAAAATTGACTTCTACTATTACAGGAGTTGAAATGTTCCGTAAAATCCTTGATAGAGGTGAAGCAGGAGATAACGTAGGTTTATTGTTGCGTGGTGTTGATAAAGAATCTATCAAAAGAGGAATGGTTATCATTAAGCCAGGTTCAGTTAAACCACACGCTACTTTCAAAGCAGAGGTTTATATCTTGAAAAAAGAAGAAGGTGGTCGTCACACACCATTCCATAATAACTACCGTCCACAGTTTTACGTACGTACAACTGACGTAACAGGAGTTATTACTTTACCAGAAGGTGTAGAGATGGTAATGCCAGGAGACAACTTAACTATCAATGTTGCTTTGTTAAGCCCAATCGCAATGAGCGTTGGTTTACGTTTCGCTATCCGTGAAGGTGGTAGAACAGTAGGTGCTGGTCAAGTAACTGAAATTGTAGGATAATCTACTAAAATAAATTCAAAAAATAGTGTCGTTTAACGATGACACTATTTTTTATTCTACGGGCGTAGTTCAAGGGTAGAATAGCGGTCTCCAAAACCGTTGATGGGGGTTCGAATCCCTCCGCCCGTGCAAAAAAATAAATCATAATGACAAAAGTTGTTAATTACATATCAGAAGCATTTGAGGAATTAAAGTCAAATGTTACTTGGCCAGCTTGGGCTGAGGTACAACGTCTAACGATTGTTGTTGCTGTTTTTTCAGTATTATTCGCTTTGGCAACTTGGGGAGTGGATGAAATTTTCGCAAAAGCTTTGGCTGGATTTTTTAACTGGATAAAAGCATAATTTTTTTTGTTATGGCAGATAATAATATTAAGAAGTGGTATGTCGTTAGAGCGGTAAGCGGACAAGAAAATAAAGTGAAAGCTTATATTGAAACCGAAATTGCGCGACTAGGAATGGGTGATTATGTTTCGCAAGTTTTAGTGCCTACTGAAAAAGTAGTGACAGTAAAAGAGGGAAAAAAAATAATCAAAGACAAAGTTTATTTTCCTGGTTATGTTGTGATTGAAGCTAATCTTATTGGTGAGATACCTCATATTATTAAGTCTATAACAAGTGTTATTGGTTTTCTAGGTGAAATCAAAGGTGGAGAGCCTGTGCCATTGAGAATTTCAGAAGTAAACAGAATGTTAGGTAAGGTAGATGAGTTAGCTGTGAATACAGATACTCGTTCTATTCCTTTTAACATCGGTGAGACTATTAAGGTTGTTGATGGACCTTTTAATGGTTTTAACGGTACTGTTGAAAAAATTAATGAAGAAAAGCGTAAACTGGAAGTGATGGTTAAGATTTTCGGAAGAAAAACACCATTAGAATTGAGTTTTATGCAAGTTGAAAAAGTATAATTTTTTGTTACATCTATAATATCCATTACAATCGCTTCCAATGATTGTGGTGTTAAATTTTTTAAAAAATGGCTAAAGAAATTAGTAAGGTAGTTAAACTACAAGTTAAGGGAGGTGCTGCGAACCCGTCGCCACCGGTTGGACCTGCTTTAGGAGCTGCTGGGGTAAACATCATGGAGTTCTGTAAGCAATTTAATGCTAGAACTCAAGATAAACCCGGCAAAATATGCCCAGTACAAATTACTGTGTATAAAGACAAATCATTTGATTTTGTTGTAAAAACTCCTCCAGCGGCAGTCCAGTTATTGGAAGCTGCAAAGCTAAAGTCCGGATCTGGTGAACCAAATCGTAAAAAAGTAGCTAGCGTTACTTGGGATGTTATTAGAACAATCGCCGACGACAAAATGGTAGATCTAAATGCATTCACAATCGAATCTGCTATGAGCATGATTGCTGGAACAGCTAGATCTATGGGTATAACTGTATCAGGAGATTCTCCTTTTTAATTAAGAGAAAGACATGGCAAAATTGACAAAAAAGCAAAAAGAGGCTGCTTCAAAAATTGAAAAGAACAAACTATATTCTCTTAAAGATGCTGCGGCATTAATAAAAGTTTTAGCTTCTGCAAAATTTGATGAGTCTGTTGATATCGCAGTTCGATTGGGTGTAGATCCAAGAAAAGCGAATCAAATGGTAAGAGGTGTGGTAACATTACCTCATGGAACTGGTAAAGATGTTAAAGTATTAGCATTAGTTACTCCAGATAAAGAAGCGGAAGCTTTGGCAGCTGGTGCAGACTATGTTGGTCTTGATGATTACCTTCAAAAAATTAAAGACGGTTGGACAGATGTTGATGTTATCATCACTATGCCTGCTGTAATGGGTAAATTAGGTCCATTAGGTCGTATATTAGGACCTAGAGGTTTGATGCCAAACCCTAAAACAGGTACTGTAACTATGGATGTTGCTAAAGCTGTTGCAGAGGTTAAAGCTGGTAAAATTGACTTTAAAGTTGATAAAACTGGTATTGTACATGCAGGAATTGGTAAAGTTTCTTTTGGAGCTGAGCAAATTTATGACAATGCACACGAAATTATTCAAACATTAATCAAACTTAAACCAACTGCTGCTAAAGGTACCTATATTAAAGGGATTCACCTTACAAGCACTATGAGTCCTGCAATTGCATTGGACCCAAAAGCAGTATAATTGGTAGTTAATAATTTTTAGTATGACTAGAGAAGAAAAATCAATCGCGATTGAAGAATTAACTGCACAGTTAGCTGGTACAAATATCATTTATGTATCTGATATTTCTGGACTTAATGCAGAAACGACTTCAAGCTTGAGAAGAGCTTGTTTTAAAGCAGGTATAAAATTAGAGGTTGTAAAAAATACTTTGCTTGCAAAAGCAATGGAAGCTTCTGCTAATGATTATGGTGATTTACCATCTGTATTGACAGGTAACAGCGCTATATTTATTTCAGACGTTGCAAATGCACCTGGAAAAATAATTAAAGATTTCAGAAAAAAATCAGCTAAACCTGTATTAAAGGGAGCTTATATTAACTCTGAAATTTATATTGGAGATGATCAATTAGATGCATTAGCAACTATTAAATCTAAAGAAGAGCTTATCGGCGAAATCATTGGATTGCTTCAATCACCAGCTCAAAGAGTTATTTCTGCTCTTCAAAACCAATTCGCAAAAAGCGAAGAGGCTACAGAAGAAGTAGAAGCATAATAAAACCGACTTTAATAGTCTAAGTTTTATTTTAAAAAGCGCACAATAAATAAATTATATTTTTACAAATCATTTTAAAAACGATAGAAAAAATGGCAGATTTGAAACAATTCGCAGAACAATTAGTTAACCTAACAGTAAAAGAAGTTAACGAATTAGCAACAATATTAAAAGATGAGTACGGAATCGAACCAGCTGCTGCAGCTGTAGTAGTTTCAGGTGGTGGAGAAGCTGCTGCTGAAGAAGCTCAAACTGAATTTACAGTTGTATTGAAAGAAGCTGGTTCTTCTAAATTAGCAGTTGTAAAATTAGTTAAAGAACTTACAGGTTTAGGTTTGAAAGAAGCTAAAGATGTAGTTGATAGCGCTCCAAGTAACGTTAAAGAAGGTGTAACTAAAGAAGAAGCTGAAGGGCTTAAAAAATCTTTAGAAGAAGCTGGAGCTGTTGTTGAGCTTAAATAGTTAAACTCAGTTTAAAGAATTAGGTTTAGGTCTTGGGTTTCCCAATGACCTAAACCATTTTTCGTATAACAAAAGTCTACCTTGTATAATTACATAATAGTCTTTGAAAACAAATTCATTTTACCCATTACGAGGAAAAAAAATTAACAGATAATAAGAAAGTAGTTATCTTAAATTGGTTTTTAAAGATGTAATGGTTGTAAAAGAAAAGTATAAATAGATCAATATTTGTACAAAAAAATTACTTTTTTAATCAAAATTTTGTCCATTGATGATAACAAATCAGACCGAAAGATTGAATTTTGCCTCTACAAAAAATATTCCTGATTATCCAGATTTTCTAGATGTTCAGGTTAAATCGTTTAAAGATTTTTTTCAATTAGAAACTAAATCTGACGAAAGAGGCGACGAAGGGCTTTACAATACCTTCATGGAAAACTTCCCAATTACTGATACAAGAAATAACTTTGTATTAGAATTTCTTGATTATTTTGTAGATCCACCACGTTATACAATTCAAGAATGTATAGAAAGAGGTCTTACCTATAGTGTGCCTTTAAAAGCAAGGTTAAAACTATATTGTACAGATCCAGAACATGAAGATTTTGAAACGATTGTTCAAGATGTTTATCTTGGTACAATTCCGTATATGACACCGAGCGGTACCTTTGTTATTAATGGTGCTGAGCGTGTAGTTGTTTCTCAATTACACAGATCTCCAGGTGTTTTCTTTGGTCAATCATTCCATGCAAATGGTACAAAATTATATTCTGCGAGAGTAATTCCTTTTAAAGGTTCTTGGATAGAATTTTCTACAGATATTAATAGTGTAATGTACGCTTATATCGACAGAAAGAAAAAATTACCAGTTACCACTCTTTTTAGAGCAATTGGTTTTGAAAGAGATAAAGATATTCTAGAAATTTTTGATCTTGCGGAAGAAATTAAGGTTTCTAAAACAGGTCTAAAAAAATATATCGGTAGAAAATTAGCTGCCCGTGTATTGAATACATGGCACGAAGATTTCGTAGATGAAGACACTGGTGAAGTAGTTTCTATCGAACGTAACGAAATAATCCTTGATAGAGATACTATTATCGACAAAGATAATGTGGAAGAAATCATTGATTCTAACGTTAAATCTATTTTGTTGCACAAAGAAGATGCTAATCAAGGCGATTATGCTATCATTCATAATACATTGCAAAAAGATCCAACTAACTCTGAAAAAGAGGCTGTTGAACATATCTACAGACAATTACGTAACGCTGAACCGCCTGATGAAGAAACGGCTCGTGGTATTATTGATAAATTGTTCTTTTCTGACCAACGTTACAACTTAGGTGAAGTAGGTCGTTATAGAATAAATAAAAAATTAGGTTTAGATACTCCAATGGAAAAGCAAGTCTTGACCAAAGAAGATATCATAACTATTGTGAAATATTTGATCGAATTGATCAACTCTAAAGCAGAGATTGATGATATTGATCACTTATCAAACCGTCGTGTTAGAACAGTTGGAGAACAATTGTCTCAACAATTTGGTGTTGGTTTAGCGCGTATGGCTAGAACTATCCGTGAGAGAATGAACGTTAGAGATAACGAGGTGTTTACACCAATAGATTTGATTAATGCTAAAACATTATCTTCTGTTATCAACTCTTTCTTTGGAACGAACCAGTTGTCTCAGTTTATGGATCAAACGAATCCACTTGCCGAGATTACGCACAAGAGAAGATTATCTGCACTAGGACCAGGTGGACTTTCGAGAGAGAGAGCAGGTTTTGAGGTACGTGACGTTCACTATACGCATTACGGACGTTTATGTCCAATTGAAACTCCAGAGGGACCAAACATTGGTTTGATATCTTCTCTTGGTGTTTATGCTAAAGTAAACGGAATGGGTTTCATTGAGACACCTTACCGTAAAGTAACTAACGGAACTGTAGATTTAGTTTCTACTCCGGTATACTTAAGCGCTGAAGAAGAAGAAGGAATGATGATTGCTCAGGCAAACATTCAAATGGATGCTACAGGAAAAATAACTGCCGAAGACGTAATTGCACGTCAAGAAGGTGATTTCCCGGTTATTGAACCAACGCGAGTTGATTATACGGATGTAGCTCCAAATCAAATTGCTTCTATCTCCGCTTCTTTGATTCCTTTCTTAGAACATGATGATGCGAATAGAGCCTTGATGGGATCTAACATGATGCGTCAGGCCGTACCATTAATTCGTCCTGAAGCTCCAATTGTTGGAACTGGTTTAGAGCGTCAAGTTGCTTCTGATTCCAGAGTATTGATTAATGCTGAAGGAGATGGAGTTATAGAATATGTAGATGCAAATATCATCACTATCAAATACGATCGTTCTGAGGAAGAAAGAATGGTGAGTTTTGAGCCAGATGAAAAAACATACAATCTAATTAAATTTAGAAAAACCAATCAAGGTACAAGTATCAACCTTAAACCTATCGTAAGAAAAGGGGATAGAGTGGTTCCTGGACAAGTATTATCTGAAGGGTATGCGACTCAAAATGGTGAATTAGCTTTAGGTCGTAACCTAAAAGTTGCATTTATGCCATGGAAAGGATACAACTTCGAGGATGCGATTGTAATTTCTGAAAAAGTAGTTCGTGACGATATTTTTACCTCTATTCACGTTGATGATTATTCATTAGAAGTTAGAGATACTAAATTAGGTAACGAAGAATTGACGAACGATATTCCAAACGTTTCTGAAGAAGCTACTAAAGATTTAGATGAAAATGGTATGATCAGAATTGGAGCCGAGGTTAAACCTGGCGACATTCTTATCGGAAAAATTACTCCAAAAGGAGAATCAGATCCTACTCCAGAAGAGAAATTGCTTCGTGCAATCTTCGGGGACAAAGCAGGTGATGTAAAAGATGCTTCATTGAAAGCGTCTCCTTCTTTACATGGTGTTGTCTTAGATAAAAAATTGTTCGCAAGAGCAGTAAAAGATAAACGTAAACGTACTCAGGACAAGGATGCTTTAGGAGCACTTGAAATGGAATTTGAAGTTAAATTTGTTGAATTAAAAGACAAATTAGTGGAAAAACTTTTCTTGATCGTAAACGGAAAAACATCTCAAGGTGTAATGAATGATTTGGGTGAAGAAGTTTTACCAAAAGGTAAAAAATACACTCAGAAAATGCTTTATGCAGTGGAAGATTTTGCTCACTTAAGTAAAGGTCAATGGGTTGCAGATGATGCAACTAATAAAATGGTTAATGATTTAATTCATAACTATAAAATTAAATTGAACGATTTACAAGGGGCATTACGTAGAGAGAAATTCACTATTACTGTTGGAGATGAATTGCCAGCAGGAATCTTGAAATTAGCGAAAGTATATATTGCCAAAAAACGTAAACTGAAAGTTGGGGATAAAATGGCGGGACGTCACGGTAACAAAGGTATTGTTGCTCGTATCGTTCGTCATGAAGATATGCCTTTCCTTGAAGACGGAACGCCAGTTGATATCGTGTTGAACCCACTTGGAGTACCTTCACGTATGAATATTGGTCAAATTTATGAAACTGTTCTTGGTTGGGCTGGACAAAACTTGGGTAGAAAATTTGCTACACCAATTTTTGACGGAGCAACTTTAGACCAAATCAATGAATTGACTGACGAAGCTGGAATACCACGTTTTGGACATACACATTTATATGATGGTGGTACAGGAGAACGTTTCCATCAAGCTGCAACAGTAGGAGTTATCTACATGTTGAAACTTGGACACATGGTTGACGATAAAATGCACGCACGTTCTATAGGTCCATACTCGTTGATTACACAACAACCACTTGGAGGTAAAGCTCAATTTGGAGGTCAGCGTTTTGGAGAGATGGAGGTTTGGGCACTTGAAGCTTATGGAGCATCAAGTACACTTAGAGAAATCTTGACTGTGAAGTCTGATGATGTTATCGGTAGAGCTAAAACTTACGAAGCAATCGTTAAAGGTGAATCTATGCCAGAACCAGGATTACCGGAATCATTCAATGTATTAATGCATGAATTGAAAGGTCTTGGACTTGACATTCGTTTAGAAGAATAAATAATAATTTGTCACAGGTAGAGACGTTGTATTGCAACGTCTCTACTTTGGCATTTATATAAGTTTTTAGGATTTATACCCGTAACCCGTTCCGATTTTTTATGGAGACCCAATCGGTTTTATAAATAGCACTTCAAAAATTTTATTTGAAGCTTAGAGAAGTAATTCGAGGTAGTGTTTAAGTCGAAAGTTTGAAAGTCCAAAGTCTAAAGTCATCCGTGGCTTTAAAAACTTTATGACATTTGACTTAAGACTGAAATAAAATTAATTTTTTAATTGCAAATAAATCAATAGTAAAAACTATGATGAATAATAGAAATAATAACAATAAGGATAAAAACCCTGTAAAAAGGTTTAATAAAATCTCAATAGGACTTGCTTCTCCTGAATCGATCTTGAAAGAATCAAGAGGTGAAGTATTAAAGCCTGAAACGATCAACTACAGAACGCACAAGCCAGAGCGTGATGGTCTTTTCTGCGAACGTATTTTCGGACCAGTAAAAGATTTTGAATGTGCTTGTGGTAAGTATAAAAGAATACGTTACAAAGGAATCATCTGTGACCGTTGTGGTGTTGAAGTAACAGAGAAAAAAGTACGTAGAGACAGAGTAGGTCACATCAATCTTGTTGTGCCAATTGCTCATATCTGGTATTTCCGTTCTCTTCCAAACAAAATTGGTTATATCCTTGGTCTTCCATCTAAGAAATTAGATATGATTATTTACTACGAAAGATACGTAGTAATCCAAGCTGGTATCGCTAAAAATGCAGAAGGTGAATCGTTGCAAAGACTAGACTTTTTGACAGAAGAAGAATATTTAAATATTTTAGATACACTTCCTGCTGACAATCAGTATCTTGATGATTTTGATCCTAATAAATTTGTTGCCAAAATGGGAGCAGAGTGTATTATGGATTTATTAGCAAGAATTGATCTTGACGCATTGTCTTACCAATTGAGACACAATGCTAACAATGAAACGTCTAAACAACGTAAAACAGAAGCATTAAAAAGATTACAAGTTGTTGAATCTTTCCGTGAGTCTAACTTGAACCGTGAGAATCGTCCAGAATGGATGATTATGAAAGTCGTACCAGTTATTCCACCAGAATTACGTCCGCTTGTGCCACTTGATGGAGGTCGTTTTGCAACTTCAGATTTAAATGATTTATACCGTCGTGTAATTATACGTAACAACCGTTTGAAAAGATTGATGGAGATTAAAGCTCCTGAAGTTATCTTGAGAAATGAAAAACGTATGTTGCAGGAATCTGTAGATTCACTTTTCGATAATACGCGTAAAGCTTCTGCAGTAAAAACAGAATCAAACAGACCATTAAAATCATTATCTGATTCCCTTAAAGGTAAACAAGGACGTTTCCGTCAAAATTTACTTGGAAAACGTGTGGATTATTCCGCTCGTTCGGTAATTGTTGTTGGACCAGAATTGAAATTATCTGAATGTGGTATCCCAAAAGATATGGCAGCAGAATTATACAAACCTTTTGTTATCCGTAAATTGATAGAAAGAGGAATTGTAAAAACTGTAAAATCAGCTAAGAAAATAATAGATAAGAAAGAGCCTGTAGTTTGGGATATCCTTGAAAATGTAATCAAAGGTCACCCAATATTACTGAATCGTGCTCCTACTTTGCATAGATTAGGTATCCAAGCATTCCAACCAAAATTAATTGAAGGAAAAGCAATCCAGTTGCACCCTTTAGTTTGTACTGCATTTAATGCGGATTTTGATGGGGATCAAATGGCAGTTCACTTACCGTTAGGTCCAGAAGCTATTTTGGAAGCACAACTATTAATGTTGGGTTCACATAATATTCTGAATCCTGCAAATGGTGCGCCAATAACGGTACCTTCTCAGGATATGGTTTTGGGTCTATACTATATGACCAAAGAACGTTTGTCAACTCCTGAGCTTAAAATTTTAGGAGAAGGAATCACTTTTTATTCTGCTGAAGAAGTAAATATTGCTTTGAATGAAGGTAGATTAGAATTGAATGCTTCTGTGAAAATTAGAGCAAAACACTTTAATGAAGCAGGTGACTTGGTTTACCAAATCATAAAAACTACTGCGGGTCGTGTATTATTTAATGAAGTAGTACCGGAAGCAGCTGGATATATCAATGATGTATTGACTAAGAAAAACCTTAGAGATATTATTGGACACGTTTTAAGTTCTACTGATGTACCTACAACAGCGGCTTTCTTGGATAACATGAAAGACATGGGGTACAAATTTGCCTTCAAAGGTGGATTGTCATTCTCTCTTGGAGATATTAGAATTCCAGATCAAAAACCTAAATTAATTGCTGACGCCAGAGAACAAGTTCAAGGTATTTCTGCTAATTATAACATGGGTCTTATCACTAATAACGAACGTTACAACCAAGTTATTGATGTATGGACTTCAGCAAATGCACAGCTTACAGAGTTAGCAATGAAAAACATTAGAGAAGACCAACAAGGATTCAACTCTGTGTATATGATGCTTGATTCTGGAGCAAGGGGTTCCAAAGAACAAATTCGTCAGTTAACTGGTATGCGTGGTTTGATGGCTAAGCCTAAAAAATCAACTGCTGGTGGTGGTGAGATTATTGAAAACCCGATTCTTTCTAACTTTAAAGAAGGTCTTTCTATCCTTGAGTACTTTATTTCTACTCACGGTGCGCGTAAAGGTCTTGCGGATACGGCATTGAAAACTGCCGATGCAGGATATTTAACAAGAAGATTGCATGATGTATCTCAAGATGTTATTGTTAACATCGAAGATTGTGGTACACTTAGAGGTGTTGAAGTTTCAGCATTGAAGAAAAATGAGGAAATTGTTGAATCATTAGGAGAAAGAATTTTAGGACGTGTTGTTTTACAAGACGTAATTAATCCTTTAAACAATGAAGTTTTAATTCAATCTGGACAACAAATCACTGAAGTTATAATGAAAGCAATTGACGCTTCTCCAATCGAGAAAGTGGAAGTGCGTTCACCATTAACTTGTGAAGCGTTAAAAGGTATTTGTGCAAAATGTTACGGTAGAAATTTAGCTACTGGTAAAATGACACAAAGAGGTGAAGCAGTTGGTGTTATTGCAGCACAATCTATTGGAGAGCCTGGTACACAGTTAACATTACGTACATTCCACGTTGGTGGGGTTGCGGGTGGTATTTCTGAAGAATCAAGCATCGTTACGAAATTTAATGGTAAACTTGAAATCGAAGATTTAAAAACGGTTAAAGGTGAAGATAGTGAAGGAAATGCAGTTGATATTGTTGTATCTCGTTCTACTGAATTGAAATTAATTGATGAAAGAACAGGTATCTTGTTAAGTACCAATAATATTCCTTACGGTTCAAGTATTTTCGTTAAAGACGGTCAATCTGTCGCTAAAGGAGATGTGATTTGTAAATGGGATCCATATAATGGGGTTATCGTTTCTGAATTTACCGGTAAAATTGCTTACGAAGATTTAGAGCAAGGTCAATCATTCATGGTTGAAATTGATGAGCAAACTGGTTTCCAAGAAAAAGTAATTTCTGAATCTAGAGCTAAAAAATTAATTCCAACTTTATTGGTTTACGGTAAAGAAGGGGAACTAATTCGTTCTTATAACTTACCAGTTGGAGCCCACTTGATGGTTGAAAACGGTGAGAAAATTAAAGCAGGTAAAGTATTGGTAAAAATCCCGCGTCGTTCTTCTAAATCAGGAGATATTACAGGAGGTTTACCTAGAATTACAGAGTTGTTAGAGGCTCGTAATCCTTCAAACCCAGCTGTTGTTTCTGAAATCGATGGTGTTGTTTCTTTTGGAAAAATCAAAAGAGGTAACCGTGAGATTGTTATCGAATCTAAATTTGGTGACGTTAGAAAATACTTGGTTAAATTATCAAGCCAAATTCTAGTTCAAGAAAATGACTTCGTAAGAGCAGGGGTGCCTTTATCTGATGGTGCAATTACTCCGGATGATATTTTAAGAATTCAAGGACCAGCAGCTGTTCAACAGTATTTGGTAAATGAAATTCAAGAAGTATACCGTTTACAAGGGGTAAAAATCAACGACAAACACTTTGAAGTAGTCATACGTCAAATGATGCGTAAAGTAAGAGTACAAGATCCAGGTGATACTTTATTCTTAGAAGATCAATTGATTCACACTAAAGACTTTATCGTTCAAAATGATAAATTATATGGTATGAAAGTAGTTGAAGATGCTGGAGATTCTAGTGCTTTAAAAGAAGGTCAAATTATTACGCCTCGTGAGTTGCGTGATGAAAACTCTCTTTTGAAACGTACAGATAAAAATCTTGTTGTAGCTCGTGATGTTGTTACTGCAACAGCAACACCAGTTTTACAAGGTATTACAAGAGCATCGCTTCAAACTAAATCGTTTATTTCTGCTGCATCTTTCCAAGAAACTACTAAAGTATTGAACGAAGCTGCTGTTGCAGGTAAAATCGATTACTTAGAAGGATTGAAAGAAAATGTAATTGTAGGACATAGAATCCCTGCCGGAACAGGTATGAGAGAATATGATCATACAATTGTAGGTTCAAAAGAAGATTATAACGATATGATGGCTAACAAAGAAGAATATATTTATTAAAATATGAGTAATTCTAATCAACAACAAGAGCAAATTAATATTGAGCTTGATGAAAAAATTGCCGAAGGAATTTATTCCAATTTGGCAATAATAAATCACTCTTCATCAGAGTTTGTTTTAGATTTTGTAAGCATCATGCCTGGTATTCCTAAAGCTAAGGTGAAATCAAGAATTGTCTTGACGCCACAACATGCTAAAAGATTGTTGAAAGCAATAGGAGAAAATATTCACCGTTTTGAAGTCGCTCATGGCGAAATAAAAGACACTGAACAAGCACCGATTCCGCTTAATTTTGGTCCTGCGGGACAAGCATAATATTCTTTAAAAAGGCTCCAGAAATGGAGCCTTTTTTTGTTTATAGATTAATACTTTCTTTTGTAGCCTCTTAATTGTCAGCTGCGCATTTTTGATTTTTAAGATGTATGTCAGAACTAGTTCTATATTCTTCTGTCAACGGTTCCCGAAATTTTGAATTTCTAAAAAAAAATCAAGCGATACCTTTTATTTGATAAATTGACATTAAGAAACTATTAAATTCAGAGTATTGATAACAAGTTTGTGCTTTAAACGATTATTATTGTGCTTCATCGAAAATATTTTTTGCTGGTAATTAAATGATATACTTTCGTGCTCGAGATGGGGAAGCAAATCCTATCCATCATAAAAAAACGAATTGTTATGAAATATTTTTCTTTAAAAGCGGACACTAAAGGGATTTCTAATCTCTTGATAATATTCGTTTTTATGTTAATGTCAAACGTATCTGTATTTGGTCAATCTGCTCAAAAGCTAGTTGATGCTAATGCTGTAGAAGTTAACAGTAATGCAAAAAAAGAAAATGTTTCAGCAACTTCTTCAAATAGTATGAATTTCGTACTATGGTTTATGGGTACAAAACAAGGTCCAAACGGTACAATTTCTAAAGAAAGTACAAGCGCAAAAATACAGGTTATAACATCTGGTTCTGCTCCAAATCGTTTGTTGATTAAAGCTTTTTTAAAGAAAGCGGTAGATTCTGACAGTATGATTTCGTAAATGAAGATTTATTTTAAAAGGGATATAAAAAAAACGCTAATTTTTAAATTAGCGTTTTTTTTATGCAACGTTTTATGAGGACGTAATTTTACTCAAATTCTGAAGTAAAATATAATTTCACATTTGGATATTTATTCTGTGTCATTTGGATCGTAAAGTCAGAATCAGCTAAAAACACTAATTGTCCATATTTATCATGCGCCAAGAATTTTTGTTTGATTCTTCGGAATTCTTTAAATTCATCACTTTTCACATCATTTGGTTTTACCCAACATGCTTTGTGTACCGGAAAGTTTTCATACGTACATTTTGCGCCATATTCATGCTCTAAACGGTATTGGATAACCTCGTATTGAAGTGCGCCAACCGTTCCAATGATTTTTCTGTTGTTCATTTCCAGCGTAAATAATTGTGCTACACCTTCGTCCATTAACTGATCAATTCCTTTGTCCAATTGTTTGGATTTCATTGGATCAGCATTATTAATATATCTGAAATGCTCCGGAGAGAAACTTGGAATCCCTTTGAAACTCATGATTTCTCCTTCGGTCAAAGTATCTCCGATTTTAAAATTTCCGGTATCATGCAAGCCTACAATGTCACCTGGATAAGAAATGTCTACAATTTCTTTCTTTTCTGCAAAAAAGGCATTCGGACTCGAAAATTTTAAGTTTTTCTTCTGGCGAACGTGATAATACGGTTTGTTTCTTTCGAAAGTTCCAGAAACAATTTTTATAAAGGCCAGACGGTCTCTGTGTTTTGGATCCATATTGGCGTGGATTTTAAAAACAAATCCAGTCATTTTTTCTTCTTTGGGATCTACTAATCGTGTTTCAGAATCTTTTGGTCTTGGAGATGGAGCAATTTGGACAAAACAATCCAATAATTCTCGTACTCCAAAATTATTCAATGCCGAACCAAAAAATACAGGTTGCAATTTCCCATCTAAATAATCCTGACGATCAAATTTTGGATATACTTCGTCAATAAGTTCCAATTCTTCACGTAATCTGTCAGCAGGTTTTTGCCCAATAATTTTCTCTAATTCTGGATTTTGAACATCGGAAAAAGCGATTGTTTCTTCAATGTTTTTGCGGCTGTCACCACTAAACAAGTTGATATTTTGTTCCCATAAATTATAAATTCCTTGAAAATCATAACCCATTCCTATCGGGAAACTTAATGGAGTAACAGTTAAGCCTAGTTTTTGTTCCACTTCATCCATCAAGTCAAAAGCATCTTTTCCTTCTCTGTCTAATTTATTGATAAACACGATAATTGGAATTTTTCGCATTCTACAAACAGCTACTAATTTTTCCGTTTGTTCCTCAACACCTTTGGCAACGTCAATTACAACAATAACGCTGTCAACAGCGGTTAAGGTTCTAAAAGTGTCCTCAGCAAAATCCTTGTGTCCGGGAGTATCGAGAATATTTATTTTTTTATCTTTATAATTGAATGCTAAAACCGAAGTAGAAACCGAAATTCCTCTCTGGCGTTCAATTTCCATAAAGTCACTGGTAGCACCTTTTTTAATTTTATTATTCTTTACAGCACCAGCTTCTTGAATCGCACCACCAAAAAGGAGGAGTTTCTCAGTAAGTGTTGTTTTTCCGGCATCAGGATGTGAAATAATCCCGAAAGTTCTTCTGCGTTGTATTTCTTCTAAAAAGCCCATATTTGTATAAATAGTTTGCAAAAGTACTATTTATAAATGCCAATTAAAAAAATTGTATACTCTAAATGGAGTAGGCGAGTTTTGAAGTTGTAATTCATGTGGTTTTAAACCAGTATTAAAATTACGAATATGTAACAGCTGATAAAAAGAAGGCTGCCCTTTCAGACAGCCTTTATGATATTTATGTGTTACATATTGATTGACCAAACAGAATATCCATTTGGTGGACATTGAATTTTAACCCATTTGTCACCTTGGGTTGTCGGAAGCCAAGTTGAATTTCCTGTGAAATCTTTGATTTGCGCATTTGCCCAATTCGTTTGAATCCATCTTTCTTGCCAAGTTGATGAGTTATTAATGTAAACCACTAAACCAGGATTTCCATTATAGCCATTTCTTCGTGCGATATATTCATCAGTATCGGTGTATAAAATAGATGTAGTTCCGGTTCCTTTATTGTTGTGAATCCAAATAAGGTTGTCCATTTTTGTTTTATTCAACCATTCTTCATAATCTCTATAAAAAATAGTTGGATATCCTTCGTGAGTTAAAATATAAGCGTATGCTAACTCTTTTTTCCAAATTTCATCAGTGTCATGATTGGAAACGAAAGTAACCGCTTTATAAGGATTTCTTTTCCACATCATATCATCATTCAAAAGATTTAAATTATTTCCATCAAATGCGTCGTTCATTTTATAGTAACAGGCAAAATCAAAAACAGAACTATTTGCATTATTAGCCCACCATTCTAATGTATTTACGTTTGAATCCCAATATTCTCCGACAGAAAATCCGCCAACATTAGCATTCCAATCATTCACAACCCAAGGAGCAAAACCTTTCACGTAATCAAATCTCCAGCCATCAAACTTCATAGTGTTTTTATAATATTTACCTACTCCGTCTGCTCTTTTCCAAAGCCAGTCTTGTACATTTGGTACCACATGAGCTAAGTCAGGAAAACCTCCAAAAGCACCTTCGTCGTTATTTCCATATGAATTTTTATAAAAATCAGCACTTGTTCTAGGGAATTTGCCTGAAGCGACACCAGTAAAATTAGTATACGTTTGAGTTCCCGTAAAAGGATTGTTTTCTAATTGTCCGCCGCTATTATGATTTAGTACCATATCAGCATATACTTGCATGTTTTCGGCGTGTACTTTTGTTATCAGACTTTCTAATTCTGTGCGGGAACCAAATCTTGTTTCCACAGTACCATTTTGATTGTAATTTCCAAAATCGAAATAATCAGTAGGGTCGTAACCCATAGAAAATGGTCCGTTTTGAGCTTTTGAAACTGGTGGGAGCCAAATGGAACCAATACCGGCATTTGACCAAGCGGTTATTTTCGTATTAATGGTATTCCACCACGTTCCACCCGCTGGTACATCCCAATAAAAAGCCTGCATCATAACACCTCCTCCAGGGTTTGCAGCATATCTTCCAGTTGTGGAATTAGTCGATTTTCCAGTACTGAATGGATGTCCATCGTGATGTGTAACATTGATTACTTTGAATTGTGAAGCTGCAGCAGCTGAATCGGTTACCAGGTCATCATTCGAATTACAGGAATACATACCAACTAATAAAGCTGATAATAGATAAATTTTAAAATTTCGTTTTTTCATAAAAAAAATAAATTAGGTTAAGTAATAGATTTTGGAGTAACAATTGAAAGCAGAATGTAAAATAAATTCTAGAAATTTAATTTTTATTTATTGTTTTTTGTTAGATTAGAAAGAACAGTACGTTTTATTAAAATCAAAATAAATAAATTAAATAATTATTATAAATTTATTTTTATGTTTAATATTTTGATAAAAAATTACTTTTTTAGCTAATTTATACAAATTCTTACGTGATGAACATGGGAATTTTTTTAATCCCTAACGAAAACGTTGTAGTGTTTACAACTTTTTAAATAGTGAGCTAAAAATGAGAATTTTAAGCCTTTATTTTTTTGTTTAGGCACGTGATTTTTTAATTATAACTCCATTTAGAATAAATGAAATGTTAGAAAATGGAAAACAGATCTCACGAAAAAGGAGAATATTTGAAAAAGAGAAATAGAATTATGCTATTGCAATACAAGAATGTATAATGAAGATTTTAATTTTTTGACTTCTAACGTTCAGTTTCTTTACGATTTAAGAGCTAAACATCACAATAAATAAATGCGTTTATAATTTTTTGTTAATAGTAGGTAGGAAACTTGTATTATGTAATTGAATTGTTATTTTTGTTCGTTTTAAATTTAAAGAATGGTAAGGAATTGTATTATAAATTCAATTCACTTCTTGATTCTTAAAGTGTATATTTGCCAAAATTATTCTGGCCTTTATTAAATAGATTTAAAGACAATTGAATAAGGATGTTTTACAATAAATATAAATTATAATAATGCCAATAAATAAAATACAAATGAGATCCATCAATAATAGAATTGCACTTATTTTTTTTGTTTTGCTTTTTTCCAGTGTTGTAGCAAGTGCTCAAGAAATTATTAAGGATAGTGTCATTATTCCGGTTAAGAAAATACAATCTACTGGGAAACAAAAGATTGACGGTGTTATTGCCACTGTAGGAGACTATATTATATTAGATTCAGATATTGACAAGTCGTATCTTGAAATTTCAGCAGGGGGAGGTTCTGTAAAAGACATCACAAGATGTCAAATGTTAGGGAAATTACTCGAAGATAAATTATATGCTCATCAAGCAATACAAGATAGTATTGTAGTGACAGATGCTGAAGTTAAAGGCATGATGGAAGAGCGTTTGAACTATATGATAGAGCAAATAGGGTCTTTGGACAAAGTGGTGAAGTACTATAAAAAAGATTCTGAAGAAGAATTTAGAACTTATTTCTCAGATATTTTGAAAGAAGGTAAGTTAAGTTCAGAAATGCAAAAGAAAATTGTTGATGCTGTAGAAATTACTCCTGAAGAAGTTCGTAATTATTTTAAAACAATCCCTACAGCAGATCTTCCTTTTTTTGGTGTAGAATTAGAAGTAGCACAAATTGTTGTTACTCCTAAAGTTTCGGCAGAGGATAAGCAAAAAGTTATTGACAGATTGAATGGTTTTAAAAAGGAAATAGAAGAAGGTTCTAGTTTTTCAACTAAAGCCGTTTTATATTCTCAAGATCCAGGATCGAGATCAAATGGGGGGTTTTATAAAATGAATCGCAAAACACCATTTGTAAAAGAGTTTAAAGATGTTGCTTTTAGTCTTGCTGAAGGAGAAATATCGGCTCCTTTTGAAACAGATTTTGGTTTTCATATTATATATGTTGAAAAAATTAAAGGACAAGAAATAGAATTGCGTCATATATTATTGTCGCCAACTGTTACAGAAGCAGCTTTGAATGAGGCGAAAGAAAAAATCACTTTGATTAAAAAAAGAATTGAAGATAAAGAAATCACTTTTGCAGATGCGGCCAGAACACTATCTGATGAGAAAGAAACAAGAGCCAATGGTGGCGCTTTAATCAATCCAAAAACACAAGATACTCGTTTTGAGTTGACGAAAATGGATCCGGCTTTCTATAGCCAAGTTTCTAATTTGAAAGAGGGTGAAGTTTCTGCTCCGTTATTAGAACAAGGCGAAGAAGGAAAGAAAAAGTTCAAATTAATTACCGTAACCAATAGAATAGATGAGCATGCGGCAGATTATGCTAAAGATTACATCAAAATTAAAGATTTGGCTTTAAAAAGCAAACAAATTACTACTATTGGGAAATGGTTTGATGAAAAGATTAAAGAAACATACATTAAAATCATTGGAGAATATAGAGATTGTAGTTTTACAAACAATTGGCTTAAAAAATAGTATTTCCTATTCCTTTACCAGATTAGAATTAGGAATGAAAAATTTTCGATAAATAAATAAAAAGAGTTAGTTTTATGATTTCATAATGCTAACTCTTTTTAATTTTAAATATTTAATACATGTCAGACGTAGCAGCAATACATAACTTAGTTCAAAAAAGGAATGAGCTAAAAGCGGAGATAGCAAAAATCATTGTAGGTCAAAATGATGTGGTAGATCAAATTTTGCTTTGTATATTTTCTGGAGGCCATGCATTATTGGTTGGAGTTCCTGGATTGGCCAAAACATTGATGGTAAATACACTTGCGCAAGCATTGGGACTTGATTTTAAAAGAATTCAGTTTACTCCGGATTTGATGCCGTCAGATATACTTGGAAGTGAAATACTGGATGAAAATCGCCATTTCAAATTTATTAAAGGACCTATTTTTTCGAATATTATTCTGGCCGATGAGATCAACAGAACGCCTCCGAAAACACAAGCTGCTTTGCTGGAAGCCATGCAGGAACGTTCCGTTACTATTGCTGGTGAAAATTATAAACTAGACTTGCCTTATTTTGTTTTGGCAACTCAAAATCCTATTGAGCAAGAAGGAACGTATCCTTTGCCTGAAGCGCAGTTAGACCGTTTTATGTTTGCTATAAAATTGGAATATCCTTCTTTTGAAGAAGAAGTTCAGGTAGTAAAAAGAACAACATCAGATATAAAAAACACTATAAATCCATTATTTACAGCACAAGAAATTATTGATTTCCAACAATTAATCCGCAGAATACCTGTCGCTGATAATGTAATTGAATATGCAGTAACATTGGTAAGCAAAACAAGACCGGACAATTCTTTGTCGAACGAGTTTGTGAAAAATTATCTGGATTGGGGAGCAGGACCGAGAGCCTCTCAAAATTTAATTTTGGCTGCCAAAGCGAACGCTGCTTTCAATGGGAAATTTTCTCCGGATATTGAAGATGTAAAAGCTGTGGCAATCGGAATTTTACGTCATAGAATCATCAAAAATTATAAAGCTGATGCCGAAGGAATTACGGAAGAAATGATTATTGCGAAATTAATTTAATTGAAAAAGCTAATTTAGAAAGGTTCTTTATTCAATTGCGAATAAAGAACCTTTTTGTTTTTAGGGATGAATTTCGACTTTGCTGGGAAAAAGATCTTATATTATTGATTGTTTAGTTTTTTAATAAAAATTCGTGTTTTTATTAATATAAAGCAATAAAAACGATTATTTTACAATAATAATTTTTCAAAAGACGACTTCTATTAAATTTTTTTTATTCTCATCTTTAATTGTTAAATTTGCTCCACAAAATAAACTAACACCTATTTATTATGGCTTTTGTTATTGAAATGATCAATGAAATCTGCCTTTAAAATTGAAAAATACTTCTATTATGAATACTTATAAGGATTACATTCAAGAAATTGAAGAACGAAAAGGCCAGGGACTTAACCCAAAGCCAATTGATGGTACTGAATTGCTAAGCGAAATCATTGCACAAATCAAAGATTTGAGTAACGAGTACAGAGAGGATTCTCTTAACTTCTTTATTTATAATGTTGTTCCAGGAACTACTCCTGCTGCTAATGTGAAAGCTAAGTTTTTAAAGGAAATCGTTTTGGGTCGATCAGTAGTTGCTGAAATTACGCCTGCTTTTGCTTTAGAGCTATTATCACATATGAAAGGTGGAACTTCTATAGAGGTATTACTTGATTTAGCTTTAGGTAATGATGTTGCTACTGCAAAAGATGCTGCGGAAGTTTTAAAGACACAAGTTTTTCTTTATGAAGCAGATACAGATCGTTTAGAAGCTGCTTTCAAAGATGATAATGAAATTGCCGCAGCAATTCTAGAGAGCTATGCAAAGGCTGAGTTCTTTACTAAATTACCAGAAATAGCAGAAGAAATTAAGGTAGTTACTTTTATTGCTGGTGAAGGAGATATTTCAACTGATTTACTTTCTCCAGGAAACCAAGCGCACTCAAGATCAGATCGTGAACTTCATGGTAAATGTTTAATTTCTTCTGAAGCACAAGCTGAAATCAAAGCATTAGCTGAAGCGAATCCTGATAAGAGCGTGATGTTAATCGCTGAAAAAGGAACTATGGGTGTGGGGTCTTCAAGAATGTCAGGTGTAAACAACGTGGCGCTTTGGAGTGGTAAACAAGCAAGTCCATATGTTCCATTTATTAATATTGCTCCAATCGTTGCAGGAACAAATGGTATTTCTCCAATTTTCCTAACAACTGTTGATGTTACTGGTGGTATTGGTCTTGACCTTAAAAACTGGACAAAAAAATTAGATGAAAATGGTAACGTTCTTCGTAATGAAAGCGGTGATCCTATTCTTGAGGAAGTTTATTCTGTTGCTACTGGTACTGTTCTTACAATCAACACAAAGACGAAGAAACTTTATAATGACGATAAGGAATTAATTGATATTTCTAAGGCATTCACACCTCAGAAAATTGAATTTATAAAAGCTGGTGGATCGTATGCTATTGTATTTGGAAAAAAACTTCAAACATTTGCATCAAAGACTCTTGGTATTGATATTGTACCTGTATATGCTCCGTCAAAAGAGGTTTCTGTTGAAGGACAAGGTCTTACAGCTGTAGAAAAAATATTTAATAAAAACGCAGTTGGTTCAACTCCGGGTAAAGTTTTACACGCTGGTTCAGATGTTCGTGTTACCGTAAATATTGTTGGTTCGCAAGATACAACTGGTTTGATGACTTCTCAGGAATTAGAGTCTATGGCTGCTACTGTGATTTCGCCAATCGTTGATGGTGCTTACCAATCAGGTTGTCACACTGCTTCTGTTTGGGATAATAAATCTAAAGCAAATATTCCAAGATTAATGAAATTCATGAACGACTTCGGCTTGATTACAGCTCGTGACCCGAAAGGCGTTTATCACTCAATGACTGATGTTATTCACAAAGTACTTAATGATATTACTGTAAACGAGTGGGCTATCATCATCGGTGGTGACTCTCATACAAGAATGTCTAAAGGAGTCGCTTTTGGTGCTGACTCAGGAACGGTTGCTCTTGCTCTTGCTACTGGTGAAGCTTCAATGCCAATTCCTGAATCTGTAAAGGTAACATTCAAAGGAGATATGAAAGGGTACATGGATTTCCGTGATGTAGTACATGCTACGCAATCTCAGATGCTTAAAACATTTGGTGGAGAGAATGTATTCCAAGGAAGAATTATTGAGGTTCACTTAGGAACTCTTAATGCGGATCAAGCCTTTACGTTTACGGACTGGACTGCAGAAATGAAAGCAAAAGCTTCGATCTGTATTTCTGAGGATTATACCTTGATCGAATCACTAGAGATTGCGAAGGGTAGAATTCAGATCATGATTGATAAGGGAATGGATAACAAAAATCAAGTTCTTAAAGGACTGATTGCTATAGCTGATAAGCGAATAACTGAGATCAAAACAGGTGTGAAACCAGCTTTGACTCCGGACGCAGATGCTAAGTATTATGCTGAAGTTGTTGTTGATCTTGATGTGATTGCTGAACCAATGATTGCAGATCCAGATGTTAATAATGCTGATGTTTCTAAGCGATATACTCACGACACCATCAGACCGCTATCTTTCTATGGAGGTGTTAAAAAAGTAGATCTTGGATTTATCGGTTCTTGCATGGTTCATAAAGGAGATATGAAAATTTTAGCTCAAATGCTTAAGAATATAGATGCACAACAAGGCAAGGTGGAGTTCAAAGCACCACTAGTTGTGGCTCCTCCAACCTATAACATCGTGGATGAACTTAAGGCTGAAGGAGACTGGGAGATTTTACAAAAGTACTCTGGTTTTGAATTTGATGATAGCATACCTAAAGCAGTAGCGCGTACATCATATGAGAAAATGTTGTATTTAGAGCGTCCAGGATGTAACCTATGTATGGGTAATCAGGAAAAAGCAGCCAAAGGAGATACTGTAATGGCAACTTCTACACGTCTTTTCCAAGGAAGAGTTGTTGAGGATACTGAAGGTAAAAAAGGAGAGTCGTTGCTTTCTTCTACACCTGTTGTAGTTTTATCTACAATCTTAGGTAGAACTCCAACAATAGAGGAATATAAAACGGCAGTGAAAGGTATCAATCTAACTAAGTTTGCACCTTCTCATAAGTTATTAGTTAAATAATTCACATAATTAGTTAATTATAATTTAAAAGCCTGAGTCTAATGACTCAGGCTTTTTTTATACTCTATTTTTTTGTATCTTGTATGTTTAAAATAGAATAGTAACAATTATATATAAATCTTATGGCTTTTGATATTGAAATGATTAAAAAAGTGTACGACAACATGACAACTCGTGTTGATAAAGCACGTGAGATAGTTGGTCGCCCACTTACTTTAACAGAGAAAATTTTGTACAATCACCTTTGGGACGGAACTCCATCTGTCGCTTTTACAAGAGGTGCTGATTATGTTGATTTTGCTCCGGATAGAGTTGCTTGTCAAGATGCAACGGCTCAAATGGCATTATTGCAATTTATGCATGCAGGTAAAAAGAAAGTTGCAGTTCCTACAACAGTACATTGTGATCACTTGATTCAAGCTAAAGTTGATGCTGCAACCGATTTGGCCAGAGCAAAAACACAAAGCAATGAAGTATTTGAATTTCTTTCTTCAGTATCAAATAAATACGGAATTGGTTTCTGGAAACCAGGAGCGGGAATTATTCATCAAGTAGTTCTTGAGAACTACGCATTCCCAGGTGGAATGATGATTGGTACTGATTCTCACACTGTAAATGCAGGGGGTTTGGGAATGGTAGCGATTGGTGTTGGTGGTGCTGATGCGGTTGATGTTATGTCAGGAATGGCTTGGGAATTGAAATTTCCTAAATTAATTGGAGTAAAATTGACTGGAAAACTTTCCGGTTGGACAGCTCCAAAAGATGTTATCCTTAAAGTTGCTGGTATTCTTACTGTAAAAGGAGGAACAGGTGCGATCGTTGAATATTTTGGTGAGGGTGCTACTTCTATGTCTTGTACAGGAAAAGGAACTATCTGTAATATGGGTGCCGAAATTGGTGCTACTACATCTACTTTTGGTTACGATGCTTCAATGGGACGTTATTTGCGTTCTACAAATAGAGCTGATGTTGCTGATGCAGCTGATAAAATTGCTCCTTATTTAACAGGTGATGCTGAAGTATATGCAAATCCAGAATTGTATTTTGACCAAGTAATCGAAATCAACTTAGACGAATTAGAGCCGCATTTAAATGGACCTTATACACCGGATTTAGCTACGCCAATTTCTAAAATGAAAGAAGAAGCAATCAAAAATAACTGGCCTTTAAAAATTGAAGTAGCTTTGATCGGCTCTTGTACGAACTCTTCTTATGAAGATATTGCTCGTGCGGCTTCATTAGCGAAACAAGTTACCGATAAAAATTTAAAAATAAAATCTCAATTCACCATTACTCCAGGTTCTGAAGTAGTGCGTTATACAATAGAGCGTGACGGATTTATCGATATTTTCGATAAAATGGGAGCAACTGTTTTTGCTAATGCTTGCGGACCATGTATCGGAATGTGGGACAGAGAAGGTGCTGAAAAAGAAGAACGCAATACAATCGTTCATTCTTTCAATCGTAATTTTTCTAAGCGTGCCGACGGAAATCCAAATACTTTGGCTTTCGTAGGTTCACCTGAATTGGTAACGGCACTTGCTATTGCTGGAGATTTAGGTTTCAATCCATTGACTGATACGTTAATCAATGAAAATGGTGAAGAAGTAAAATTAGACGCTCCAACAGGAAACGAATTGCCTCCAAAAGGTTTTGATGCTGAAGACCCAGGTTTTCAAGCGCCTGCCGAGGATGGTTCAGATGTTCAAATCGCGGTTAGTGAAACTTCAGAAAGATTACAATTATTAGCTCCGTTCTTACCTTGGGATGGAAAAAACATCACAGGTGCTAAATTGCTTATCAAAGCTTTCGGAAAATGCACAACAGATCACATCTCTATGGCTGGACCATGGTTGCGTTTCCGTGGACATTTAGATAATATTTCTAATAATATGTTGATAGGTGCGATTAATGCATTCAACCAAAAATCAAATGCAGTTAAAAACCAGTTGACGGGTATTTATGATGCAGTTCCTGCTGTAGCGCGCGCTTACAAAGCTGCTGGTGTTCCTTCGATTGTTGTTGGAGACCATAACTACGGAGAAGGATCTTCTCGTGAACATGCAGCTATGGAACCTCGTTTCTTAGGTGTAAAAGCAGTACTGGTAAAATCATTTGCTCGTATCCACGAAACAAACCTTAAAAAACAAGGTCTTTTAGGATTGACATTTGCTACTGAAGCTGATTACGATAAAATCCAGGAAGATGATACTATCAACTTCATTGATTTAGTTGATTTTGCTCCAGGAAAACCATTAACTCTAGAATTCGTTCACGCAGATGGAACCAAAGATATCATCTTGGCAAACCATACGTACAACGAAGGACAAATTGGTTGGTTCGTTGCCGGTTCAGCATTAAACTTGATCGCTGTTGCTGGAAAAGCATAAGTAAATTATATAGTTTATATTCAAAACTCTCAAGGAAACTTGGGAGTTTTTTTATTCATTCCCAATTTATTTCAGGAGCTGTTTCCTGCTGACCGTTTCAAGCTTTTTCGCAGAATTGCTTTTTTCCAAGATAAAAAAGGAGCTTCTTTTAGTCGCTCTTTTTTCTTAGGAAAAATGGGCAATTCCGCTTCAAGAGGCTTTCCATTTTCATCAGGGCTACAAATCAGAAATTAGAATTTCAATTTCTATTTATTGATTTGGAACAATTTTTTTTTTGAAAAGCAAAAGAGCTTTAAGCCTAAAATAGAGGCAAAATTCAAAAAACAGGGCAAAATTTTATTTTTTGAACGTTAAAATTTAAAAAAAGACTATGTTTTTTGATTAAATCACTTATATTAGCCTTTTTGGAAAATTAAATTTTAAAAGAAGCTTTTTTGATTGTTTTTAAAATCAACCTTCTTTAGAATTTTTATTTTCAACGCAACAATACATTAGGATTGTAAGGCGTTACTGTTTCAGCTGCTTTTACAATTGAAATAAAAAATCAACTAGAATTTAAAATGAACACATTCTGAACCTCTTTTTTTTGAAAGAGACAAGGATTATTTTTACAATTTTTTAAATAAAAAAGTAAAAAAGCAAACCATAGCGAGATTTAATAATTATATCCCGAAATCGCTGTGTAGAATAAAAAAGGGGTAAGTAATTTGAAATAAATGAATATGAGTTTAAGATTAATTGTAACATTGTTTTTATTGAATAGTATCGTTCTTTTTTCTCAGGAAAATAACATGAAACACACCATAGTAAAAGGAGAAACAATTTCTAGTATTGCTGAAAAATATGATGTAAAACAAAGCGCTATTTTTAAACTAAATCCAAACGCAAAAAATCTTTTAAAACTCAATTCCATTTTATTAATTCCTGTAGCATCCTCAAAGAAAACAAATACTAAATCCAAGGTCGCAACAAATTCTTCCGCAAAAGAACACGAAGTACTTGCCAAAGAAACGCTTTACGGAATTGCAAAACAATACGGAATCTCTCTAAAAGAATTAAATGAGCTCAATCCAACATTAGAATCTACAGGACTGAAAATTGGCCAAAAAATTATAATTTCAGCGAACACATCTTCAACAGAAGTAGCTGTTGCTCCTCAAGCCAATAAGGTTTCTCAAAAACCTGAATTATTAGTTATCCCACAAATAATTGAAACTGAAAAATCCACTACGGAACAAACCACGGTTGAAGTGCTGTCAAAAGAATCAAAATATTCTATCGCAAGAAAATACGGAATTACGGTTAAAGAATTAGACAAAGCCAATCCAACTTTAGGAACCAAAGTACTTAGAGTAGGTCAAAAAATAACGATTCCAGGAAATGGAATACCAGTGACTGAAATAGCAATTGTACCACAACAAAACAAAGAATTAACAAGCGAAGCAGTGGTAGTTATTGCTGAAACGGTTAAAGTTGTACCCAAAATAGAAGAAGTAGTTTCTCAGCCGAAAATAGATTTACCGAAATCAGAAGTTGCAACTGTTTCTCAATCAAATGAAACAGTAAGCGCAACTTCAGAGAATATTGTTCGTGAAGTTTTGCCAAAAGAAACTAAATATGGTATCGCTAAACAATATGGAATTACGGTTCAGGAATTAGAAAAACAAAATCCAGAAATTAAAAACGGACTTCGTGTAGGAAATAAATTGAACATTCGGGCGAATAATGTACCACTAGAAAACAATGTTGTTGTTAGCGCTGATAGTAACAATACTACTATTGAAAACACTAAAATTGATTTTAACAATTCAATAAAACCTACTTTCAGTCATGATTTTCTTGATCAATTGATAGAACGCGCTTCAGAAAATATAGGAACCAGATACCGTACAGGAGGAACTTCAAAAGCAGGATTTGACTGTTCCGGTTTAATGTGTACTACTTTTGGGGCATTTGACATAAAGCTACCAAGAACATCAAGAGAGCAATCAGGTATTGGAACTAAAATAAATACCGAAGAAGCTCAAAAAGGGGATTTAATTTTCTTTAAAACCAACGGTAGAAGCCAAATTAATCATGTAGGTATGGTTGTAGAAGTTTGTGAGGGAGAAATAAAATTTATTCACTCTTCAGTGAGTAATGGAGTTATTATTTCCTCAACAAAGGAGAAATACTATGAGAAAAATTTCTCCCAAATAAATAGAGTTTTACAGTAATTGTAATTGGTGAAATTCAAAAATATAAGAACTAAAAAAGCGAAACTCCTCAGGCAACTGAGGAGTTTCGCTTTTTTAGTTTAGTGTTGTTCTGCACTATTTATTTCAATCCAATAGCCATCTGGATCCTGTATGTATATTTGTTTGATTCCATCTGCTCTAACGGTTATAGTATCCAGTTTTCCCGGCCAGTCAGAATAAGTAATGTGTAGTGCTTTAAGTACTTGAATCAGTGCCTCAAAATTAGCCGATTTAAACGCAAGATGTACCGCTTTGTTTATCGTAACAGGCCCTTTAATAGTGGAAACTAAGTGTAATTCTTTGCCATCACCCAATGAAACCCAACGAATGCCTTCCTTTCTTGTAAGATTGGTAATTTCAGAAAGTTTTAAAACGTTAGTGTAAAAATCAACTGAACGATCCAAGTCTTTTACTGAAAGTGCCATGTGATCCAACTTCAAAGCAAATAAGTTGGTCTTCTGGGCGCAAAGTGTTCCGGTGAATAGAAATACAATTAGGAATGCGATTATTTTTTTCATGAGTAATTTGATTTACATTTCACTAAAGTAGTATTTGTTGTTTTGTATTTAAAATCAATTCTTGCAAAGAATGTTATTTATTACCTTAATTGATTCTTCAGTTGTGCTAGTATTGGTATTTATAGCCACACTATTATTGTTGTAGGGTTCATATTTGTTTTGATTTGAGCGAGAAAATAAACCCACTGTAGGTGTTAATGAAGCACTGGCCAAATGCATAATTCCACTGTCAGCGCCAATGAAAATTTCAGTATTTGCAATTACAGACCCAATTTCTCGAATGTCTTTACTATAAAAAGTAGGTGCTTTAAATCCTATTTTTGAAATATTTTCAACTGGTAAAACTTCTATAATATTGTAGTCTTCATATTCTATTTTTAATCGGCCATAAAATTCTTCCCACCACGTTTCGGAATAGCATTTGTCATCAGTTGCATAGGTAAAAATAGAAATGGTTTTTTTGTCATCAGGAACTATTTTGTCTACTATTTTTTTGCCTTCAGCAAGTTCAGCAAGGCTTAACTTAAGGTCTAAGGATGGAACTGGATTCTCGTTTTCCTGAAATCCTAATTTGGTTAAAAAACTCCTAAATTCATATACCGGATATTTTGCAATATGATCATAATCTGCATGTTTTAGCTGAATTGTTTCGTCAGCCTCACCAAAAAATTTATATTTTGCATCCGCAAATTGTGCGGATAATCTCCCAGATGAAGAGTTTTTATCAACATTAATAACAATGTCATAGTGTTGTCTTTTAATTTTTATCCAAACTTGAAAATAAGCGATTAGATGTTTAAAGGGTTTTTTGGGAAGTTCAATGATGTAATCGATATTCGTATAATTTTTAAATACAATAGGTGTTAAACCACCTTTTACAAACAAATCAATTTTACACTCAGGAAAAGTAGTTATTACATCTTGAACCAGTGGCGTAATTAATAATAGGTTTCCCAATCTATGATTTGGTCTGGAAATTAAAACCCTTTTGATTTCAATTTTTTGAGTCAAATCTATATCTTGATTTTTTTGAGAACTGCCGATATTTTTAGTTAGGCTGTGCGTTAAAATCCTTCGAAATACATTTACTTTTTTTAAGATACTCATGCTTTTAAAATATTATATAGTATTGAATTTATTTTTAATTATAAAATTGAAAAGGTCTGTTTTTATTCTTTTTCACAGAATATAGAATAACTAAGATGAACCAAAACGTATCAGCTAACAGGCAAATATACAATATAGAAGCTAATAATATTTGTAGCCCTTTATTATATACCTTAATTTTAAAGGTGGCTTAATCTTAAAGTGTTTTTCAAGGCTATATTAAAATCAGAAAGATTAAGATCAGGATATGCAAATAAAAACACCTTCTTTCTCGATTATCCAAATTTCAATATTTAAAGACTTCTAGTTTCTTTCAGTTAATTACTTTTGCTCCTAATTTAAGCTTTACATAATATAGAATTAGTGTAAATTAGGATTTGGAATCATAAAAAAGCACATCAATGCTAAACGGTGATAATATATTTTGCAATCTTTGAACTCTAAAAAATTAAACAGCATTATGAATAAGACGAAACTAACAATTAATCGCAACGGATCTATAAAAATAGAAGGCGATTTCGAAATAACAGACAGCGAAGGAAAAGTATACGGATTAGAGGGAAGAACTGCTTTGGGTCTTTGCCGTTGTGGATTATCAGTAAACAAACCTTTTTGTGACGGCTCACACCGCAATGGTTTTGAGCATGAATCAGCTGCATTTGATTTGCCGCCTGTAAAAACGAAGTAATATAATTTTCTGATTCGATTAAACAAGAAAAGCTAAATCTTTATGGATTTAGCTTTTTTTGTTTTTAGATCTTTTTCGTTGTGGATATTGAAAAAAATTTCCGCGCAATTATTCTAGTAATGATTGTAATCAGACTGATCAGAGTGGGTTTTATTAATTTACGTACTCCAATAGAAGAAATTTAGAAGTTTAAAGAGTGCAATTCCTGTAGCTACTCCAATTAACATCCAAAAAAATCTTTGCTTTTTGTCTATTTTTACAAATTGTTCCTTGAGTAATACGCCATTTTCTTTCAATTCGAGTTTGATTTCTTTTTTGTCGAATTGTTTGTATTTGGATTCTAATATTAAATCTCTGGCGTGTAGTTTTATTTCGTGGGTAATTCCAGAAAAAGAAAACTTTTTAGAAATTATTTTTCCATTCAATAAAACGCTTTCAATTCCAAAAATAGAGTTCCAGAATTCTATTTTATTCGAGTCAATGTTAAATTCAGCGTATTTCATTTTTGGTTTGGTTTTTTTATAATGTTTTGCAGCTTTGAGATTGTGTTAGGTTCGTAACCTTTTAATTTTTGGCTTTGCATAAAATTGAAGCGAAGCGGTTGTTCAACTAAATCATGCAATAGCTCAAAATAGCTGTTATGAGAAACTTCTATAATTTAATTCTGTTTTTTGTGATGTAACTTTGTAAAAACGAAATGTTCCTTGCATATCCAATTCCAGTGCTGATATATTGATCCAAAATGGTAATTGTTTCTTTTGTTGCTTGTAAAGGATCAATTCCCATAAGTTGTACACTTCCTTGAGATTCTGTTTCATTTATTTTTTTTAGATAATCTTGAAGTCCTGCAGATATACCATACCACCTTCTCTCAAACTAACAATACCAATTACTTCCCCACTATTATTTAGTAAAGCACCACCAGAATTCCCTTTATTAGTTGATGCTTGAACACAGATTAAAGATTTGTCTTTTGTAATTCCTGAAATTGTTCCCATATAACTAACCATTACTGGTGTTCCCAAAGGATAGCCAGAAAATATAACAGGTTCGCCAATCTTATGATCAATATTTAATGCTAAAGGTAAAATGGCTTTGTCTTTGATTATTTTACTAGTTTTTAGTATAGCGAAATCTTGAAACAGAGGCTCAGAAGACATATTATTAGGTATACTAATGCAAGTAACAGAAACATTTTCGCCATTTTCAGTAATTGCAATAAGGTCCTGAAAAATAGACCAATTTACATTTGTTCCATTCACTTCTAACTTAGCAATAACGTGAAAGCATGTTACAATCAATTCATCTGAAATAAAAAAACCAGTTCCTATACTTTTCCCAAGTTGACTATAAATTTTCACACAACTTTTTCGAGAGTTATTAATAATTGTTGGGTCAATAGAGTTTTGTCCAAAATTTAAATTTGACATAAGTAGAAGAATTACAATTAATAAATGTTTCATGTTGTACGTTTTGTTTTGAAGTGTTGATGAACTTATATATGTTCTCTATTAAATAGCGCATGTACACCCAAAATCAGGTAGATAGTCGCTATTGATTGTATTTTTTTTAGATTTCTCAAATATACTCAATTTTTCTTACAAATTTTATTGAAAGGAATAAATACGATAGTTATTGCGGTTTGCGTGAGGGAGGGAAGCGGCATCCTTTATTTTCTTTCTTTAAGAAAATAAAGATACAGCGTACCGCCCGACCCAAAGTGGCGAGGAGGAACGACGAAGCTAGCTGCAGGGTCACGCCCAAATGAAAAATCGGTTAGTCAATTCTCACTCTTCGCTTTTCACTTTTCTTCTTCAATTTATGAAATTTCCAAAAAAAGTATATCTTTAGCCAACTAAAACCAAAACCCCAAAACCAAAAAATATGGAAGACCATAAACCAGACGATTTTAAAAGAGAATTAGGATTACTCGACGGAACCATGCTTGTGGTGGGTTCTATGATAGGTTCCGGGATATTTATTGTAAGCTCCGATATGGTTCGCCAGTTGGGATCTGCCGGTTGGTTGATTGCTATGTGGGTCCTTACGGGAACGATTACCGTGATTGCTGCCGTGAGTTATGGTGAGTTGAGCGCGATGTTTCCTAAAGCGGGTGGTCAATATGTGTACATTAAGGAAGCTTACGGGAAACTGGTGGGTTTCTTGTACGGTTGGAGTTTCTTTGCCGTGATACAAACGGGGACAATTGCTGCCGTGGGTGTGGCTTTTGCTAAATTTGCCGCCTATTTGTACGCGCCTTTAAGTGATAAGAATATTTTATATGAAATAGGGGATTTCAAACTCAATGCGGCTCAGATTGTTTCTATTTTTACCATTATTTTACTGAGTTACATCAATAGTCGCGGTGTGAAAAACTCGAAGATTTTACAAACGGTTCTGACGGTTATCAAAATTCTATCGTTGGCAGGTTTGATTATTTTTGGTTTTATGGCTGCCAAAGCTGAGGTTTGGGACGCTAACTGTACCAATGCCTGGACGTCACAATCACTGAATGTGGAAACTGGTTCTTGGTTACCCATCAGTGGAACGGCTTTGATATCTGGAATTTCGGCTGCCTTAGTGGGTTCAATGTTCTCCAGTGTGGCTTGGGAAGGAGTAACTTTTATAGCTGGTGAAATTAAAAATCCAAAACGCAATGTGGGATTGAGTTTGTTCTTAGGAACCTTGATTGTGAGTGTGATTTATATTTTGGCTAATATTATGTACTTGGCCGTGGTGCCTTTGTATGATATAGCAACGGCAGAATCAGATCGTGTGGCTGTAGTGGCCTCGCAAAGTATTTTTGGATCGGTGGGAACATTGATTATTGCTGTGATGATTATGATTTCGACTTTTGCCTGTAACAACGGATTGATTATGGCGGGTGCCAGAGTCTATTATACGATGGCGCAAGATGGTGTTTTCTTCAAGAAAGCAGCTGAATTGAATAAAGCCAGTGTTCCTGCTTGGTCTATCTGGGCGCAGTGTATCTGGGCTTCGGCGTTGTGTTTGACAGGGAAATATGGTGATTTATTGGATTTTGTAGTCATCATCGTCTTGATATTTTATATCTTGACTATCTTAGGAATATTTATTCTTCGCAGGAAAATGCCCAATGCCGAAAGACCGTATAAAGCTTTTGGATATCCATTTTTGCCGGGGCTTTACCTTATTATCGCCAGTGCGATTTGTATTGCTTTACTGTATACGAAAACAAGTACAAGTGGTTGGGGTGTTTTGATTATGCTTATTGGTATACCAGTGTATTATTTGACTAAAACAAAGGAGTAGTTTTTTTAAGTTATGAATTGTGAGTTATGAATTATGAATTTGCGATGTATTACTTTCATGACTTTTAAAAAATCCGTGGAAATCGGATTGATCTGAGTCGTCTGCGTGCCAATTCGGTATAAAGACTCTTATAAAACTTAAATAAATAAAAAAAATCCGTCTCGTTTTGATAACGCGACGGATTTTCTATTTAATTCAGGTTGGGTTGCTGCTTTCTTCAATCTAAAACTAAAAACTAAAAAACTAAAAATTACAATCTGCAACCAACAACCTGTAATCTAAAGGCTAGTAATATGTAAAACGTCTTACTTTGGCAATGTATTTTGCTAATCGGATTACTTGGTGGCTGTATCCGTATTCGTTATCGTACCAAATATATAACACGATATTTTTTCCGTCGGCAGAAACGATTGTGGCGTTACTGTCATAAATTGCAGGAGCTGATGTTCCCACGATATCCGAAGAAACCAATTCGTTATTCAAAGAATATTTAATTTGCTCAACTAATTCGCCTTCCAATGCATATTTTTTCATGATGGCATTGATTTCTAAAAGCGATGTTTCTCTGGACACTTCAAGATTCAAGACTACCAATGAACCATTAGGAACTGGTACCCGAATCGCATTTGAAGTTAATTTTCCGGCAAGGCTCGGCAATGCTTTTGCAACAGCACTTCCGGCACCAGTTTCGGTAATCACCATATTCAAAGCAGCGGCTCTTCCACGACGGTATTTTTTGTGCATATTATCCACAAGATTCTGGTCGTTCGTATACGCATGGATCGTTTCTAAATGTCCTTTGACAACTCCTAATGTGTCTTCAACAGCTTTCAATATTGGCGTAATGGCATTCGTAGTACACGACGCAGCCGAAAAAATATTGATTTCGTCAGGATTGTATTCGTTTTGGTTTACGCCATGAACAATATTAGGAACTCCTTTTCCCGGAGCGGTAAGCAATACTTTATCCGCACCTTTGGAAACTAAATGTCGGCTTAACGCTTCGTGTGTCGTAAAAGCACCTGTGTTGTCAATTACCAATGCATTGTCGATTCCAAAAAGCGTGTAATCAATTTCTTCAGGTCCGTTGGCGGTAATGACGTGAACGGTAGTTCCGTTGATAATCAAAGCATTATTTTCAGGGTCAGCAGTTACCGAGCCTTGAAAATCGCCGTGAATAGAATCGTATCGTAATAATGAAGCTCTTTTTTCAAGTGAAGTGGCGTCATTTTTATCGCGTGTCACGATAGCGCGCAATCGCAATTGACTTCCTTTTCCGGTTTTTGACATTAATTCTCTGGCCAATAAGCGGCCAATTCGACCAAAACCATATAGTACAACATCTTTCGGTTGAATTTCCTCAGAGTCTTTTGCGTATTTTAATTTATCAATTACAAAATATTTGGCATCAGGATATTTTTCATCTTCCAAACGATATTCGTAAGTCAGTTTACCGATGTCGAGTTTAGAAGGTGGTAAATCCAATTCTAAAATAGCTCTGGCTATTTCTACAGAATCGAATACCGAAATAGGTTTGCTCACAAATTCTCCCGCATATTCATGTAGGTTGATGATGTCGCTTACATTTCTATCAATTAATTGATTTCTAAATAAGACCATTTCTATAGATTTATCATACCATAGATCGCTGATAATTTTAATCAATTCTACTCCTGCACGTCGCCTGTCGGCTTGAAAAGTAACTTCCTTTTCGTATAAAGTTGTGGTTGCCATGTTGAAAATTTAATGAAAATAAGTGATTGTATTTTTTACAAATTTTGCGCAAAAGTACCTATTTCAATCGATTTCGTAACACATTTCATGAATTATTTATAAAATAAAAAAGCCACCTTGTTTTTTCAAGATGGCTTTGGTTTTTTTTTAAACAGGATGCGTTAGAGAATCACGCGCATTACTTCTCCGTTTTTATTAATCATTTCGATGCGTACCGTTTGGTTTTCCTCTTTTTTACTTAAAAGTTTAGAAACCGTTTCCACATCTGTAGCTTTTACATTGTCAATACTCAAGATAATATTTCCTATTAACTCCTCTTCGTACTGTTTCAGGTTTTCGCTGGTAATTGATTTAATTCGTACACCGTAATCAATTTTAAATTTCTTCTTGTCAGCTGCCTCAATGTTTTCTAATTCGATGCCTTTAAATTCAGCATTGAAAAACTCATTTTTACTTAAGATTACAGGAACCGCTCTGGTTTTCCCATCTCTGATATAGGTAACCTGTACTTTGTCATTAGGTCTTTTCGTATTGATGTACTTGGAAAGATCAGCAAAAGTGACCACATTTTGCTCATCTAATTTGATGATGACATCGCCTTTTCCAAGTCCTGATTTTTCGGCACCGGAATTTTTGGTTACTTTATTAATGTAGAATCCTTGCGTTTGCGTTATTCCTAATTCCTTGGAAGTAATACTGTTCAATTCGCCTCCTTCAACCCCAAGAATTCCACGTTGTACATTCCCAAACTCCATAAGATCTTCAATGATTTTTCGGGTAATATTCGAAGGAACCGCAAAGGAATAGCCTACGTAAGAACCCGTCATGGATGAAATCATCGTGTTGATTCCTATCAGTTCACCACGCGTATTGACTAAAGCACCACCACTGTTTCCAGGGTTTACCGCAGCATCTGTTTGTATGAAAGACTGGATTCCGCTGGAGTCTAAATCTCTGGCTTTCGCCGAAACAATTCCGGCGGTTACCGTAGAAGTTAAATTGTACGGATTTCCAACTGCCAAAACCCATTCGCCAATTTTCACCGAATCAGAATTGGCAAAAACAGTATACGGTAATTTCTCCTCCGTGTCAATTTTCAATAAGGCAATATCCATTTTAGAATCAGTTCCAATGAGTTTTGCCACATATGATTTTTTGTTATTTAAGGTAATTTCAATTTCTGATGCGCCTTTAATCACGTGATTATTGGTCACAATATAACCGTCTTCAGAAATGATTACTCCAGAACCCGTTCCTACTTGTTCCTGGGATTGTCCTCCTTTATAACCATAAAAATATTCTAAAATGGGATTCGTAATAGTTCTGCGGGAAACGTTTTTTACGTGCACAACTGTATGGACAGTTTTTTCTGCAGCTTCAGTAAAATCAAGTACATCCGATGACAATCCTACTTTCTTTCCGTAAGAATAGGGTGCAGTTGTGACTCCTGAATTTTTATCATTAGAAAAATATCCATTGGTGTCAAATAATAATTTGTATGAACCTAGTGTTACTACTCCGCTCAACAGGGAAACCAAAAAAAGTGTTGAAAATTTTTTCATAATTAAATTCGTTTATTAAGATATTTACTCGTAAAAATAAAACTAATTTAGCTTCGTAAAATACAGTTTAACGCTCTTTAACAATGATTAACATTTCATTAATAGTTCGTACTTTTGTATAACTCAATTCAATTAAAATGCAACTAGAATTTTATAAATACCAAGGAACAGGAAATGATTTTGTCATAATTGATAATCGTTTGGATTTTTTTCCAAAGGAGAATACACAACTCATTGCGCATTTATGCGACAGACGTTTTGGAATAGGAGGCGACGGTCTTATTTTACTGGAAAATGACACGACTACTGATTTTAAAATGGTCTACTACAACTCTGATGGAAACCAAAGTTCCATGTGTGGCAACGGTGGAAGATGTTTAGTGGCTTTCGCCAAAAAGCTGAACGTAATCAAAAACAGTACTACTTTTATTGCGACAGATGGTTTGCATCACGCGACAATTGAGGAAGACGGATTGGTTGCGCTACAAATGATAGATGTTGCTGAGGTAAAAGTAAGTTCAGATCATGTGTTTCTAAATACGGGTTCGCCGCATCATGTGCAACTGGTAGATGATTTAGAAAATTACAATATAAAGGAAAACGGAGCAGCTATTCGATACGGAGATTTGTATGGAAAAGTAGGAAGCAACATCAATTTTGTAAAACAAATTAACGATACCACTTTTTCGTTAAGAACGTATGAAAGAGGGGTGGAAGACGAAACACTTTCTTGCGGAACAGGCGCGACAGCAGTTGCAATTGCGATGAACGTTTTAGGAAAAACAGATTCTTCTTCTATTGATTTGAATGTAGAAGGCGGAAAATTAGTCGTTTCTTTTGATAAAAATGAAGGGCAGTTTACCCATGTTTTTCTCAAAGGACCAGCGGAATTTGTATTTAAAGGAACGATTGAGATTTAAAAAATAATCACTCTGAAACTTGAGGAGTCGATTTGACAACTCAAGCCTTTAACCCCTAACCTATAACTTCTAACCCCTAACTTCCAAAATGAAAACATTAAAAGGCGATAACATCTATATTCGTGCATTAGAACCCAATGATTTGGAGTTTGTATATGCCATAGAAAACGACCAGAGCATTTGGGAAGTCAGTAATACGCATACGCCTTACAGCCGGTTTTTAGTCAAACAGTATTTAGAAAATGCCCATCAGGATATTTATGAAGCCAAGCAATTGCGATTGGCTATTTGTCAAGATCAGGATTTTCCAGCCTTAGGTCTAATCGATTTATTTGATTTTGATCCAAAGAATAATAGGGCAGGAGTGGGTATCGTTATCCAAGACAACGAAAACCGAAAACAGAATATTGGTTCAGAAGCTTTGGGGTTATTAATCGAATATGCTTTTTGTAATCTTAATTTACATCAATTATATGCAAATATAGGAACCGAAAATGAAGCTAGTAAAGCTCTTTTTACTAAATTTGGATTCGAAATGATAGGCGTAAAAAAAGATTGGACCTTTGTGAACGGCGTTTATAAAGACGAAGCTATTTTTCAATTAATCAATACTAAATTGTAAATTTTTTAGTTTTGAATCATTACCATTTCAAAATCAAATAAATAGGAATAATGGTTGTATCATGATTCCACAAAAAAACAAATAATACCATCTATGAATATTAAGAAAATCATCACCATTGCTTCTGTTGTTTTAATATCAATATTAATGATTTACGGATTAATACTATTAAAACAGATTTTTTCTGCCAACACAAAATTTACGGATAAAGAAGTTTATATCTACGTTCCAACCGATTCTAAATACGAAGATGTCAAGAAGATAATCGCACCGTACATAGAGAATATGGATCGTTTTGAAATGGTAGCAAATAAAAGAGGCTATTCTGATAATGTAATCCCGGGTCGTTTTCTATTCACAAAAGGGATGAACAGTTATGAATTGGTAAAAACCTTGAGACTTAATTCGCCTGTGAAATTGGCATTCAATAATCAGGAACGAGTGGAAAATTTGGCTGGACGTGTAGGTTCTCAAATAGAAGCCGACAGTTTATCATTATTGACTTCGTTTAAAGATTCTATTTTCTTGAAAGAAAACGGGTTCAATGAAGAAAATGTTTTGGTTATGTTTATTCCTAATACGTATGAGATTTATTGGAATACTACGGCTGAAAAGTTTCGCGATAAAATGATAAAAGAATACCGTAATTTTTGGAATAAAGAAAGAGTTGCCAAAGCACAAAAACAAGGGTTAAGTCCAATTGAAGCAACGATTCTGGCTTCAATCGTACACAAAGAATCCGTTAAAAAAGACGAGAGACCTAGAATTGCAGGCGTGTATTTGAATCGTTTAAGAGCGGAAATGCCATTGCAAGCTGATCCAACTGTTATTTTTGCGATGAAAAAGAAATCGAATGATTTTGACCAAGTCATCAAAAGGGTTTTTTACAATGATTTGACGATGAGTCATCCCTACAATACGTATATGAATGTAGGACTTCCTCCTGGGCCTATCGCCATGCCTGATATTACAGCATTAGAAGCTGTTTTAGATCCTGAGAAAAATAATTTCATTTACTTCTGTGCCAGTGTGGAGCGTTTTGGATACCACGAGTTTGCAGCTACATTAGAGGAACACAATAAAAACGCCAAAAAATATTCGGATTGGATCAACAGTCAAGGCGTAAAAAGGTAGTTTTGGGATTTAAAGTATTCCTTATATTTTTACTCTTAGTTGGATTTCAAAGTGGCCATTCACAAAATAAATCAGATAGTTTCTTTAAGCCATCCGATTCTTTACACCTAAAAAGGCAAAATACAGTTATCATTTCGGAAGCTGTTTTGGCTACGGGGACTTTAATAGGTTTAAACCAAGTTTGGTACACCGATTATCCCAAATCTGATTTTCATTTTATAAATGACAATTCAGAGTGGCTTCAAATGGATAAAGCCGGTCATGTATTTTCGTCGTATCATTTGGGGCGATTTGGTGCCGAAATGCTACAATGGAGTGGTGTCAATAAAAAAAATCAAATGCTGTACGGAGCGGGCTTAGGCTTTGCGTTTTTAACTGCAGTTGAGGTTTTAGATGGATATTCCTCTGAATGGGGCGCTTCATTAGGGGATGTTGTTGCTAATGCCTCCGGGACAGCTTTATATGTTTCACAAGAATTAATATGGAAGGAACAGCGTATTACACCTAAATTTTCTTTTCATACTACAAAATATGCGGGATACAGACCAGAGGTTTTAGGAAGTTCATTTACAGAGGAAATTCTAAAAGACTATAATGGACAAACGTATTGGCTTTCGGTCAATTTACATTCTTTTGCTAAAGGCTCAAAAATACCAAAATGGCTCAACTTGGCTTTGGGATATGGGGCCGACGGTATGATAACTGGAAATAAAGAAGATACTTCCCCCGTTTTAACGTCTAATCCACGAAGAGTCAGACAATTTTACTTGAGTTTAGATGTCGATTTGACAAAAATTAAGACGAAATCTCGTTTTTTAAAGACTGTTTTTTCCATTTTTAATACCGTTAAAATTCCTGCGCCGACAATCGAATTTGTGCGTTTTAACGATATAAAATACCACTTAATCTATTTTTAGAAAAGTTTAACTTGCTGATTATCAGTATAATTATTTTTATTGTATCTTTGCGCATAGAAATTTCTTAACGGGACAGCGTTTTGAAGAAAAACAATTTATGATAAAGAAGTGGTATTTTTACACTAGTCTGACTGTAATTACAGTTTTTTTAAGCTCAGGTTTTAAACCGTTTAACTTAGAAACCAGCCCTTGGTTTCTTATCAATGAAGAAGAGGGAACGCACTACTTATTTCCTTCTGAAAAGCAAGAAGATTACACCAATCTGAACATCCCTTTTACTGGAAATTTTTTCGTTGGCTTTAAAGAAGCAATCGGATACAGAGAATCTGAAAGTAAATATAAAAAAATCAATTCTTTAGGATATTTAGGCAAATACCAATTTGGTATTGAGACCTTAAAGTCTGTTGGAGTTCGCAATAGTTCTACTTTTTTAAATAGTCCTGAGTTACAGGAAAAAGCATTTATCGCACTTTTGGCTAAAAATAAATGGGAGCTGAAAAAGGAAATTGAAAAATACGAAGGAACAATACTCAACGGAATACATGTTACTGAATCTGGGATTTTAGCAGCTGCTCATCTTGGTGGTGCAGGATCAGTAAAAAAGTACTTTAAAAATAAGGGTAAACGTTATTTTAGAGATGCTTACGGAACTTCCATAAGAACTTATATGAAACTATTTGGCGGTTATGATACTTCGTCTATTGTTGCGGATAGCAATGCAAACGTAAAAAACATACAGATCTAATAGTCAAAAATAAAATAAAAAAGGCTGTCTGAATTATTTTTGGCAGCCTTTTTTTTATTCTAAATCGAATTATTTCGCTTTAAGAATTTCCCCATTGGGACGTACCACTAATTTCATGGTTTCTTTATCTTTTTTGATTTTAATGTTATATTGTTTTTTGATAATATCCCCTTCTTCCTGTGAATAAAGAAAAGTGTCATTTACAATTGACCAACCGGGATATGTTCTGTAAATAGAATAGATAACCTCACTGGGAAGCTTTACGTTTTTGAATTCTTCCACAACGCGTATTAATTTTCCGTTTTCATTATAAGTAGCGGTCAAAGAACCGTTTTTCACTTCCATTACGACAAGGTATTCTTCAAATCCTTCAGCATCTTTACCTAAATCATAGGCAATAAATTTTTCTTCTACGGTTCTTACTCTTTGGTCAGGATTATTATCAGGAATATAAACAGAAAAATCTGTTCCAACTCTCTTAATAACCACACCGGGTAGTTCTTCGATTTTAATTTTACCTTTTTCAGTTACTTGGGAATATGATGCTATAGTAACACTTAAAAAAAGTAAAATAATAAGAGATTTCATAATATTTAGTTTTAAATTAATAAATGAGTTTTTATAATTCCAATAAACAAATAAATCATTAAGGCATATTGTTTTACTTCCCCTTTTTTTTAGATTTAACTATCTATATATCAATGTTTTGAAATTTGTATTTTTAAAAAATAAATAAATATGCTTATGTAAATTTAGCTTTTTAATTTAGTTTTTAGCGTTAATTTATACCATAAGTTATGTTAATAAAATTAGTTAAATTGCCTCTTTTTTAATAGGAATAGTATATTTTTAATCTGTAAAATAAAACAAAAAAGCACCAATCTTTTGATTAGTGCTTTAGATAGAATTGACAATTATAGTGTCCTTTTTTATTCGAAACTGTCTATTAAAATTTCTAATATTTTAATGGCAGCTTCGCTGATTTTTGTTCCAGGTCCAAATACGGCAACTGCACCGGCATCAAACAAAAATTGGTAATCTTGCGTAGGAATTACTCCGCCCACAACCACCATTATATCTTCTCGACCGTATTTTTTTAGCTCTTCGATTACTTGCGGCACAAGGGTTTTGTGCCCTGCCGCGAGTGATGAAACGCCCAGAATGTGAACGTCGTTTTCTACCGCTTGTTTCGCAGCTTCAGCCGGTGTTTGAAAAAGTGGACCTATGTCAACATCAAAACCTACATCAGCATAACCTGTAGCCACAACTTTAGCACCACGATCGTGCCCGTCTTGCCCCATTTTGGCAATCATTATTCGAGGGCGACGTCCTTCTTTTTCAGCAAATTCATCTGCTAACTGTTTTGCTTTTTCAAAACTTTTGTCGTCTTTTATTTCTTTACTATACACACCGCTAAAGGATTTAATTTGTGCTTTGTATCTTCCAAAAACCGCTTCCAGTGCATCACTGATTTCTCCTAATGTTGTTCGGTTTCTAGCCGCTTCTACGGCAATTTCCAGTAAATTACCTTCTCCTGTTTGAGCACAAAGGGTTAGTTTTTTTAGTGAATTTTGGACTTTTTCTGTATCTCTGGTTGCTTTAATTCTATCCAATTGTTCCAATTGTTGCTTGCGAACCATTTGGTTGTCTACATCCAGTATCTGTAAAGGATCTTCTTTTTCTAATCGGTATTGATTTACGCCCACAATAATATCCTGACCGCTGTCTATTCTCGCTTGTTTTCTGGCCGCCGCTTCCTCTATTCTAAGTTTTGGAATTCCAGATTCAATGGCTTTGGTCATTCCGCCCAGTTCTTCGACTTCTTCAATAAGTTTCCAAGCATTTTTGGCTATTTCATTCGTCAAGCTTTCTACATAATAACTGCCGGCCCAAGGATCAACGGTTTTTGTGATTTTAGTTTCTTCTTGTAAATATAGCTGTGTGTTTCTGGCAATTCTTGCAGAGAAATCTGTTGGTAAAGCTATGGCTTCATCCAAAGCATTGGTATGTAAGGATTGTGTTCCTCCAAAAGCAGCTGCGGCAGCTTCAATACAGGTTCGGGCTACATTGTTAAAAGGATCTTGCTCCGTTAAGCTCCAACCCGAAGTTTGACAATGGGTTCGCAAGGCTAATGATTTATCGTCTTTTGGTTCAAATTGTTTTACCAGTTTTGCCCATATCATTCTTCCCGCACGCATTTTGGCAATTTCCATAAAATGGTTCATTCCAATCGCCCAGAAAAATGATAATCGTGGAGCAAACTCATCAATTTTCATTCCGGTCGCTAATCCAGTTCTAATGTATTCCAATCCATCAGCTAGTGTGTAAGCCAATTCGATATCAGCAGTGGCTCCCGCTTCCTGCATGTGATAACCAGAAATGGAAATAGAATTGAATTTCGGCATTTTTTTGCTGGTAAATTCAAAAATATCAGCGATTATTTTCATTGAAGGAGTTGGAGGATAAATATACGTGTTGCGCACCATGAACTCTTTCAGAATATCATTTTGTATCGTACCGGAAAGTAATTCGGGTTTTACACCTTGTTCTTCAGCAGCGACAATGTAGAAAGCCATAATAGGCAAAACAGCACCATTCATCGTCATGGAAACTGACATTTCATCCAACGGAATTTGGTCGAATAATACTTTCATATCTTCGACGGAGTCAATCGCAACTCCCGCTTTTCCTACATCGCCTACTACACGTTCATGATCAGAGTCATAACCGCGATGTGTAGGTAAATCAAAAGCTATGGAAAGTCCTTTTTGACCCGCAGCCAGATTTCTTCTGTAAAAAGCATTGCTTTCTTCAGCAGTTGAAAATCCTGCATATTGGCGAACGGTCCAAGGTCGGCGAACGTACATCGTAGCGTAAGGTCCGCGTAAATTTGGTGCAAAACCGGCGCCAAAATCAAGATGAGTAAGATTCTCAATGTCTTGTTCCGAGTACGTTGGTTTTAGTTCGATTCCTTCTGCTGTTAGAAATGAAGCAGCCAAAGAATTTTCATTCTCCACTTTTAACGGCGTATTTTCTAATTTTATATGTTGTAAATCTTTTCTTTTCATTTGTTTTAGCACAAAGATTATAGTTTTTTGAAATTTTTAATTCCTTTCAATCCATATTTCAGCATTTCTTGAAGTATGAAAAATAGCTTTAATTACAATTATGTTATCGTAACTATTGAAATGAATTAAGTATGGAAAATTTTCAATTAAAGCCACTCTGGAATTGTCATATCTTATTTGAAACAGTAGCGGATTTAACTTAATTATTTTTAAACTTTCTCTAAAAGACTTGGTGAACCTTTCTCCTAGTTTAGGCTGAATGCTTTTGTACCAATCCAAAGTTGTTTTGAAATCAAGTTTAGCTTCCTCTACAATTACAATTTTATATTTCACCGTCAATTTCTTTTAGAAAATCATCAATGTCTTGAGCTGAAGAAGGATTTTTAAGATATTTCTCCGTTCTTTCTCTAACTTGGTCTATTTGCCATTGAGGGATTTCTACATTATTCGATATAGGAAGAATAATCACTTCTACTTCATCAGCATTAAAATCATCGGGCAGTGTGATATTTATTTTGTGATTTCTCACCTTAACGATTTGTCTTATGGCTTCCATTATTTTGTTTTTTTTAGTAAAGTAAATATACTCTTTTGCAATGGTATTAAATCAAATAACAAAATCTGACTGACTATTCAAGATCCAATCGCTCTTGTTCTATTTTTTCTGCCAATCGTTTTTCGATTATGGGTGTAATCAATGTTTTTCTTGGTTTGACTTTTACAAAAGGGAACAGCTCTAAATCATGTTTCATGGTATCCTGTTTGTTGGGATGTTTGTTTGTTCCCAATAAAATTTCTTTACCATTGTCAAATAATGCTTGAGCCGTATCTGCACTTTCCTGAATTTTTCTTTTGATGATTCCATCGTTAAGTTGTTTCAAGAAACCGCCATTTGCCTCAATATCTTTGAATAAAGCCAATGATTTTTCAGCTAATTGATTGGTAAGATTTTCGATATAATAACTGCCGTCAGCTGGATTATTAACTTTGTCAAAATAACTTTCATTTTTGAGAATCAACAATTGATTTCTCGCGATTCGGTCTCCAAATTCATTGTCTTTGTGGTACAACGCATCGTAAGGTAAGTTTGCAATAGCATCTGCCCCGCCAATAATAGCACTCATACACTCGGTAGTGGTTCGCAACATATTTACGTTAAAATCGTATAATGTTTTGTTTCGTTTTGTAGGCGAAACGATGATGTTGCAATCTAAGTTGTGGTTGTATTCTTTGGCAATCACATTAAAAAGTAATCGTAAGGCACGCAGTTTTGCAATTTCAAAAAAGTAATTTGTCCCAACGGCAACTTCAAAAACAATGGGTTTATTTATGGCTTCAATTCTATTGAAATATTCATTGGCATGTCCTAAACTATAGGCAATTTGCTGCACCATGTTGGCTCCGGCATTTTGATACAATGACGCATTGATGCTTATTAACGATACAGATGTTGTTGCTGCCGAAAGTAAATTCAGGGTGTCAAAATTGCTTTTTTCTTTGGTTGTAAACCAGTTTCCATCTTTGGCTAATTGCCCGATTGGATCCAGATTACAGAAAATAGTAGTATTGTTTTTCTTTGCAAAAGCATCAATTTTTTTGACGAAATCGATTGAGATAAAATCCAAATGAAAGTAAACGGTAACTTTTTCTAAAGGTAATTTCTCCAATAGATTGGTAACATCGATAGACTCGTTTTCTATTGTAAAACGAAGACTATCAGCACCACGACTCAAGGAATCTAATGCTCTTTCGATTGATTTTTCAATATCGTAAACAAATACGTTTTGGCAAATTCTGAAATTTGTCGCTTTTGTAGTTACCGAAAAAACTTTTGAGAACTCATCTTTGTGATAAAAAGGTTTCACTTGGATGTCTTCGGGAGAATTCCAAACTAAGGTTTCATTATAATCAGCTCCATTGAGTTCAAACTGAATTTTTTGTTTCCATTGTTTGGAAGAAATGGGATTGAAATCATCGAAAAGATTTGTTGTCATTTTGTTTATGGTTTTTCTAATCCCAGCCTTCTCCGTCCCGAAGTTTCGGGGGAGAGTGAGCTGAACTTTGTGTTTTATTTTTCAATCGTGTCGCCTTCGAATTCAATGATATAAATATCTTCACTATCTTTTTTCATATAGTATTTCTCTCGGGCGTATTTTTCTATCTGTTCTGAATTTTTTAATTGCTTGATATTCTCTTGGTCCTTTTTTATTTCTTCCTTATAATAATTTGCATTGTCTTCCAATTCGTTGATTTGTTTGTCTAAAACACGATGTCCGAAATAGGAATAGTTATCCAGAAAAATCATCCAAGTAGCAAAAAATAACAAGACCCAGACATATTTGTTACTTAAAAATTTAAACCAAGGTTTGTCTTTATATGGATTTGTCATTTTTTATTTTTTTTAGCCCCGATTAAAGTGAAAATCCTTTTAGTAGGTGATGATGACGAAGGAAGATTCACCTACTAAAAGATTGCAACGGAAAGCGGGAAGTAGCTCCTAATAATTATTACTCTAAAATTACAACTAAATTATAGAATTTTTTGATTTATTACCGCACGAACTACATCAATGGCGACTGTGTTGTATTTGTCGTTTGGTATAATAATGTCTGCAAATGCTTTGGTTGGTTCTATAAATTGTTCGTGCATTGGCTTTAATGTTGTTTGGTATCTGTTGATTACTTCATGCATATCTCGGCCACGTTCAGCGATATCGCGCTTCATACGACGGATTAATCGTTCGTCAGAATCAGCATGGACATAAATTTTCACATCGAATAATTCTCTTAATTCGGGGTTTGCCAAAATTAAAATTCCTTCTACAATCATTACTTTTCTAGGATGTGTGAAAACCGTATCGTCCGTTCTATTGTGCGTTACAAACGAATAAACGGGTTGATGAATGTTGTTTCCTTCTTTTAAATCTTTAAGGTGAGTTACCAATAATTCGAAATCAATAGCACGCGGATGATCAAAATTAATTAATGCTCTTTCATCAAATGACAGTCCGTGATTTTCTTTATAATACGAGTCTTGCGAAATAATTCCTACTTCGGTTTCTGGTAATTCATTCATAATTTGATGTACAACGGTTGTTTTTCCGCTTCCTGTACCACCTGCAATTCCTATAATGAGCATAATTTTTTTGTTATGTATTTTATCCCGACAAAAATAGGAATTTAATTGGGAGTGGATTTTGTTTTTTGAGGAAATCTTGCTAATTTAATATATTTATGGGTCGTTATTAATTGACATTTTTTTCTATCTTTAGTTTCTAAAACTGACTATTTTGTATACACAAATCAATAAAAACATAAGTCGCTATGTCACTTTTGAACTGAAAGAATTAGAAATTTTCAATTCTTTATTGGAATATAAAACGGTTCCTAAGAAAACGATTTTACTTCATGAAGGCGAAATGTGCAATTTTGAAGCTTTTGTAATCAAAGGTTGTGTCCGGAAATATTATATTGATGCCAATGGTTTTGAAGTCATTTTACAATTTGCCATCGAAAATGCTTGGGTGAGCGATATTTCTTTTAGTATTTATGAAGAGAAACCAAGTAGGGTGTATATCGAAACATTGGAAGATTGTGAGTTTTTTATGTTCAGCCCAGACACTAAAGAAGAATTATTCGTCAGAGCACCTAAGTTTGAACGCGCTTTCCGTATCCTAATGCAAAGGAGTCTTGCGGTTACTCAAGATCGTTTATTTAATACTATTTCTAAAACTGCCACCGAGAAATATTTAGAGTTTCTCGACCATTATCCCACACTTTCTCAGCGCGTTGCCCAGCATTATATTGCTTCTTATTTGGGTATTTCTGCCGAATTTCTAAGTAAAATAAGAACTAAAATCGCCAAACACTAAATTCTAGTTATTTTTCATTTCTTGTCCTAGTTCAATGCATGCGCTTTTTTTTTGACGCAACTTTGTACCACAATATTAAAGAACACGACAATGGAAAATACAGATAAAATAATAGACAGTGCAATTACGAATTCAGTTTTGCATAAAGCGGATACTCGCGGTCATGCCAATCACGGTTGGTTAGAATCCTATCACACTTTTAGTTTTGCAAATTACCACAATCCAGAACGTATGAATTTTGGTGTGCTGCGCGTTTTGAATGATGACAGAGTCAATCAAGGAATGGGTTTTGGTAAACATCCGCATGATAATATGGAAATTATTTCTATTCCGCTCGAAGGTGATTTAGAACACCAAGACAGTATGGGAAATACTACCGTAATCAAGGAAGGAGATATTCAAGCGATGAGCGCCGGTACGGGGATTTTTCACAGCGAGTACAACAAAAACAAAGATCAGTTGGTTAAGTTTTTGCAGATTTGGATTTATCCGAATCAGAAAAATGTAACGCCTCGTTATGATCAAATTACTTTAGATTTAAACGATCGTCACAATAAATTACAGCAAATTTTATCACCAAATCCAGAAGATGAAGGCGTTTGGATTCATCAAGATGCTTGGTTTCATATTGGGAAGTTTGACAACGATTTTTCTACTTCGTATGAATTGAAAAAACCAGGAAATGGAATTTATGCTTTTGTTTTAAAAGGGGATTTCACGATAGGAAACATTGCTTTAAATGAACGTGACGGATTAGGAATTTGGGATACCAATGCAATTAAAATTACCGCTAATTCAGCCAATGCCGAAATCTTATTGATGGAAGTGCCAATGAAATTGTAATTAAATAAACGAATAATAGCAATAACTAATAATAAATAAGAATACTATGTCAACAACAAAATGGGTAATTGACCCAACACACTCAGAAATTGGTTTTAAAGTGAAACACATGATGTTCACTAATGTTTCAGGTAAATTTTCAAAATTTGATGCAACAATTGAAGCAGAAGACCACGATTTTGAAAATGCAAAAATTGAATTTACCGGAGCAATTGATTCGATAACAACTGGAAATGCTGATAGAGATACTCATTTATTGAGCCCAGATTTTTTTGATGCTGCACAGTTTCAAGAAATTAAATTTAGCGCTACTTCTTTCACCAAAATTAATGAGGGTGAATATGAATTGGTTGGTGATTTAAGCTTACACGGTGTTACAAAATCAGTGAAATTAGCTGTAGAATATGGAGGATTAATGAAAGATCCATGGGGAAATACTAAAATGGCACTTGCATTAGAAGGAAAAATCAACAGAAAAGATTGGGGATTAAATTGGAATTCGGCTCTTGAAACTGGCGGTGTTTTAGTAAGCGAAGAAGTTCGCTTGAATATCGAATTGCAATTTGTGCAACAATAATTTTAAAATAAATTAAGCACAAATCTCAAAGAATTATTTCTCTTGAGGTTTGTGTTTTTTAAAAATTGGAATGATGGAAACCATAAATATTTTATACATAGGAAGACATCTCGAAATTTTGGCAACTGTAGTCCGATTAATAAATGCAAATGAGAATTGGAGTGGAGTAGGCGTTATGAACGATGAGGAAGCTAAGGAGATTTTTATAAGAAAAGATTTTTCACTTGTATTGTTAGGTTCCGGAATTCAAGAAAAAAGTGAAACTAATTTGTGCACTTTTTTCAATAAACAGAATCCAAATATAATTATTGTTCAGCATTATGGCGGTGGAAGTGGTTTGCTGAAAAGTGAAATTTTACTTGCCTTGGAAAACAATAAAAATTAGCAGAAACAAAAAAGAGAGCCGTATGAATGACTCTCTTTTTTTATTTTATAAAAACTATTATTTATTCTTCTTTGCTTTAATCATCATTTCCAACTGATCCCAAAGTTCTTCTGGAATAGCTTCCAGAATATTAAATTGACCGGCGCCTTTCAGCCATTCACCGCCATCAATGACAACTACTTCGCCATTTACATATGCTGAAAAATCAGAAACTAAATAAGCCGCTAAATTGGCTAATTCCTGATGATCTCCCACACGTTTTAACGGTACTTTTTTAGCCATATCAAATTTTTCAGCTAAATCTCCGGGTAACAATCGGTCCCATGCTCCTTTAGTTGGGAATGGTCCGGGTGCAATCGCATTAGAACGAATTCCGTATTTTGCCCATTCTACCGCAAGACTTCGTGTCATGGCCAAAACTCCAGCTTTTGCAGTAGCACTAGGCACTACATAAGCAGAACCCGTCCAGGCATAAGTCGTTACAATATTCAAAATGGTAGATGATTTCTGTTTGGTGTCAATCCAATGTTTTCCAAAAGCAAGTGTACAGTTTTTGGTGCCTTTTAAAACAATATCAATTACAGTATCAAAAGCATTTGCAGATAATCTTTCGGTTGGAGAAATAAAATTTCCGGCAGCATTATTAAGCAAAACATCAACTTTGCCAAAAGCTTTCAAAACTTCTTGGAGCATATTTTCCACTTCTTGATAATGACGCACATCACATTGAACTGGTAGACATTCTCCACCCGTTTCCGTTTCCAGTTCTGCAGCAGTATTTTTTAGTTTTTCTAAATCTCTGGACGTAATGGCAACTTGTGCACCTAATTCCAAGAAATATTTAGTCATTGCTTTTCCTAAACCGCTTCCGCCTCCGGTTACGACAATCACTTTGCCTTTTAGAGCATCGTCACGCAACATTTTATCTGTATAACTCATATGTTTTATTTTTTTATTGTAAATATAATAAATTAAATAGTATGCATGCATAATAAAAAAAACAAAATCGTTTCTTTTAAATAGTAGACAGTCTTTTAGCAGCTTCTTCCAGCGTAGCATTGTCTTTGGCAAAACAGAAACGTATTAATTTGAGGTCTTTTCCATCGGCATAAAAAGTAGAAATAGGAATTGCAGCCACGCCATGTTCCATAATGAGGCGTTTGCAAAAATCAACATCATTCTCATTTGAAATAGTAGCATACGAAGCTACCTGAAAATAAGTTCCCTCGCACGGCATGAGTTCGAAGCGGCTGTCTTTTAATAATTGTCTAAAGTAATCCCGTTTTTCCTGATATAATTTTCCGATTTCAGCTATTGAAACGATGTCTAGATACTCGCTAATGGCAACCTGACAAATGCTATTTACGCTAAAAACTAAAAACTGATGGACTTTTTTGATTTCTGTCATTAAGTATTCTGGAGCTACCAGATAGCCCACTTTCCATCCTGTTACGTGGAACGATTTTCCAAAAGAGGAAACCATCACACAACGATTTAATAATTTTTTACGGGTATGTGCCGAAATATGTTTTTCTTCAAAAGTGATGTATTCATAGACTTCATCAGAAAGAAGTACGATGTCAGGATATTTTTCCAGCAGGATTTGCAATGATTCAAAATCAGATTCAGTTAAAATTTTCCCCGTTGGATTATGCGGATTATTAATGATAATCATTTTGGTTTTTGAAGTACATGCTTTTTCGATAATTACCCAATTTGGAGTATAATCATCGTTTAGTGCTACCCGAACAGGATTTGCGTTGCATAGTAATACGGGCGCTTCATAGCAATCATAACTCGGATCTAAGATAATTACGTCATCATTGTTTTTTACTAAAGCCGTTATGGTGGTAAAAATGGCTTGCGTCGCTCCTGCGGTAACTAATAATTCCGTTTCAGGATGAACAGTTCTACCATAGGAATTATTGACTAGTGTCGCTATTTTTGATAATAACGGCGCGTAGCCTGACATCGGTATATATTGATGAACATTTTCTTTCGCCAGTTTGGCAACAATATCAGTCAATCTTTCATCAACAGGAAAGTTTGGAAAGCCTTGTGAAAGATTGATGGCGTTATATTCAGCTGCCATTTTTGACATAACCGTAAAAATACTGGTGCTGATATTTGGTAGTTTACTCATAAAATGATTTCATTTATTACGTGATAAAAATAGTAGTTTTATCCTAATTCCAATTTTTTACGGGCTGGTAATTATCAAAAAATTAAGTTCTTACCTTTCTTATTAATTTAGAGTTAAAAAGAAATTGCTAAATCGTATTCTAAAAAAAAGCCACCGGAATGGCAGCTTTTTCTTTATGGTTAGTATCAGTTTAATCTTCTTTAACAATTTCACCATCTGGTTTAACAACTAATTTACGAACTTCGTTGCCTTTTTTTATTTTAAGGTTGTACTCTTTTTTAGTGATGTCACCTTCTTTTTGAGAATATAAATACTTGTCATTTACAATCTGCCAACCGGGGAAATTTTTATAAATGGAATAAATTACACTATTGGGAAGTTTTATATTTTTATAATTTTCAATTACACTAGTCAATTTACCATTTTCATTATATGTTGCAGTCAATGATCCTTTACTGGTTTCCATAATCACCAAATAATTCTCAAATCCTTCATAATCCCTCCCTAAATCATAGGCTATGAATTTTTCCTCTAGTGCTCTTACACTTTTATCTGGGTTTCTATCAGGTATGTATATAGAAAAATCTTTTCCGGCACTTTTAATTACAACTCCCGGTAAATTCTCCATTTTAATATTCCCTTGCCCTGAATTAATTTCTTTATCCTGGGAATAAATTGTGCTTATACTTAAAAAAAATAAAACAATTATATATGATTTCATGATATTTTGCTTTTAAATTAATGATTTTATACACAATGCATTAATGATTAAATTAACTGTTAAGGCTTACTTCATTTCTTCCCCTTTTTGTTTTTTTCAATTTATTTACATCATTATAATTCATAACATCAGTAGTTTTATTTTTTTTGAATTTTGAATCAAAAAACGACTGTGGGCAGTAGTAAAATTACCTTTTTTTCATAGGTACACGGGTTAATTTTTTTGTAAATAATGTTAATGTAAACAGGAATTTTGTTCGAATATTTTAGCAGGAAAATCCATTTGCTATATCGAATAAATAACGGAGTATTTGCTATTTCGAAATAAAAAAGAACCTTTTAGTAAGCAATTCTTTAGTTTATTTAATAGACATGAGGGAATCTTTCAAAAAGTTTAATTTTGAAATGAAATTATAGCACTAAAAAAGAAGTGTTTTAGGATTGTTATGATAGCGATTGGTTTCTAAATAAGATTTAGAATTCGGTTTTTAAATTCCAAAATACGAAATATTACATTTTGTGAATGATGAAAATTGTAGGGCGGTTGTGTAAATCTACTTTTGTTTTTTTCCAATCAGAAGCTCGCATGGTTTTGATATATTCTGTAGGTAAAGTAATATCCGTTGCAATACAAAGGTGAGTTGCGAGATTAATAGCCTGTAAAATGTCCTCGAGCATTTTATTATTTCGATACGGAGTTTCAATGAAAATTTGAGATTGGTTTTTCTCCTGAGATAGTTTTTCCAGATTTTTCAGAGCTGTCTTTTTTTCACCTTTTTCAATAGGCAAGTAACCATTAAACGTAAAACTTTGTCCGTTCATTCCTGAAGCCATCATCGCCAAAAGAATAGAAGAAGGTCCAACCAACGGTACAACTTGGATTCCTTTTTCATGTGCCAATTTCACAATAACTGCGCCAGGATCAGCAACACCTGGGCAACCAGCTTCACTCATTAATCCCATGTTTTTACCTTCTAATAAAGGTTTAATGAAATCTAAATGCTCTTTGGTTTCGGTATGTTTGTTTAATACAAAAAGTTTTAGCTCCGATTGTTTCTTTTCAGGATTTACGCCTTTAATAGATTTACGGGCTGTTTTTTCGTTTTCAACAATATAATAATCAATGAAATCAATGCTTCTTTTTACGGTTTGAGGCAACACATCCATTGGATCGCAATCGCCCATGGTAGTAGGGATTAAATATAATTTTCCTAATAAAGTAGTTGTTTGCATTGCTATAGTTTTACGTTTCTAGAGTAAATTTCTGTTAATTTTTCTTCTGAAAAATTTTAAATTCAAAGAGAGTTATTGATGTTTGTCTATTAATTTTTTTGCAATTACATCGCAAACTTCATCAAGCATATTATAAACTATTTCAAATCCATTGGGTAAACCAAAATAAGGATCCGGAACATCTACTTTTTCGTTGGGAAATAATTCATTTAAAATTAATTGTACTTTTTGTTTTTGTTCTTGACTTTCGGCAAGCTGAATAACATCATCATAATTAGAATTATCCATTACATAGATGTAATCAAATGAATCGAAATCAGATTTACTAAATTGTCTTCCTTTTTGATCTGAAATGCTTATTTTATTCTTTTTAGCTACAGCAATGGAACGGTAATCTGGTTTATGGCCAACGTGCCAAGCACCAGTTCCTGCTGAATCAACTTTGAATTTATTTTTTGGAAGCTTTGAGGCTAATATACCTTCGGCCAAGGGTGACCGACAAATATTACCTAAACAGATCATTAAAATTTTTACGGACATGATGCGTTTACAACGTTAATTTTTTATTGATGTCTTCAACAAATTTTTTGAATTGTTTGTCGGTAGCAACTAAATTATCAACGGTTTTACAAGCATGTAATACGGTAGCGTGATCTCTGTCTCCAATTTGAGAACCTATATTTGCCAAAGAAGCTTTAGTGAATTTTTTTGCAAAAAACATTGCCAACTGTCTGGCTTGAACAACGTGCCTTTTTCTGGTTTTTGATTGAAGTGTTTCTAAATCCAATTGAAAGTAATCAGAAACAATTTTTTGAATGTAATCGATAGAAATTTCTCGCTTTACATTTTTAACAAATTTTTCAACAACACTTTTAGCAAGTTCCAGTGTAACTTCTTTTTTATTGAATGAAGATTGTGCAATCAAGGAAATGATGGCTCCTTCCAGTTCTCTAACATTCGATTTGATATTACGGGCAACATACTCTATTATTTCTTCAGGGATTTCAACACCATCTCTGTACAATATGTTTTTTAGGATAGAAATTCTGGTTTCATAATCCGGTTGGTGCAATTCAGCAGACAATCCCCATTTGAAACGAGATAATAACCGTTGTTCAATATCTTGCATGTCAACTGGCGCCTTGTCAGATGTCAAGATTACCTGTTTACCATTTTGGTGTAGATAATTGAAAATATGGAAAAAAACATCCTGCGTTCCAGATTTTCCGGAAAGGAACTGAACATCATCAATAATTAAAACGTCAATTAATTGATAGAAGTGTATGAAATCATTTCGATTGTTTTTCTTTACCGAGTCAATATATTGTTGCGTGAAAATCTCAGCTGAAATGTATAAAACTGTTTTTTCCGGGTATTTGTCTTTTATTTCTACACCAATAGCATGCGCTAAATGTGTTTTTCCCAGACCAACTCCTCCAAAAATCAACAACGGATTAAAGGAAGTTCCTCCAGGTTTATTGGCAACAGCCATACCTGCTGAACGGGCTAATCGATTAGAATCTCCTTCTAAAAAATTATCAAAACTGTAATTTGCATTAAGTTGAGATTCAATTTTTAAATTTCGGATTCCCGGGATTACAAATGGATTTTTTAATTCTGGGTTTAAGTTCTTGAATGGAGCATCAACTTCTTGAGGTTTCATAGGAACTCTATTAGCACTTGGCAATTGCTCCGTAAACGGTTGTTTGTTGCCATAAGTGTTTTCCATTCTAATTTTATAAAGTAACTTAGCGTTTTTTCCAAGTTCTTTGGTAAGCGCCACTTTTAATAATTTCACATAGTGTTCTTCTAACCATTCATAGAAAAATTTACTTGGAACTTGAATATATAATGCGTTATCGGTAAGTTCAACTGATTTGATTGGTTCGAACCAAGTTTTGTAAGCTTGATCCTGAATGTTGTCTTTTATAAAAGACAAACAGTTTTCCCATACTGATTGAGCAGTTTTGTTCATATATTCTATTAAATTATTTTTAATTGGTAATTGTTATCTTACAAAAAAAAAGGTGTTTTCCTATTATTTATCGGGTTAACAAATATGTGAACAAATTTCTGTAAAAAAAAATATATTGGACAATAATTTTCCGAATTATTGTTGTAAGGAGCTTTTTGAATTTAAAAATTTTAATACATAATTAATGAAAGATCATCAAATACAAGTTAGGGTGCGTTACTCTGAAACGGATCAAATGGGTGTTGTATATCATGGAAATTACATCCCTTATTTTGAGATAGGAAGAGTGGAATGGCTTAGAGACAAAGGGATTTCGTATAAAAGCATGGAAGAAAGTGGGATTGCGCTTCCTATTGTTTCCATGAATATAAATTATAAAAAATCAGCTCGCTATGATGAGTTGCTTACGGTTCACACTGTTTTCAAAAGTCAGACTTCTGTCAAGATAGAATTTGATTGCGCTATTTATAATGAGTCTGATGAGTTATTAACAACTGCCCAATTTATTCTTGTTTTTGTGTCCTTAAAAACAGGTCGTCCTATTGCTCCGCCCGATTATATTTTGGAACTCTTAAAAACTATAGAATAAATTATAAAAAAAGCAATTTTGAGCAGAAATTAGAGTCGTTTTATATCGATTTCAAACATTGAATTAAAAATGTCGAATACCATTTCGGCATTTTTTTTTCGGGTTTTTATTTCGATTTTGCCTATCGGAAGTCCTGAATCTTCATTTATTTCCATTTCTTGACTTATAATTTCCAGTTTTTTTTCCTTGATTACCCGCATAACTTTATTCATATTTTTATAATCAAATGCGATTGTAAAATGAATATCTATTGTTTTTTCGACAATTTTACAGGCCTCAAGAACCAGTTGTGAAGTCGTTTTATAAGCGGAGATTAATCCTCCAACACCTAATTTCACGCCACCAAATATTCGGACTATAACAATAAGTATATTGGTTACAGAAAAAGACTGAATTTGTCCGTAAATAGGCATTCCTGCACTATTACTGGGTTCGCCGTCATCATTTGCTCTATAAGTTACAGTATCAGCGCCTATTTGATACGCATAACAAAAATGTCCTGCATTGGGGTGTTGTTTTCGTAAGGTTTCGATTAACAGTTTTACTTCTTCTTCTGATTGAATTGGAAATGCATAACCAAAAAATTTACTGTTTTTTTCTTTGAATAATACTTCTTCAGAGGGAAATTCAATAGTGTTGTAGGTGTCTTTCAAGTTCAATGGCAATTTCAAAAATCAATTTCAATTTCAAAACGTCATTGTTATTGATTTTTTTAAATTATTTTTTTTAAATTATTTTTTTGTCAAATAAATGAACTACATCTTCTTTTCCCACTTGTAGATTCCAAACTTGAAATCCTAATGCAAGTGCTGCATCTGTATTTTCTTTTTTGTCATCAATAAATAAAGTGCGTTTTGGAGTTAACTCATGTTGCTTTACCAAGTATTTGAAAATTTCGGCTTCAGGTTTTCGCATACCTAACTCAAAAGAAAAATAAACCCTTTCAAAACATTGATAAAATTCTCTGTAAAAAGTTATTCCGGCTTTGTGCTGAAATCTATCGATGTGGATTGCATCGGTATTACTTAACAAAAACAAACGGTATTTTTGCGAAAGCATTTGCAAAAATTCAAGTCTGTACAATGGAAAATCCAATAAAATGGTATTCCATGCATTCCTGATCTCATCTATTGAAGCTTTAGGCATATGTTTCTGGAAGCCTTCAATGAATTGAAGTTCAGAAATTTTTCCTTTTTCAAATGATAGGTTTAGTTCATCTAAATCCTCAGTCCATTCTTTTAAACCTAATTTAGAAAACTCGACAATGGGAGCTTCTTTGTCTAAATTGATGAAAATATCTCCAAAATCAAAAATTATAGTATTAATCATAGTTTCTAGATAGTATTAATTCATCATTACCAATCGATTGCTTTTTGAACTGGTTTTTATCTAGTATTGGGGCTTTAATTCCTTCTTTAAATACTACGTTTCCAACAAATATCCTAGCTTCGTCCCAAAGATTGGCATCAATAAATGTCTGTAAAGTTTGTCGTCCCCCTTCAATAATAATGGATTGAATTTGATGTTGATATAGCGATTGTATTATTTGGGTTGCTATATTTTGTTCAAAATCAATATACTCAAAGATACTATTTTCTTTTTTAATAGGCTGTTTTGATTTAGAAAATAGGATTGTTTTTGCTTGATTGTCAAATACATGATTGTCTTCAGGAATGCGATTGTTTTGGTCTAAAACTACTCTAATCGGATTGTTTCCTGACCAATCCCGTGCGTCTAATTTTGGATTATCATCAATTGCAGTTTGAGTTCCCACCAGAATAGCTTGCTCTTCTGTTCGCCATTTATGTACCAATTGTCTAGAATACCGATTTGTAATCCAGACCGGTTTTTTTTCTGATTTCTCCTTAGGCGCGATAAAACCATCTTGACTTTCGGCCCATTTCAAAATAATATATGGTCTTTTCTTTTCGTGAAAAGTAAAGAACCTTTTATTAAGTTCATGACATTCTTCTTCAAGAATCCCTACGGTAACATGTATTCCGGCTTCTATTAGTTTTTTGATTCCGTTTCCTGCCACTTTTACATTAGGGTCAACAGTTCCTATAACGACATTTGGGATTTTATTTTTGATAATCAAATCACAACAAGGCGGCGTTTTGCCAAAATGACTACACGGTTCTAAACTCACATAAATAGTCGCTTTTTTCAATAACGATTTGTCTTTTACGGAATTTACAGCGTTTACCTCGGCGTGTGGTTCTCCCGATTTTTTATGCCAGCCTTCGCCAATGATTTTGTCTTCATAAACAATAACACAGCCTACCAAAGGATTTGGATACGTTGTTCCCAAACCATTTCTGGCTAATTCGATGCACCGTCGGATGTATTTTTCATGTATTTTCACAACACAAAAGTAGTTATTTTGGGTTTAGCCCCGAAACTTCGAGATTAGTTTTAAAACTTTCTAAAATAACACTAAACAATTTTTACTTTTGCATAAAAAATTAGTTTTTGATAAAAATGGAAAATTACAGCATTAGAAAAATAAAAAAAGAGGACAATCAAGCAGTTGCACAATTGATAAGAGCAGTTTTTGACGAATTAAACATTCCAAAAGTTGGAACAGCCTATGAAGATCCATATTTGGATTTAATGTTTGAGGAATACAGTAAGCCAAAATCGGTTTATTTTGTTGTGGAAAAGGATGGAAAAATCATTGGTTCTGCCGGTGTTGCGCCACTTGAAAATGAAGCGGAAACCATTTGCGAACTTCAAAAAATGTATTTTCTACCGGAAACCAGAGGTCTTGGAATAGGAAGCCAAATGATGGCCAAGTGCTTGCAAAGTGCCAAAGAATTTGGTTTTGAAAAATGCTATTTGGAAACAATGCCTTTTATGCTTGATGCTCAAAAACTGTACAAGAAAGTAGGTTTTGAATACATTTGTTCTCCTATGGGAAGCACGGGGCATACCAGTTGTCCTGTTTGGATGCTGAAAGAGTTATAAGTTTTGAATGATGAGTTATGAACTGAGAGTGTTTAATTCATAGAATCGATAACCCAATAAAATGAAAATAAAAGAATACAGAACCCAATTTATTCAAGAACTGACTCCAATTTATGATGCTGGAGAAGCGGAGAGTTTTTTCTATTTAATTTTAGAAGAAAAACATCAATTGAAAAGAATAGACTTGGCGTTGCATCCTGATTTGGTTTTTTCGGAAGCAGAAATTGTAGTTTGGAATTCGATTTCAGAACAATTGAAACAGGAAATTCCAGTACAATATCTTTTAGGGAAAACGAGTTTTTATGGATTGGATTTTGAAGTCAATGAGAACGTTTTGATTCCAAGACCAGAGACCGAAGAACTAGTTGAATGGATTTTAGAAAGTCAAAAGTCAAAAGCCGAAAGTCAAAAAGTAAAGATTCTAGATATTGGAACTGGAAGTGGCTGTATCGCCATTTCATTAGCAAAAAAACTTCCAAATGCACGGGTTTTTGCAATTGATGTTTCTGAAAAGGCTTTGGCTACAGCCCAAAAAAATGCAGAAAATAATTCCGTAAATGTTACTTTTATCAATCAAAACATTCTTGAAACGGAAGATTTAATGCAACAATTTGATATTATTGTTTCTAATCCGCCATATGTTCGCAATTTAGAAAAGGAGGAAATCAAGAAAAATGTATTGGAGAATGAACCGCATTTGGCACTTTTTGTAGAAGATAATGATGCGTTGATTTTTTATAAAAAAATAGTCGAATTGGCCCAGAAAAACCTATCTGAAAACGGAGAATTGTATTTTGAAATCAATCAGTATTTAGGAAAAGAAATGGTCGATTTACTCGAAAAAATGAATTTTAAAAACATCGAATTACGAAAAGATATTTACGGGAGTGACAGGATGGTTTTTGGTAAAAAGTGAGATGTGAAAAGTAAAAAACGAATATCTCGATTCACTTTTTACTTTTCACATCTCACCCTTAAGACTCTAATCTACTCATATCGTAATGCCTCAATTGGGTCCAGTTTCGCAGCTTTTACAGCTGGATATAGACCGGAAACGATTGCCACGATAAAACTGGTTATAAACGCGGACATAATGGCGCCCCAGGGAATTACAAAATCGAAACTCATTGCTGTTGCAATACCAAAACCAATTAAGATTCCAAAAATTATACCGACTAATCCACCTAATTGACCAATAAGTAATGTTTCTATAAAAAACTGAAAGGCAATTGTCGTTTTTTTGGCTCCCAAGGCTTTCCGAACCCCTATTTCCCTTGTGCGCTCGGTTACCGAAACAATCATAATATTCATCAAGGCAATTGAAGATCCAAGAACGGTGATGATGCCGATAAGCCAAGATGCAAGCCCCAGATATTGTGTGATTCCAAGGATTTTGTTGATGAGGTCATCGCTACGAACTACTCCAAAATTATTGTCTTTTACCGGACTTAATTTACGAACTCGGCGCATAGTACTTGTCGCGTTGTCTATTGCCTTATCTAAAAATTCTTTTTTAGAAACCATGACGCTCATGGTGTAATTTATGTTTGGTGCAGTAAACAAGGAACGTGCCACTTGAATAGGTGTTAAAATCCTTAAATCTTGACTGTTCCCAAAGGTTGATCCTTTCTCTTTTAGGACTCCAATAACTTTAAATTTGGCTCCTCGAATCGAGATAATTTTATCAATAGGATTTACATCTTTTAATAATTCTTTTTCAAAATCAGAACCTACAATACACACATAGGCATTGTTATCGATGTCAAATCCCGTAAAATTACGTCCGGAGCTGATTTCTAACCCGGAGTTGGTAACAAAAAATTCATCGACACCAACAACCGTGTTTTCGGGATCCGTTTTAGAAGATTCATATTTTACTTCGGCAGCAGTAGTTGCGGTAAAAGAAAGCGAAGTTTCAGTAAAAGGATATTTATATTTATTTTTAAAAGCGACCGCTTCAGGGTAAGAAATGATTGGATTTATTATTTCTCTTTCTCCGCTACCACGATTTCGAGTTGTGTTTTCGTATTGATTGATATTAAAGGTATTGGCTCCCATTGATGCGAAATCAGAGGAAATAGTATTTTCCAAAGCAGAAACAACAGTAAGAATACTAACTAAAGCCGTGATTCCAATAGCTATAATCAGCACGGTAAGAACGGTTCTCAACAATTGTGTTCTGATGGAACCGAATGCAATTCGAATATTTTCTTTGAATAATTTTAACATCATAGCAGTTTGACACGAAAATACAATTTTTGTTACAAATTTCCTTTTCAAAAAGTCTAATTTATTTTTTAGGAACTATCTCCAGCTTTCCGCTACAACCTGTCAGTGAAAATAATTTGTTTTAAATTGCCTAAAAGGAGCTTCCTTTGGTCGCTCTTTCAGGCAAGAAAACAATATTATTTTTCACTTCCCTATTTCCGCTGTAATCTGGGCTAGACATCGGGTAATAAAATGCTGAAATTTGTAAACAGATTTATTTTAAAAATAAGATATTTGCAAAGAATTAGAATTTGGAATTTTTTCAACAATTCCTAAATCTGAAAAACTAAAAATCCAATAATCAAAAAATGGCATCAAAACCGAGCATTCCAAAAGGAACCAGAGATTTTTCACCAACTGAGGTGGCAAAACGTCAATATATCATTCAGATTATAAAAAGTAATTTCGAGAAATTTGGTTTCCAACCCATAGAAACGCCTTCATTCGAAAACTCCGAAACCTTAATGGGGAAATACGGAGAAGAAGGCGATCGTTTGATTTTTAAAATATTAAATTCAGGAGATTATTTGGCGAAAGCCAATGCGACTCATTTAGAAAATAAAGACAGTACTAAATTAACGTCAAGTATTTCTGAGAAAGCCTTGCGTTATGACTTAACGGTTCCGTTTGCGCGTTATGTGGTACAACATCAAAATGATATAGAATTCCCATTCAAAAGATACCAAATTCAACCCGTTTGGAGAGCAGACCGCCCACAAAAAGGACGTTTCAGAGAGTTTTTTCAATGTGATGCTGATGTGGTAGGTTCTAAATCATTGTGGCAAGAAGTAGAATTGATTCAATTGTACGACACTGTTTTTTCTGCTTTAGGTTTAGAAGGTGTAACCATCAAAATCAATAATAGAAAGATATTATCTGGGATTGCTGAAGTGATTGGCGCATCAGATAAATTAATAGATTTTACCGTTGCGTTGGATAAACTCGATAAGATTGGGGAAGATGGCGTTAAAAAAGAAATGATGGAGAAGGGAATTTCGGAAGAAGCGATTCTGAAAGTACAGCCGTTATTTAATTTCACAGGAACAATTTCAGAGAAAATAAATCAACTTTCGGTTTTGCTTGCGGAGTCTAATGAAGGAATGAAAGGAGTTGAAGAACTGCGTTTTATTTGTGACAATGTTACTGAATTGGGATTGTCAACAGCAATTTTAGATTTGGATGTAACCTTGGCCAGAGGATTGAATTATTATACGGGTGCTATTTTTGAAGTGGCTCCGCCAAAATCAGTTGCCATGGGATCCATAGGTGGCGGTGGAAGATATGATGATTTGACCGGAATTTTCGGATTGAAAAACATGAGCGGAGTGGGAATTTCTTTTGGGTTGGATCGAATTTATTTGGTTATCGAAGAATTGAATTTATTTCCTGAAACCGTAACCGCAACATCCAAAGCGTTGTTTGTTAATTATGGTGATACAGAAGCTTTTTACGCGATGAAAGCGATAAAAGAATTAAGGAATTCAGGGGTAAAAGTAGAATTGTATCCGGATAATGCGAAAGTAGCGAAGCAGTTTCAACATGCTGATAAAAGAGGGATTCCTTTTGCGGTAATCGCAGGGGAACAAGAAATGGCTTCCAATTCTTTTTCGCTTAAAAATTTAGTGAGCGGAGAACAGACTTCAGTGGATTTTGAAGGTTTAAAAAACGCATTATTATAGTTTTATTTTAAAAGCATAAAAAAAGCTTCGTCTACTAGACGAAGCTTTTTTTAATATAAGACAATGGTGAATTAATAATTTGTAGGTAAACTTTAGTTTTTTCATTTACAGAAAAATAACGGTAAACAATTGAAACAAATTTATATAAACTATTTCGAGATAGTCTTAAAATTATATTAAATTTTTGAGAAGGAAAATTTGTTTTAAAGAGTGTAAAATTTAAAAAGAATTATAAATTCAATAAAAAGATGACAATTTGACATTTTATAAGATTTGGCAGTACTTTTGCAATCCATAGAAAAGAATAAAAATGAAGTTTAAGAATATTTTTAAAAATACAAGTACTATGACTACTGAAAATACAGAAATCGATCAAGAAATAGATGAGGCAACATTAGAGAATAATGCCAATGGAGAGCAGCTTATTATTGAGGAATTGGGTGTAGAAGAGCAATTAACACAAGATTTAGCCAAAGAGAAAGACAAGTATTTACGATTATTTGCTGAATTTGAAAATTATAAACGTAGAACTTCAAAAGAGCGTATCGAGTTGTTTAAAACCGCTAATCAAGAAGTTTTGCTTGCCATGTTACCTGTTTTAGATGATTTCGACAGAGCGATTGTAGAAATAAGCAAATCAGAAGATGAACTTCTTTTAAAAGGAGTGGAGCTTATTCATGAAAAATTAAAAAACACTTTAGTTTCTAAAGGGTTAGAGCAAGTTGAGGTAAAGGCTGGAGATGCTTTTGACGCTGATTTTGCTGAAGCAATAACTCAAATTCCTGCGCCTTCAGACAAAATGAAAGGGAAAATTGTTGATGTTCTTGAAAAAGGATATAAATTAGGAGACAAGATCATTCGTTTTCCAAAAGTTGTTATAGGGCAGTAATAGATTCGTGATTAATCGCGTATTTATATCACGCGTAGAGGCGCATTGCAGTGCGATTCAACAAAAGAAAAAATAAAAATGAAAAAAGATTTTTACGAAATATTAGGCATTTCAAAAAATGCTGATGCTGCTGAAATTAAAAAAGCATATAGAAAACAAGCAATAGCACATCATCCTGACAAAAATCCTGGAGACAAATCGGCAGAAGATAAATTCAAATTAGCTGCTGAAGCTTACGAAGTATTAAGTGATCCTCAGAAAAAAGCAAAATACGACCAATATGGTCATCAAGCTTTTGATGGTTCTGGCGGTTTTGGCGGAGGTGGTCACGGCGGAATGAATATGGACGACATTTTTAGTCAGTTTGGTGATATTTTCGGAGGCGGTTTTGGTGGTTTCGGAGGCGGTGGAGGCGGCGGAGTTCGTCGTGCTAAAGGAAGCAACCTTCGTATCAAAGTAAAATTAACATTGGAAGAAATTGCCAATGGCGTGGAGAAAAAAGTAAAAGTAAAGCGTAAAGTTCAAGCACCTGGAGTTACTTATAAAACATGTTCTACATGTAACGGTCAAGGACAAGTGATGCGCGTTACGAATACAATTTTGGGCAGAATGCAATCTGCTTCTACATGTCCAACATGTAGTGGTTCAGGTCAAATTTTAGATAGAAAACCATCAGAAGCAGATTCACAAGGAATGATTCTTGAAGATGAAACGGTTTCGATAAAAATACCTGCGGGTGTCGTGGATGGAATGCAGTTGAAAGTTTCTAATAAAGGAAACGATGCTCCGGGAAACAGTATTCCAGGAGATTTAATTGTTGCTATTGAAGAATTAGAGCATGAGTTCTTGAAACGAGAAGGGGAGAATTTACATTACGATTTATACATCAGTTTCGCTGAAGCTGTTCTTGGAATTTCAAAAGACATCGAAGCTATAAATGGAAAAGTGAGAATCAAACTGGAAGAAGGAATTCAGTCCGGTAAAATTCTGAGATTAAAAGGAAAAGGAATTCCTAGTATCAATGGATACGGAAACGGTGATTTATTGGTGCATGTGAATGTTTGGACTCCAAAAACGTTAAACAAAGACCAAAAACAGTTTTTCGAAAAAAATCTTACCGACGAGAATTTTATTCCAAATCCGGAAAAATCAGACAAGTCATTTTTTGAGAAAGTGAAAGACATGTTTTCATAATAAAAAGTTAGATGCTATTTATAGCGTCTAATTTAAAAAATATATTCCCCATCCTTGTTAAAATAAGGATGGGTTTTTTATGAAATCGCCACTAAGAATTTGTTTGTTGCAAACAGACACCAATAAATATAAGGCGATAACATATAGACCGCTAAAAATTAAATGCTACATATATGAAACTATTCTAAGTATTTCGGCACTAATTATTTACTTTTACACCAATTAAAAAATAAGCATGAGTAATATTCTTGAAGTGAATAAAGTTGTCAAGCAATACGGTGATTATGTGGCGCTTAACGAGGTTTCATTAACTGTTCCAAAAGGAAGTATCTACGGACTTTTAGGTCCAAATGGAGCCGGAAAAACATCACTTATCCGAATTATAAATCAAATTACATTGCCTGACAGTGGTGAAATTATTTTGGATGGTGAAAAACTGCAACCCAAACATGTTCAATATATAGGCTATTTACCGGAAGAAAGAGGATTGTACAACACGATGAAAGTAGGAGAACAATGCTTGTATTTGGCTCAAATGAAAGGACTTTCTAAGGCTGAAGCCAAAAAACAACTGGAGTATTGGTTCGAAAGATTAGAGATTCAAGGCTGGTGGAACAAGAAAATTCAAGAACTTTCTAAAGGAATGGCGCAGAAAATTCAGTTTGTGGTATGTGTTTTGCACAAGCCAAAGTTGTTGATTTTTGATGAACCTTTTTCTGGTTTTGATCCCGTAAATGCCAATATTATCAAAGATGAAATCCTTGCCTTGAGGGAAGAAGGAGCTACCATAATTTTCTCGACACACCGCATGGAAAGTGTTGAAGAATTATGTGATCATATTGCGCTGATTCACAAATCTAATAAACTGATTGAAGGAAAACTGGACGATGTAAAAAGACAATTTAAAACCAATAGTTTTGAAGTGGGTATTTTATCTGAGAATGTAGAAGGTTTGATGTATGCTATTACGCAGAAATTTACCGTTGGTCCAGCTAATTTTAAATCACTGAACAACGAATTAAAACTGGAAATTCAACTCGGGAATGCATCGCCAAATGAGTTATTGAATATCCTGACACAATGCGGTCAAGTAACGCATTTTGTAGAAAAAATACCAAGTGTTAACGACATTTTTATTCAAACAGTAACACAATAAGATTGTTAGACTTCTTAGATTGTTAGACTTTTTACAGTCTTCTAATCTAATCGTTCTAAAAAATCTATATAATCTAAAAATCTAAGCAGTCTAAAAATGAGCATCATATCATTAATTATAAAAAGAGAGTTTATTGCCAAAGTGCGCAATAAATCTTTTATTGTTATGACTTTTTTAAGTCCGTTACTATTTGTGGGAATAGCCGTTTTTGTAGCGTATTTAAGTTCCATGAAAGCAGACACCAAACAAATTGCTATTCATGATGAATCGGGTATGTTCATAAAGGAATTTACGTCGCAAAACAATAAAAATCAAGCGTACAAATACCTTGATTTGTCTTTAATAGATTTAAAATCCCTGAAAGATAGTATCACAAATGAAAGCTACCAAGGATTGTTGTACATTCCAAAAGTGAGTAATTCCAAGGATTTCGAAAGTAAAATCCAATTTATTTCAAACAGTAGTCCAAGTATTTCATTCATTGAAAATGTTCAGGATGTAATTGCAAGTAAACTGACCAAAAACAATTTAGAAAAAGCACATTTGGATACATTGGCAATTAAAAATGCCCAATCAAAAGTGAATATCAGCTTAACAAAAGCATCTGGTGAAGAAAGTGTCAAAGGTCTTAACGAAATCAAAATCGGGATTGGAGGAGCATTTGGATATCTTATTATGATGTTCATAATCATATACGGAAACATGGTGATGCGAAGCGTGATCGAAGAAAAAACCAGCCGAATCGTAGAAATTATAATTTCCTCGGTGAAACCATTTCAATTGATGATGGGAAAAATCATAGGAACTTCATTAGCTGGATTGCTGCAATTCTTTATATGGGCAATGATTGGAATGTCATTAATGTTTGCTGCCTCCGTCTTTTTTGGAGTAAATGTGGGACCAACAGCTAGAGTTTCACCTGAATTGATGCATACTGCACAGCAGGAAATGACTGGAACTGCCCAAATGTATATTAAAGAATTATGGAATTTGCCCATTGCAAGTATTCTTATTGGATTTGTGATTTATTTCATAGGCGGTTATTTTTTGTACAGTTCATTTTACGCGGCAATTGGAGCTGCAGTCGATAATCAAACGGATTCACAGCAGTTTTTGTTGCCTATCATTATGCCATTAATGTTGAGCGTTTACGTTGGCTTTTTCACTGTTATAAATGATCCCCACGGGACAATTGCAGTCGTTTTTTCAATGATTCCGCTTACCTCACCCATCGTTATGCTGATGCGAATTCCGTTTGGTGTACCTTTGTGGCAAATTGCAATATCAGTTACATTATTGTTCGGAAGCTTCTTTTTTGTAGTTTGGTTTGCCGCAAAAATATACCGAATAGGAATACTCATGTACGGCAAGAAACCGACGTGGAGTGAAATGTACCGATGGTTGAAATATTAAATAAAGGTTAATTCGGTTATTTGATTATTCGTTTAATCGATTAAATAAATAACCGAATTAACAAATTAACAAATTAACAAAAATGAGCAAAATACTAATCATAGAAGACGAAGCCGCCATTCGAAGAGTACTTACAAAAATACTCTCTGAAGAAAACGACACCTATCAGGTTGAAGAAGCCGAAGATGGTGTTGCAGGTTTTGAAAAAATAAAAAACAACGATTACGATTTGGTTTTGTGTGATATCAAAATGCCAAAAATGGATGGTGTTGAGGTTCTGGAAGCAGTCAAAAAAATCAAACCCGAAATTCCTATGGTGATGATTTCCGGTCATGGCGATATGGAAACGGCTATCAATACGATGCGTTTGGGAGCGTTTGATTACATCTCAAAACCGCCCGATTTAAATCGATTATTGAATACGGTTCGCAACGCTTTAGACAAAAAGCAATTGGTGGTTGAAAATAAAATTCTGAAGAAAAAAGTCAGTAAAAACTATGAAATGATTGGCGAAAGTGAAGCTATCAATCACATCAAAGTAATGATTGATAAGGTTGCACAAACCGAAGCCAGAGTTTTAATCACCGGACCAAACGGAACCGGAAAAGAATTGGTTGCGCATCAATTACACGAAAAAAGCGAACGTGCCAATTTCCCTTTGATCGAAGTGAACTGCGCCGCTATTCCATCTGAATTGATAGAAAGTGAATTATTCGGTCACGTAAAAGGGGCGTTTACATCGGCAGTAAAAGACCGCGCAGGAAAATTTGAAGCGGCTGATAAGGGAACTATTTTCTTGGATGAAATTGGTGACATGAGTCTTTCGGCGCAAGCCAAAGTATTACGTGCTTTACAGGAAAGTATGATTACCAGAGTAGGAGCAGACAAAGACATCAAAGTTGATGTTCGTGTTGTTGCTGCTACTAATAAAGATTTGAAAAAAGAAATTGCCGAAGGTCGTTTCCGTGAGGATTTATACCATCGTTTGGCAGTAATTTTGATTAAAGTTCCATCATTGAATGATAGACGAGATGACATTCCGATGTTGATTTCACATTTTGCAGATAAAATTGCTTCTGAGCAAGGGAATGCAGTGAAAAAGTTCTCTGCGGCAGCGATTCATTTATTACAAGAATACGATTGGACAGGAAATATCCGTGAATTGCGAAATGTAGTGGAGCGCTTGATTATCCTTGGCGGAAGCGAAATTTCCGAGAATGATGTGAAGTTATTCGCATCGAAATAAAATTAATTTAATGATTTGAAAATTTAATGATTTAAAGATTTGGCAATAGTTTTAATCTTTTAATTTTTCAATTTTTAATCTTTCAATCATAAAAAATGAAACTAAAAAAAATAAACGAAGAGTTGCAACAAGCTCTGATTGAAAACGGTTTAACCGAGGCCAATGCAATGCAAAAAGAAACATTTTCAACAATGAAAAGTGGTTCAGATTGTATTATTATTGCACCAAAAGGAAGCGGGAAATCAACTACAATTGTGCTGAATGTAATTCAGAGATTGGCAGGCGCAACCGAAGAATCACCAAGGGCTTTGATTATTGTCGAAGACAAAGCCAAAGTGTTGGAAATGGAATCACTTTTTGAAAAATACGGAAAAAATTCTAATTTAGAAGTTTATGGTGTTCATGATAAAGGAGATATGGAATACGATAAAAATTATATTTCTAGCGGAGTAGACGTGTTGATTGGGACTCCAAATAAGTTAAGTGAAATGTTTACCACAGCTGGATTTAATGTAAACCGATTGAAAATGTTTATTTTGGATGATGCAGATCCAATCTTGAAATTGCGTCATGAAACAAAAATCATGCGTATTTCGAATAGCATTGTCAGAACCCAACGTGTTATTTTCTCGGAACAATTTACAGAACGTATAGAAGTCCTTGCTGAAAAAATGCTAGTAGAACCTTTTGAATTCGATTTTGATGGAGTCGAAGAAGATTTTGAAGAGGAAGAAAACTTTGAGGCAGATGGAGATGATGATTTTGAGGAATTAGAAGGTGATGAAGAAAGCGGTAATAAATAATAAAATACAATAAGATGGGATTAATGAAAGTGTTTTCGGGAAGTGAAATTTTAGCTTTAGCATTACAAGAAAGAATTGAAGCAATAGGAGTAGAAACCGTTTTAAAAAACAATATACAGTCTGCTCGATTAGGAGGATTTGGAGAATTAGGCCAAGCTGTGGAATTGTTTATTCAGGAAACAGAGTTTTCTAAAGCTAATCCTGTTATTGAAGAATTCAGAATGAGTATTTAACGCATTCGAAAAAAAAATAGTATGAAATATAAAATGTTGGTTTTGGACATGGATGACACTTTGTTGACTGATGATCATACCATTTCAAACGAGAATAAAGAGATGTTGTCTAAGGCGCAGGAACTTGGTGTTTATGTTATTCTGGCATCCGGAAGACCAACGCCTGCAATGACTGCTTATGCCAAAGAATTGCAATTAGATAATTCCTATATGATATCGTATAACGGCGCTGTCATTACAGATTTAAAGGAAGATAAAGTCATTTTTGAGCAAACGTTAACTCAAGAACAAATTCATGAATTGTATGATTACAGTTTAAAAAGTAATACACATATTATTACTTATCTTGATGGGAAAATTGTGAGCGAGACAAATTCTGAATTTATCGAAATCGAAAAAAACATCACAGGTTTAGCGCATAATAAAGTTGTGAGTTTTAAAGATGAGGTTCAGTCTTCAGCTGTAAAATGTATTTTATTAGAAGATCCAATTTATCTTAAAGAAGTAGAAAAAGACTTGAAAGTAGCTATGCCACACCTTAGTGTCAGCATGTCAAAACCCTTTTTTCTTGAAGTAGCACAAAATGGAATTGATAAAGGTGCCAGTATAAAATTTTTAGCTGAAAAACTGAATATTCTTCAAAGCGAGATTATAGCTGTAGGAAATGCTGGAAATGATTTAACCATGATCGAATATGCAGGATTGGGGGTTTGGGTCGATAATGTAGATCCTGAATTGAGAGATAAAGGAGATTTTATCGTAGCTTCAAATAATAATCATGGCGTGGCTGAGGTTGTGAGACGATTTATCTTGAACTAAGATTTTAATTCAAAAAATAATAATTTATTATCCGATACTTAATCTTCTAAAAGAGCCTGAGTGTCGGGTTTAGTTTTTAATTAAATGGGTGTTATCTGAAAATTTATAGATTTTAGTTCGTAAATTTGCGGACTTAAATTTTTTGACAACGATTTCATTAGTTTAAGACAAATTATGGAAAACAGAAAAAAAGTTGCTTTTTATACGCTGGGTTGCAAGCTGAATTTTTCAGAAACCTCTACTATTGCCCGTAATCTTCAAGATGAGGGTTTTGATCGTGTCGATTTTGAGGAAGTGGCTGATATGTATGTGATTAATACGTGTTCGGTGACGGAAAATGCAGATAAGCAGTTCAAGCAAGTCGTGCGAAAAGCGATGAAATTGAATGATAAGGCATTTGTTGCGGCAGTAGGTTGTTATGCACAATTGAAACCGGAGGAATTAGCAGCAGTTGATGGCGTGGATTTAGTTCTTGGTGCAACAGAAAAATTTAAGCTTGCTGATTATATTAATGATTTGTCCAAAAATGATTTTGGTGAAGTACATTCCTGTGAGATTGCCGAAGCTGATTTCTACGTAGGAAGTTATTCTATAGGTGACAGAACCCGAGCTTTCTTGAAAGTTCAGGACGGTTGTGATTACAAATGTACCTATTGTACCATTCCGTTAGCAAGAGGAATTTCGAGAAGTGATGAATTGGAGAATGTATTGAAAAACGCCTCTGAGATTTCGAAACAAAATATTAAAGAAATTGTTCTTACCGGAGTAAATATTGGCGATTACGGTAAAGGGGAATTTGGAAATAAAAAACACGAACATACTTTCTTAGAATTAATCCAGGAATTGGATAAAGTGGAAGGTATCGAAAGATTACGAATTTCGTCTATTGAACCGAATTTATTGAAAAATGAAACGATAGAATTTGTATCAAAAAGCAGAACATTTGTACCGCATTTTCACATTCCGTTGCAATCCGGAAGTAACGATATCCTCAAGTTGATGAAACGTCGCTACCAACGCGAAATATATACTGAAAGAGTGAATAAAATTAGGGAAGTGATGCCACACGCTTGTATTGGTGTGGATGTGATTGTTGGTTTTCCTGGCGAAACAGATGAACATTTTCTGGAAACTTATCATTTCTTGAATGATATGGATATTTCATATTTGCATGTTTTCACGTATTCAGAGCGTGATAATACCGAAGCTGCTGTGATGGAAGGTGTTGTTCCTGCTAATGTTCGTGCAAAACGCAGCAAAATGTTACGCGGTTTGTCGGTTAAAAAGCGCCGTGCTTTTTACGAAAGTCAATTGGGAACCAATAGAACCGTTTTATTTGAAAGTGAAAATAAAGAAGGGTACATTCACGGGTTTACCGAAAACTATGTGAAAGTAAAAACACCTTGGAATCCAGAATTAGTAAATACATTGCACGAGATCAATTTGACAAAAATCGATGAAGATGGAAGTGTTCGAATGGAATTTGCTTCAGCTGTGGTTTAGTTTTTAACATATAAGTCATATAAGTTTTTAAACCATTAAGAGATTAAGAAAATTAAGCGCAAAACTTAATGAACCTTGATTCCTTAATGGTTTTTACAGTACCTATCTTTCATTCGACTTTAAGACTTTTGACTTTCGACTACTATTAAGGATTCGTTGACCAAATACTACTATTTTTGATAAAAACGCGTCGGTTTAATTTGAGTTGCGCGATGATTAATTCGGCCATGTCTTCTGCTTGCATGACTTTTTCCGGATTTCCATCAGTCAGTTTTAGTTCTTTGGCCATGTCAGTCGCAACAGTGCTTGGCGTTAAAGCCGTAACACGAATATTATGTTTTCGCACTTCCTGCATCAACGATTCTGTTAATCCTAAAACAGCAAATTTAGAAGCACTATAAGCACTCGTTAAAGCATTTCCGCTTAATCCTGCTGTAGAAGAAATATTAATGATATCGCCCGTTTGTCTTTCTATCATATTTGGCAAAACGGCACGTGTCACATAATAGGTTCCCATAAGGTTTACCTGAATGATGCGTTCCCAATCCGTTGGTTCTAATTCTAAGAATTTTCCAAAAGCTGCTATTCCGGCATTGTTGATTAAAATATCAATAGTTCCAAATTCAGCCAATGCTTTGGCAACGGCAGCGTTTACCGAGTTGATATCAGCAACATCAGCGGTTATAGCTAGTGCTTTTACTCTTAAAGAACGCACTTTTGCCGCTACACTGTCTATTTCTTCCTGTGTTCTGGCGACCAAAATTACATTTACGCCTTCTTTGGCTAAGGCCAAAGCGATTGCTTTACCAATTCCTTTTCCTGCACCGGTGATTAGGGCATTTTTATTTTTTAAATCTGTCATTTTATGAATTATTTTAAGCCAATAAAAGGCTTGGTTTATTGTAAAAGTACCTCGTTTTACATTTGAAATCTATTTTGATTTTCTATTTAATCTAAATTTAACGTTCTGTTATTTTGGCTGAAACGAACATTTTTTAATCTAATGGACTTCACTTTAAATCCAAAGTCAATTTATAAATATCCGTTTCTAAAACTTCGGTGTCCTTGTCTTCACAAAGCAGAAACTCTATTTTTTCTTTTGAATTGGTGTATAAAGTCAATCCTTCGAATTTATGGGTGCTGCTAATTTTTTGAGTGAAATCGATTTTCATGGTTTTCAGGTTGATTCTCCCAATAAGACTTCCTAAAACTTCGCCGTCATCATAAGTAGATTCGGTATCTTCGGCTGTGGCCAAAAAATAAATGCTATTATCGACTAAAACGGCATCGGTAAAACTGCTGCGTACTGCTTTTATTTTTGGGAGTTTGTAGGCGTTAGAAAGAATAGTAAAATCGTTGGTCAGGTTTTTTCCTTCGATGGTGAAAAGGACATTTTTATTAGAACTTCCGTTACCGCGATTCAATAAAAACCAACTTTCTCCAGTATAGATGGCGCCTTCGATGTTGAAATCTTCGGGTTTTATTTCTCCAAAACTTTGCATTACTGCATACAAATCGGCTATATCATTTGTGGCAATTACCTTTTTATCGCTGGAGTTGAGTTGTATCATTTTATTCCTTTTTTCGGTGGAACCGGAGCCCAAAACATACAAACTATCACCAAAGTGTGTTATGGCTTCAAAATCAGCTTTGTCTTTTTTAAGGGTATTTTCTGTGGAATTTTCTAATAAGGGATGGCGTTTTAAATTCAGGGAATCCATGTGGTACTCGTAAAGAAAACCGCTGTTGTCACTAATAATCAGTAGGGAATTGTCTTTGTAAATAAGCCCTGATGCTGACCCAATGCCGATGATTTGAAACAGTAATTCGAGTGTGAATTTTTCCATTGTATTTGTTTTGAAAACGAGAGTCTAGCCCTGATGGAAGCGGTATCCTTTTCCTTTTTTTCTTTTAAAAAGGAAAAGATACAAGTGTACAGCAGGAAATAGCTCCTTAATATTTATTATATTTGAGTTTGCAAAGATAAATTATTTCTTATGAAGTCTATAAATCCCAACGATTTTAAAGTGATTGACAAAATTGAATTGTCTAAAATCCCAACGAACTTGTTTAGCAAAGCTGATGATGAGGATAAAGAAGAAAAACTGGAGAAGGTGCAAGTAAAATTGAGTGAAATACAAGATGTGATGTATGCGCACAATCGCTATGCTGTTTTGGTTTGTTTACAAGGCATGGATACCTCTGGAAAGGATAGTATGATTCGGGAAGTTTTTAAGGAATTTAACTCACGCGGTGTTGTAGTTCATAGTTTTAAAACACCTAATTCAAGCGAGTTAGAACATGATTATTTGTGGAGACATTATTTGGTTTTACCTGAGAAAGGAAAGTTTACGGTTTTTAACAGATCGCATTATGAGAACGTTTTGGTCACACGCGTGCATCCGGAATATATTATGAATGAAAATTTGCCAGGAATTGAAAAGGTAGCTGATATTACGCCGCAATTTTGGGAAAATAGAATGGAGCAAATTAATAATTTTGAGAAACACATTACTCAAAATGGAACTATTATGCTGAAATTCTTTTTACACATGAGTAAAGAAGAGCAAAGACAACGCTTGTTACGCCGTTTAGAAGAACAAAAACACAACTGGAAATTTTCAACAGGTGATTTGAAAGAAAGAGAACGTTGGGATGATTATATGCATTATTACGAAGAAGCAATTAATAAAACATCCACAGCATATGCGCCCTGGTACATCATTCCTGCTGATGATAAAGAAATGGCCCGTTATATTGTAGCCGAAATTATTTGGGAAGAAATGCAAAAACATACTGATATTAAAGAACCTGAAATGGATGAAAAAATCAGAGGGAATATTGAATTGTATAAAGAAATATTGAAGAAAGAATAGACCAAAAAAAATGCGCTGAATTTCAACGCATTTTTTTAACTAATTCAAAACAGTTTTATAATTCAAAACCATAAGCAAGACGAACTCCTACTTGTCCAACACCTTTTCCTACTGAACCGTTATTGTTCACTTTTGCAAAGTCAGAATAGTGCTCATAATGTACGGATACGTCAATGTATTTTGAAGCATAACCAATACTTGGTGATAATAATAAAGAAGTTTTGTTGTAATCGTTAGTTACTGCAAAAGCAGCACCAGCTTCTCCCATTACATAAAATTGGTCATTCCATACGAAAGCTTTAAAACCTGCTTTAGCTGGAATAAATCCTAGATCTTCCCCGTCAGCCTTACTTACAAATAAGTTGCTGAAACCAGTTGTTAAAGTTAAAGAGTATCTTTTTGATAAATCGTATTGAACTCTTGCATCAGCTCCTAGTGCTAATTTGTAAGGGTCACTAGTTGAGTACCCTGCATTTACACCAAATCCTAAACGGAATCCTTGATCGTAATTTGTCGCTGCTTTTGTCGCTTCTTGTGCTTGTACATTACCAGCAAACATCATTGCTATTGCAAATACAAATACCGTTTTAATTTTTCCTGTCATTTTCATAATTCTATTGTTTTGGTTATTATTCTTTTGTCGTTACTTCTATTTGTTTCTAAACGACTTTACAAATGTATAGCCCTCATAAGCCTGTTTTGTTATAGAATTATTTGGTTTTGTTATAGAATTCCTTGTTGAGTGTAAATAAGCAGTAAAAAAGTAGTGTTATATATGCAATAGTATTGATGCAATTGAAAGCTTCTAATTATCTTTGCCATCAAAAAAACAAAAAGTGAATTTATCTCAATACTTCAAAGAGTTTTCTTATAATATTAAATTAGCCTATCCTGTAGTTTTAGGAATGCTAGGTCATACATTAATAGGTATCGTTGATAATTTCATGGTTGGCAAATTGGGGTCTACTGAATTAGCAGCCGTTTCACTGGGTAATAGCTTTATATTCATTGCTTTGTCTTTAGGGATAGGATTTTCTACGGCAATCACACCGTTAGTCGCCGAGGCAGATGCCGAAAATGATGACCAAAAAATTCGTTCTACTTTTCATCACGGATTGCTTTTATGTACTGTTTTAGGAGTTGCATTATTTATTTTGACAGTGTTGTCAAAACAAATTATGTATTTGATGCATCAACCCAAAGAAGTGGCTGATATGGCCGCTCCTTATATTGATTGGGTTGCGTTTTCTTTGATTCCGGTGATCATATACCAAGGATACAAACAATTTGCTGATGGTTTAGCCAAAACAAAATATTCAATGTATGCTATTTTCATGGCTAACGTTGTGCATATCTTTTTTAATTACGTACTGATTTACGGAATTTGGGTTTTTCCAAAATTAGGAATTCTAGGAGCTGCACTAGGAACTGTATTATCAAGGATAATGATGGTCGTTTTTATGCATTACCTGATGAAAAGAAATTCGGCATTGAAAAAATATTTTAAGAATTTCAGCTTCAAAGAAATACGAAAATCAATTTTGAAAAAAATTATCAATCTTGGTTTGCCTTCAGCAATGCAAATGTTGTTTGAAGTAACTTTGTTTACCGCTGCGATTTGGCTTTCAGGTTCTTTGGGAAAAAATAGCCAGGCTGCCAATCAGATTGCACTTATTTTGGCATCGTCAACTTTTATGGTAGCAATGGGTTTAAGCGTTACAGCAATGATCCGAGTGAGTCATACCAAAGGAATGAACGATTACAAAAATTTGATTACTGTAGCACGATCTATTTTTCTATTAGCAATTATACTTGAAACATTTTTTGCGATAATCTTTGTGGTATTTCATAATTTTTTACCGCATTTATTCTTGAATATGACGGATTCAGCTCAGATGATTGATAACGAAGAAATCATCATTATAACTTCAAAATTACTATTGATTGCAGCCATTTTCCAAATCTCGGATGGAATTCAAGTCGTTGTTTTGGGAGCATTACGCGGTTTGCAAGATGTAAAAATACCAATGTACATTACCTTTGTGGCATACTGGATTATTGGGTTTCCTATTTCCTATTATTTAGGAAAATATACCGAGCTGAAAGCCGTTGGAATCTGGATAGGACTTTTGGCAGGATTAACCGCTGCCGCTTTATTTTTGTATATTCGCTTTGCGAGATTAACAAGAAAATTAGTTTTAAAGAATCTTAAATAAATAATGTGTTCAATGTAACTTCTATTTTCTTTATTCGTATAATAAGCGTGTAAACCAAACTAATCTATCAAAAAATGATACTATTTATTATTCTTGGAATAATTTTATTAATTTTAAGTTTTACATTAAAAAGCAATGTAAATCCGTTTTCTAAATTTGCGAATGCTCTGAAAATTAGTGGAGTTTTACTAATCGCTTTGGGATTATTTTCTTCAATGTTTAAACAAATTGACGCGGGTAAAGTGGGAGTTCAATCGCTGTACGGAAGTGTACAGCCCGATGTTCTTGAAAGTGGTTTACATTTGATAAACCCATTATTGGATGTTACTGAATTTGATATTCAAACTCAAAACTACACCATGTCAGCAATTCATGGAGAAGGTGCTCAAGCAGGTGACGATGCCATTCGTGTTTTGTCAAATGACGGTCTGGAAGTGATCATTGATTTGACCGTTTTATTCCGTGTTTCTCCAGAATCAGCACCAAAAATTTTCAAACAAATTGGAGTTGATTATTCGGATAAAATTGTACGTCCCGTAACTAGAACACGTATTCGTGATAACGCGGTTTATTATGATGCAGTAGCCTTATATTCTACCAAAAGAAATGAATTTCAGCAACGAATTTTCAAAACTATTGAAACTGATTTTAAAACTAGAGGATTAGTTTTAGAGCAATTGTTAATTAGAAATATCAATCTTCCTACTTCTGTAAAAACAACTATTGAAAGTAAAATAAATGCCGAACAAGATGCACAAAAAATGACTTTTGTACTTCAAAAAGAAAAACAGGAAGCAGAACGAAAAAGAGTGGAAGCTCAAGGTATTGCGGATTATCAAAGAATTATTTCGACAGGTTTGTCAGATAAACAATTACAATACGAACAAATAAAAGCACAAAAAGAACTAGCGGCTTCTGCTAACACTAAAATTATTTTTATGAATGGTAGAGGGAATGCTCCAGTTATTCTTTCTGATAAATAGATTTTAAAAAAGTTTATTCGGTTATTTGTTTAATCGTTTAAGCGAATAACCAAAAACAACGATTAAACATAAAAAAATGGAATTACCAAAATTTTTACTAGGCGACAATACTGATTTTCCGGAAGATATTTTTATCATACACTTAGATTATCCAAGATTCATCATCAATCTAAAAGATGATGAGGTAGAGTTTATGGAGGAAGCAGAGGATCTTGACGAAGCAGAATTAAATGCTGAAATGGAAGGATTAATCGTTCTTGCCAATGAATTTTATGACCGAGAAATTAAACTTTACGAAGAGTAGTTAGTGTTTTTTGTTTTAAATTTATTCATATTCAAATGAATTTTTTTTTATGTATTCTATGTACATTTTTGGTATAATTCTTATAATTAAAGGGATTCTCAACTTTTTTCGTTTGAAATTAAATCAAATGTAAACGCAAGAGATGCCTATAATTTTGGACATGTTCTAGGATATATTATCGGTAAATTTGGTAAGATTGCTCTTGGTGTTATAATGTTAAAATATGGATACCAGACTTATTTAGAAGAAAAAACAAGAACAGAATAGATTAGTCTTTTTTAAATATTTTTCCAATAATTTTTGGGCGGCTGTAAATGGTGAAGTTTCATCATTTACAGCCGCTTTCTTATTTTTTTTTAAATATTTTTGGATGATTTAAAATAAATTTTACATTTAAATGAATTAGTTGTATTTTTAACAAGTTAGTTTGTAGTTCGTTAGCGTTTAAAATAATAATAAAAAGTAAGGTAACAAAAACTAACCTCTATTGATATACTACTATAAACCATTAAATCTAAACCGTCATGAAGAATGCAAAAACAATTTCAAAAGTCCTTCTCTTTATATTTTTATTGGCGCAAAATAGTTTTGCTCAATTAAAAAATTCAGACGGATCTAAAAAAGAGAAAAAGGCACAAACAGACAATTCTTTAAATGAAAAAAGCAATATAAATAGCATAAATGGGGGAATGCCAAATAGAATTTCGATGAATGTTACCGTTCCAAAACAGACTCAAGGGGCAACATTTGGCGAAAAAGTGAATGCGGGTAAAATAAATGTGATTTTAGTTGAAAGAGGTTGTGTCGTTTTATTTCCTTCAAATACAGGATATAGGGTCAATACCGCCAATAATAGTATTGTTGAATTGTCTAAAAATGAGAGTCTCGCTTTTGATGAAAAAGTAAATCAAAGGCTACATGCCGCTGGTGGAGCATTATCGCAAGGTGCTTCGTTATTGGGCGGGGCTTTACCGGGTGGCGCTATTATTTCGGCAGCAGTTTCAAGTGTGGGTAATTTAGCAGGTGGTGCTGGAGGAGGTGCAGCTTCAGCTTCGTATGCAAAAACTGGAAAACTGTTTTGGAAAATGGAAGATAACGATAACGATTCGATGCTGGAATTACAAGAAGGGGATTTCGAATTAGTATTTGTTATTGTTGAAAAACCGACTTCAGGTATAAAAGATACCTTAAAGACTCAGGTTCGCATTGGTTTTACCATAGAAAATAGTGTTTTAAAAACGAAACACAATACTGCTAAAAATTCAGTGGGAAATATTCGTTAAAAAAGGCTTTGTGAAATTGGAGTGATTCAGTACTAAACTTTAAAATACTTTTCTAATAATAGTTGAGCGGCTGCAAAGGGTGAAATTTCATCATTTTGCACCGCTTTTTTGTTTAGTTCCAATGATTTTTTAATTTCCGGATGGTTGTAAAAATTGGTCTTCAATTGTTCATTGATGGTCTCTAACATCCAATATTGATTCTGCTCTTTTCGTTTTGCAAAGAAATAGTTATTGCCTTTTGTCAGCTCAAGGAATTTTTGAATGGTTTCCCAAACATCGGGTATTCCTTGATGGGTAATGGCGCTACAAGCAGCCGTTGTAGGTGTCCAACCTGATTTTTTAGCAGGAAAAAGATGCAATGCTCTCTTGAACTCTAATTTGGCTAAATTTGCTTTTCTAATATTATCACCATCAGCTTTGTTGATGACAATAGCATCAGCCATTTCCATGATTCCGCGTTTAATACCCTGCAATTCATCACCCGCTCCTGAAATTTTTAATAGCAGAAAAAAATCAACCATACTATGAACGGCGGTTTCGCTTTGTCCTACGCCAACGGTTTCTATGATTATGGTGTCAAAACCGGCAGCTTCACAAAGAGTAATTGTTTCGCGGGTTTTTCGAGCGACACCTCCCAGTGTTTCTCCCGAAGCTGATGGACGTATAAAAGCATTCTTGTCTTTAACTAATTCTTCCATTCGGGTTTTATCACCCAAAATACTTCCATGCGAAATCGTACTGCTGGGATCCACCGCCAAAACAGCTACTTTCTTTCCTAAACTGGTTAAGTATTTTCCAAAAGCTTCAATAAACGTGCTTTTTCCAACACCGGGAACTCCAGTAATTCCTATTCTGACAGATTTGTTAGCATAAGGCAAACAGGCATCTATGACTTCATTGGCTTTTGACAAATGGCTTACACTCGTACTTTCCACTAAAGTAATCGCACGGCTCAGAGCAGTTATATTTTCCGCTAAAATTCCTTCAACGAGTTCTTTTGCCGAAGGTTGTATTTTTCTAAATTGCTGAATATGCCCAACAGCCACAGCGCTGATAATTTCAGGAGGAGAAATACCGGGTTTTTCGTTTAAGGCGCTTGGATGATATTTTTTATTTGGCAAAATAATTTATTTGAAAAGTAAAAGTAGTGAAAACAAAAACAGTTTCAAAAAGCAACTGCCTTATGAAACTGTTTTATTGGTCCCAAAAATAGTTAAAACTTTGCACTTTAGTGCATTTCGCTTTTAGCTTCTAAAAATATTAACCGCAAATTCGCAAATTAAAAACTTGAAATAACTAATCTGTGAATTTGCCGTTTAAGTTTTTTGGTTTGGCTTTTAACCTTGCAGACTTTAAGTCTGCCAACCAAATCTATGGACTTTCAGCCCATAGTGGTTTATTTTATAAAATATACAGAATTAATACGCTGCTGTAAAACGACTTTGATGGTGTTTTGGGGTTTCAACTTCATCCGCAATAACAACTGCCAAATCTTCTACTGATAAAATGCTTCTCTGAATTTCATCAAAAACCGGATTTTCTACTTCTCAAAATAAATTTTAATGGTATTTTTGTATCCAATTCTTAATTATGAGTAACTTCATTCTAATCTTTGTCTTTTTATTTTTAGGCATTGTACTGCAAAATGTAAAAGCATTTCCCGTTGTAAATGTTTACAAGCTATTAAACAAGTTTGTTATTCATATCTGTCTTCCAGCTTTGGCTCTATATTATATTCCAAAAATTGAATGGAATAATAAGTTGCTGTATCCAATCGGCGTAACATGGATTGGTTTTATAGTTTCGTTTTTATTTTTTAGCTTTTTAGGAAATAGATTTGGATGGTCAAAAAAACTTATGGGTTGTTTGATTATAACTGCTGGTTTGGGAAATACTTCCTTTTTAGGTTTTCCAATTATCCAAGCTTTATATGGTGAAGAAGGTTTAAAAACTGCCATTTTAGTTGATCAGCCGGGAACTTTTGTTGTGCTTTCAACATTAGGGATTCTTGTGGCTACTTTATTTTCTACTGGAAGTCCAAGTGGATTTCATATCGCAAAAAAAATACTGATCTTTCCTCCATTTATTACTTTTCTGTTGGCTTGTTTAATGAATGTATTCGATTTTGATTTCTACCATTATATTCAGTTTGGTTTGCAAAAAGTGGGAAGTGTAATGACACCTTTGGCAATGCTTTCTGTAGGATTGCAATTGCGATTTGATAAGAAAAGCCAACATTGGAAATTTTTGGGATTGGGACTTTTGTACAAATTAATATTGACTCCGGCTTTAATATATTTATTGTATGTCGTAATTTTAGGCCAAAATTCAAAAACGATTCAGGTATCCATCATGGAAGCTGCTATGGCTCCAATGATTACAGCTAGTATTTTAGCTTCTACTCACGGTTTAAAACCTCGTTTAAGTAGCATGATGATTGGTTTTGGAATTCCATTATCGTTTGTCACCTTGTTATTTTGGTATTTTGTAGTTCAGTTTGTTTAAGTTTTCTAAAACGAATTTGAACCAATAATTATTAATATCGTTTTATTTGAAAATATGAATTCATCTCTTGATAATGTATCAAAAATTGATACAACTCCTATTGCGCAGCAAACGGTTTACTCCGTATTATTCTCTATTGCATTCGCCCATTTATTGAATGATTTATTACAAGCTGTTATTCCGGCAGCGTATCCTATTTTAAAGGAAAATTTCAATTTAACGTTTACACAAATTGGGTTAATCACTTTGGCGTATCAATTGGCGGCCTCTATATTGCAACCTTTGGTTGGTTTGTATACGGACAAAAGACCAAAGCCTTTTTCTCAAATTTTCGGAATGCTGTTTACCTTATCCGGAATCGTATTTTTATCCTATGCTTCCAGTTTTTCGATGATTATAATTTCGGTTGTTTTGGTTGGGATTGGTTCTTCCATTTTTCATCCTGAAGCTTCCCGAATCTCCTTTTTGGCATCTGGCGGAAAGCGTGGTTTGGCACAATCCATTTTCCAATTGGGAGGCAATGCCGGAACAGCAATAGGACCTTTATTAGTCGCCTTAATTGTGGTTCCTAATTCACAATATTACATCATTTGGTTTGTGGTTGTAGCCATTATCGGATTGATTGTTTTGAGTAGAATAGCGCTGTGGTATCAAAACCATTTGAGTTTGAGAAGTACCAAGAAAACTGTAATCGATTTGCCTAATTTGTCTCAAAAAACGATTGTAATCTCGGTGGGAATTTTGATGGTTTTGATATTTTCAAAATTCTTTTACATGGCCAGTATGTCCAGTTATTTTACGTTTTACTTAATCGAAAAATTTGGTTTATCGGTTCAGGAAGCACAATTCCATTTGGTTTTATTCTTAGCCTCTTGTGCTATTGGTACTTTAATCGGCGGGCCGCTAGGTGACAAATTCGGAAGAAAATATGTGATTTGGTTTTCGGTCTTGGGTGCCGCACCTTTTACTTTATTATTGCCGTATGTTGATTTATTTTGGACAGGCGTTTTATCAGTCTTAATTGGAACCATAATCTCGTCTGCATTTCCTGCTATTTTGGTTTTTGCACAAGAATTACTGCCTAAAAAACTCGGAATGGTTTCTGGCCTTTTCTATGGTTTTGCCTTTGGAATGGGAGGTTTGGGTTCCGCTTTATTGGGGAATCTTGCAGATCACACCAGCATTACGTATGTGTATTATCTTTGTGCCTATTTGCCTTTGATTGGAATTATAGCGCTCTTTTTACCTAATTTAAAGAAAAAATAACACTTTTTTAGGAGCTATATCCTGCTCTGCACTGTATCTTTTGTTTTTAAAGAAAAAAACAAAAGGATGCCGTTGGGATCAGGGCTAGGGCATTTGGTTTCCTAATTGCATTATTTTGCATTTTATAATTTCTTCAAATTTTCTCTTAGCCTCATTGTTGGAATTATTAATTGATTTAGCAGTAAAATAAAACTGAATAGTTACTTCTTATTGGTAATTAATAACCCGGAAATAATTATTCCCATGCTTATGATTTGGGTTAGTAAAATGGCTTGATTAAGAAAAAAATACGCCAGAATTCCACTGAATACGGGAATCAAATAATAAATTAATGCTGTTTTTGATGTGCCAATTAATCGAATGGCTTCGTTCCATAAATAAAAAGAAATTAAGGAAGCGCAGATGCCTACATAGATGGTTACCAAGACTGTTTTAGTGTCAAAAATCACTTTTTTATAATAAATATGTTCATACATATAAAAAGGGAACAGTAAAAGTGTACCAATTACAAAAACACTAAACAAAAATACTTTTGGGGTTAAATCATCCGGTTTTTGTCGGACTAGTATCGTGTAATAAGCAAAAAAGAAGCAAGCCACTAGCATTAATAAATCTCCAATGGTAAAGTTGATATGGAGTAATGCTTGTAATGAACCTTTGGAAATAAGCACTAGAACTCCTGTGATTATTGTTGCAATTCCCACTATTTTTATAGTAGAAACTTTCTCTTTAAAAATAATCCTGGAAAGTGCAACAATAAATAACGGAATCGAAATGGCGATTAACGATAAGTTGACTGCGCTCGTTGTTCTTCCTGCAAAGTAAATCAGCGTGTTAAAAATAGTGATGCCTAATACAGCCGTAAGCGTAAGATACCGAATGTGTTTCTTTACGATTTTGAAACTTTTATAAGTGCTTTTTATAGCAAATGGAGCCAAAACAATACAAGCAACTGTCCATCGCCAAAATGCCAATCCAATAGGAGGGATGTGACCTTTTATACCACTGGCAATTACCATATTTACTGACCAAAGTAAGGTAGCTAATAAGGCAAATAAAACCCCTTTAATCGTGTTATTCATTAAATAAGATTGTTAATTCTGGCATATTGTAATAACATAATGGTTTTTGCATCCTGCATTTGACCGGATTCAATCATAAAATATGCTTCGTCGAAAGGCATTTCTATAACATCAATATTTTCTTGTTCGTGTTCTACTCCACCACCTTCACTCACTTTCATGGATTCATCGTATTCGCCAACAAATAAATATAAAATTTCAGTTACTGCACCAGGTGACATATAGGTTTCCATTACTTTTTTTACTTTAGAAATGCGATATCCCGTTTCTTCCTCCGTTTCTCGAATGATACATTGTTCCGGATTATCTTGATCCAGAAGTCCAGCACAAACCTCAATCATCATTCCGGTTTCATTTCCGTTAAGGTACGTTGGCAAGCGAAACTGTCGTGTTAGAATAACTGTTTTTTGTTGTCTGTTATAAAGTAAAATGGCTGATCCGTTTCCTCGATCGTAGACTTCTCTTTTTTGGGTAATCCAAGAATCATCTTTTTTTTGATAGTCAAAAGTTACTTTGTTTAAAATGTACCAATTGTCAGAGAGTAATTCTGTTTTTTGTATTTTAATAGCTGGATTTTTCATTCGGTTGAATTGATTTTTTAACTAAAAAAAACGCTCTGAATTTTCAGAGCGTTTAGTAATCTTATTTTAGAATAGTTTGCTTTCTGTCTGGGCCTACAGAAACTATTTTGATAGGAACTTCCACTTCTTTTTCAATAAATGCAATGTATTCTTTTAACTCTGTCGGTAATTCATCATAGGTTGTCATACCCGTCAAATCTTGTTTCCATCCTTTGAAATCCTGATACACTGGAGTTACATTTTCTGGTTCGATGTTGTAAGGGAAATGAGAAATTTTCTCTCCTTTATAATTGTATTCCGTACATACTTTTAAAGTTTCAAATCCTGAAAGTACATCCCCTTTCATCATCATCAATTGCGTTACACCATTAACCTGAACAGCATATTTAAGTGCTACTAAGTCTAACCAACCACAACGTCTTTGTCTTCCGGTTACAGATCCAAATTCATTTCCTACACGTGCCATAGTTGCACCATCTTCGTCAAAAAGTTCAGTTGGGAATGGACCACTTCCTACACGTGTTACATAGGCTTTGAAAATTCCGTATACTTCCTTGATTTTATTTGGAGCAATCCCTAAACCAGTACAAGCACCAGCAGCAGTGGTATTTGATGAAGTTACAAATGGATAGGTTCCAAAATCAACGTCCAATAATGAACCTTGAGCACCTTCACATAATATTGATTTACCCGCTTTTTGAGCTTGGTGTAAATATTCTTCGCTATCGATGAAATCTAATTTTTTTAATTCTTCGATGGCTTCAAAAAATTCTTTTTCTAATTCCTCTAAATTGTATTGGATAGCAACATCGTAGAATTTAATCATTGCTTCATGCTTGTCAGCCAAAGCTCTGTAACGATCTGCAAAATCTTCTAATTCGATATCACCTACACGAATACCATTTCTTCCGGTTTTGTCCATATACGTAGGGCCAATTCCTTTTAATGTAGAACCAATTTTTGCTTTACCTTTAGAAGCCTCAGATGCTGCGTCTAATAAGCGGTGTGTTGGTAAAATTAAATGTGCTTTTCTTGAAATGATTAATTTGCTTTTGATGTCTAAATTAAATTTTTCAAGACCTTCGATTTCTTTTTGAAAAACTACAGGATCAATTACTACTCCATTTCCAATGATGTTTATTGCCGTTTTATGAAAAATACCAGAAGGAATAGTTCTAAGAACATGTTTTATTCCGTCAAATTCCAAAGTATGTCCTGCATTTGGACCTCCCTGAAAACGAGCGATAATATCATAATTTGAAGTTAGAACATCAACAATTTTTCCTTTTCCTTCATCTCCCCATTGTAATCCTAGTAATAAATCTACGGTCATTCTATCTGTTATTTGTAGTTAGTGTTATATTGAAGGGACAACTAATCAGTTATCCGTACTATTTTTGTTTTTTTATTCCATATAAATATAAGGAATGGTTGGTAATCTCTATGTCGAATATTTCTTCGATTGTTTTTTTGATACTTTGAATTCTTGGATCACAAAACTCAATTACTTCACCAGTATCCGTCATTATAATATGATCGTGCTGTTTGTCAAAATATGATTTTTCATAATGTGCCTGATTTTGTCCAAATTGATGTTTACGGACTAAAGCACAATCCAATAGCAATTCAATCGTGTTGTAAAGAGTTGCTCTACTCACACGATAGTTTTTATTTTTCATTTTGATATAAAGGTTTTCTACATCAAAATGTTCTTCGCTATCGTAAATTTCCTGAAGGATAGCATAACGTTCAGGTGTCTTGCGATGTCCTTTTTTTTCAAGATACATTGTAAAAACATTTTTTACAATTTCTTGGTTTTTGGTGTTATCTGTGGAAATGAGTGTCATATGCGGGCAAAGATAAATTTTTTAGTTTAAAGTATAAAGTTTAAGGTTTGTTTAGTTTCAAGTTTTTAGTTACAAATTGAACAAACTCAGATTTGAAAAGAAAAACTGGATTTTTTTCTATGTTTTATAAACCCTTGTTACTTTATCGATTCCGTCAATTTTTTTGATGTTATTGATCATTTTTTTCAAAATGGTATTGTTTTGAACAATTACCGCAACTTGACCATGAAAAATTCCTGCATCGGTACTCAAAGAAATACTCTGAATATTAACATGCATATTGTTTGAAATCACCTTTGTTAATTGGTTTGTTAGTCCTAAAACATCCATTCCGGTTATGTTTATAATTGCTTTGAATTCTTCTTGTGAAGAGTCAATCCATTTGGCTGTCATTATTCGGTAGGCATAATTAGATTGCATCCCAAGGGCGTTTGGACAATCTTTTTTATGCACTTTTATTCCTTCGTTGATGGTTACAAATCCAAATACGTCATCTCCAGGGATTGGATTGCAACAAGGCGATAATTTGTAATCCAGTTTGTCGTGTTCCTTGCCAAAAACAAGCATGTCGTAATTACTGCTTATGATTGGTTTATGAATGTCTTCGTCAGCAGTGCTTGGCGAACGTTTCATTTTATTTTTGAAAAAATTAATGAAAGTATTGCTTTTTTGTGCTGCGTAATCTTTGAGTTGCTGGTTTTCAATAGCGCCAATTCCTACTCTATAAAATAAGTCTAAACTCGTTTTTAGTTTGAAAAAGTTAACCAATTCGTTAACCACTGATTCGTTTAACGTTATTTTTAAATGCTTTAGTTTTCGAGTAAGGAGTTCTTTTCCTTCCTCGCCAATTTTCTTGGTGTTTTCGTTTAAAACATTTTTTATTTTCGTTTTGGCTCTGGAAGTAGTTACATAATCAAGCCAGTTGATTGTAGGTTTTTGATGTTGCGAGGTGATAACTTCAATTTGATCCCCACTTTTTAGTTCAAAATTCAAAGGAACTAACTTCCCATTGACGCGTGTTCCTCTGGTTCTAATTCCTATTTCTGAGTGAATACTGAAAGCAAAATCAAGAGAGGTGGCGCCTTTAGGCAACGATTTTATTTCTCCTTTTGGAGTAAATACAAAGATTTCTTTAGAATATAAATTCATTTTGAAATCTTCCACAAAATCTACTGCATTCGTTTCTGAACTTTCCAGGGCTTCTTTTAGTAAGTTTAGCCAAACATCGAGACCACTTTCTTCAGTAGCGCCATTTTTATATTTGTAGTGTGCTGCGTATCCTTTTTCGGCAATTTCGTCCATGCGTTCGCTTCGAACCTGCACTTCAACCCAGCGGCCTTTTGGCCCCATTACCGTGATATGTAGCGCTTCGTAACCCGTAGATTTTGGTGACGAAATCCAGTCACGCAAACGACTTGGGCTTGGTCTATAATGATCGGTTACGATAGAATATATCTTCCAGGCAATAAATTTTTCGTCATGAGGATTTGATTTGTAAACGATGCGCAAGGCAAACTTATCATACACTTCGTCGAAGCTTACGTTCTGCGCTTTCATTTTTCGACGAATAGAGTAGATAGATTTTGGACGACCTTTTATAATGTACTCAACTTCTTCTTCATCCAAAGCTGTTTTTAGAACTGCTGTAATATCAGCAATGTAGGCATCTTGCTCTTCTTTGGTTTCTTTTATTTTGCTTACAATATCATTATAAACTGCAGGTTCCGTATATTTTAATCCTAAATCTTCCAGCTTAGTTTTTATGTTATATAAACCCAATCGGTGCGCTAATGGGGCATATATATATAAAGTCTCCGATGCAATTTTGGTTTGTTTGTCTTCCTGCATCGATTCCATAGTTTGCATATTGTGCAAACGATCGGCTAGTTTTATCAGAATTACACGAACGTCATCATTCAGCGTAAGAATCATTTTCCGGAAATTCTCGGCTTGTAATGATGCATTCAAATCCTTTTGAACCAAGGATATTTTGGTCAAGCCTTCAACAAGTTGTGCTACTTTTGGATTAAACAAACGTTCGATATCCGGAACCGTCATTAGCGTGTCTTCGACAACATCATGCAATAACGCAGCGGCAATGGATGTGGCTCCCAAGCCTATTTCTGAGGCAACAATTTTTGCAACAGCAATAGGATGAAAGATATAGGCTTCTCCTGATTTTCTTCGTTGGTCTTTATGCGCATCTACTGCAACATCAAAAGCCTTACGAATAAGTTTTTTGCCTTCCGGAGTTAAGGTTTGGTAGCTTATGCGAAGTAATTCTTTGTATTCTTGAGCAATTGCTTTATTTTCTTTTTCTAAATCTATTTCTGTCATAACGGCATGGTTCAATTCCTAAAAATAACAATAAGTTGGGAGATATGCAAGTTAAAAAGGGATTCTAAATGTAAATCACAAAATTGATTTTTTAACAAGATTATTGCACTTTACTAAAACCCAAATCCTGAAAATCATAACTAAAATCAGTCAACTCAGAAATTGGTTTCATGGTTAATTTAACCGCCTTTCCGGTTGCATCACATTCAAAAAACAGATGCGCATCTGCATGGAAATAGGCATTATCCCATTTAACTACATAATTTGTGTCTTTGTAGAAAAAAACTTCACCGGAAAGTTGAGGAGAACGTTTTGAAGCAAAGTATAATTTTCCTTTTTTTTCCGAAAGTACTGCATCTCCAAACCAATTGTCTGTATAAGTTCCAACGAAACTTTTGAAGTCTATTTTGAATTTTTCTTTTTTGTTTTTGGCTACGGTTGCCCAAACATCATCCGTTATTTTATCAGCAGAGGCTACATTCGCTTTTATTCTATTGCTATAAATGGTAACGTAATCCTCCGATTGAATTCCCAAATAACTATCTTTTATCGTGTTGGTAATCGCTCTGAAAGCGGCCCCCGATTGCTGATTGGTCAATACAATTATCCCTAAATTTAATTCTGGTATCAAAGTCACTTGGGTAACAATTCCTTCTAATCCGCCAGTGTGAGTGACTTGTTTATACCCTTTTACATCACTTAAAAACCAACCTAGTCCATAGGAACTAAAATGGGTATTGTAAGGAGCTGTTGTGTTTGTTGGGATTATCGTTTGTGGAGACCACATCTCATTATGCTCTTTTTTAGAAAATAATTGTTTGTTCTCTGAGCCATATTTTCCATTGTTCATTTGCATAATCGTCCATTTGCTCAAATCATTTACGCTGGAATAAATTCCGGCGGCAGCATCAAAAAGTTGATTTTGGTAGCGTTTGATTACTTTTAGTTTTCCGTCAATAGGAACGTGAGGCGCAATGATATTTGTGGTGTCTTTCAGTCGTAAAAAAGAAGCGACGCTATTATTCATTTCTAAGGGCTTCATCATCCGTTGTTCTACAAAATCACACCAGCTCAAACCACTTGCTACGCGAATTACTTCTCCAGCAACAATGTACAGTAAATTGTCATAATCGTATTGCGTTCTAAATGCCGAAACCGGTTTTAAATACTGTAAATTCTGAATGATATCTTGTGTGGTAAAATCGCTTCCATCAGGCCAAATCATTAAATCTCCTGCGCCAAGACCTAATCCGCTGCGATGTGTCAATAAATCCCGAATCGTAAATTCATTCGTTACATAGTCATTATACATTTTGAAATTAGGAAGGTGTTTAATGACTTTGTCATCCCATTTTACTTTTCCTTCATCTACTAAAATCGCCAAAGCGGCGCTGGTAAATGCCTTACTATTGGATGCAATTCCAAAAAGGGTATTTGCATCTACTTTTTCGTTAGTTAAAATTGATTTAACTCCATACCCTTTGGAGTGGATTACTTTTCCGTCTTTTACAATGGCTACAGCAATTCCGGGAACATTGAATGTTTTTAGCGTACGATCTACTAATTCATCGACTTGAGTCGAACTGATTTGTGCAAAAGAAATAGTGGTTGAAATTAATGCTATTGCAACGAATAATTTATTTTTCATACTATAAATTTATTTTAAGAAATGTTATTTTTTTTGGATGAGATTTGTTTCCCCTGTTTACTTCGTTTGAGTCTCCTTCGTCGAAATTGACAAAATCACGCGAAAATGGTAAAACCCAATATCTTTTTTTTTTTAAATCTGCAATCTAAAATCATTAATCTACAATCAAAAATCTAAAACCCTCTTTGTCTTTTAGCTTCAAAAATCAAGATGGCTGCTGCAACCGAAACATTCATAGAATCGATCTCGCCTTGCATTGGAATAATAATATTTTGAGTCGCTTCCTTTCTCCATTCTTCTGTCAATCCAGTGGCTTCCGTCCCTACGACCAAAGCGGTTGGCGTGGTGTAATCTTGCGTGTGATAGGAAGTGGAGTTTTGTAAAGTCGCACAATAAAAATTGATTTTCCTTTCTTTCAAAAAAGAAATAATTTCTGATGTTGTTCCGGTAGCAATTTGATTGGTAAACAAACAACCTACACTGGAGCGCACAATATTTGGATTGTATAAATCGCTTTTTGGATTGGCAATAATTACCGCATCAAGATTAGCAGCATCGGCAGTTCTTAATAAAGCGCCAATATTTCCTGGCTTTTCGGGGGCTTCAGCAACAAGAATCAATGGGTTTTCAGATAATTTTAAATCCGATAATTGCAACGATTTGGTTTTGGCTACAGCCAAAATACCCTCAGTAGTATCTCTATAAGCCAGTTTTTGATAGACTTCCTTATTGATTTCTATCAGTTCTGCATTTTTAGATAATTGACGGGCTTCGGCTTCGGAACAAATTTCAGGTAAAAATAACAGCGTTTCTATTTCATAACCTCCTTTGATGGCAATAGAAATTTCACGTTTTCCCTCAATTAAAAAAGTTCCGGATTGTTTACGTGCTTTTGCTTTTTCCTGCAATTGCACTAAAGATTTTATATATGGATTTTGTATCGAAGTGATTTGTTTCAAGAGGTACAACTATTTAATTTATAGGAAACAAAGATACATAGAGAAAATTCAGTTTTCTATATTTGAATTCGAATATTTATTTGGCAGGAATAGATTCATTAAATTGTGGGGGGGGTCAGGCTGGTTACACGAGTATTTTCTTTATTTTTGCCTGAATTATATTCAATAGATAGCATTCTTATTATCCATTTTTAAATCCAAAAAACATCATGTTTTATTTATTAGACATCATCGGCACATTGGCTTTTGCCATGTCAGGCGCATTGACGGCAATGAATAAAAAGCTCGATCCATTTGGCGTGTTTATCATTGCTTTTGTTACGGCTGTGGGTGGAGGAACGTTGCGTGATGTGATGATTGGGCGAACGCCCGTGGGATGGATGCGTGATTTGAATTATGTTTATGTTATAATCATCGGGTTTGTATTGGCCTTAGTTTTCAGAAAAAAATTCGACAGATTGCGAACTTCTTTGTTTTTATTTGATACCATTGGGTTGGGCGTTTTTACTTTAATAGGTCTCGAAAAAGGAATAAATATTGGACTTCATCCGGTCATCTGCGTAGCTTTAGGAACTATGACAGCTTGTTTTGGAGGTGTAATCCGTGATATTTTATGTACTGAAATCCCTGTAATTTTCAGAAGGGAAATTTATGCTACGATTTGTATTTTGGGTGGAATTATTTTCTTCGTCCTTCGGGAATTTAATTTAGAAAATGATATTTTATACTTAGCGACATCCTTAGTTATCATTTCGGTACGCTTGATGGCAGTGAAATTCAAATGGTATTTATCCCCTTTAGAAAATAAATAAAAAATGCTTAATTTCACGAAGTCTAAAACCAAATAGTGAAAAATTATTCCGTCAAACAATACCAGAAAAGCGATTATACAAACTGGAATGCCTTTATTGGTCAAGCCAAAAACGCTACTTTTTTATTTCACCGTGATTTTATGGAATACCACAAAGATCGATTCGGGGATTTCTCCTTGATGATTTTTGAGAACGAAAAATTGGTTGCTGTTTTGCCGGCAAATAAAGTTGGGGAAATAGTTTATTCACATCAAGGCTTGACGTATGGTGGACTAGTTTCTAATGAACAATCCAAATTGACGACTATAATTAATGCTTTTAGGTCTGTTTTGTTGTTTTTGGAAGATAATAAGATAGAAAAACTGCATTTGAAAACAATTCCATCGATTTATCATACTAAACCTGCCGAAGAAATTCAATATGCTTTATTTTTGGCGGAAGCCAAATTAGTAAGACGAGATAGTTTGTCGGTGATTGATTTATCACAAAAATATGATTTTTCAAAAATCAGAAAAAGAGGCATTAAAAAAGGAATGACAAAAGGATTAGTTATTAAAGAAGAAACTAATTTTGAATCTTTTTGGGATGAAGTTTTGATTCCGAATTTAGAAGCCAGACATAATGCAAAACCGGTTCATTCCATTGCTGAAATGAATCTTTTAAAAAGCCGTTTTCCTAATAATATACGCCAGTTTAATGTTTATCATAACCATAAAATTGTGGCGGGAACTACTGTTTTCGAAAGTGAAGCGGTTGCGCATTGTCAATATATTTCTAAATATGAAAATGTGGAGAATCTTGGAAGTTTAGATTTTCTATATCATTTTTTAATCACAGTTGTTTTTGTCTCTAAACGATTTTTTGATTTTGGAATTTCCAATGAATCGCAAGGAAAAAAACTCAACGAAGGATTGTCCTATTGGAAAGAAAGTTTCGGAGCCAGTACAATAGTCCACGATTTTTATGAGGTAGAAACCGCTAATTATGTCAGACTAAATTCATTTTTAATTAAATCAAAAAAACATACTGACTAAATGATTCCATTTCTTGATTTAAAAAAAATAAACGAACCGTATGAAACCGCTTTTCAGGAAAAATTGAAAGCAGTTTTAGCTAATGGTTGGTATGTTTTAGGAAATGAAGTCAAGGAATTTGAAACCGGTTTTGCCAACTATTGTGGTGCAAAATATTGCATCGGGACAGGAAATGGTTTAGACGCTTTAGTGTTGATTTTTAAAGGCTATATACAGTTAGGAAAATTGCAAAAAGGCGATGAAGTGATTGTTCCTGCAAATACCTATATTGCAAGTATTCTTGCTATTTTGCAAGCCGATTTGGTTCCTGTTTTGGTCGAGCCAAAGTTGGAAACCTACAACATCGATCCCGATTTAATAACTGAAAAGATTACCCCAAAAACTAAAGCGATTCTGGCAGTTCATCTTTACGGACAATTGGCAGAAATGGATGCGATAAATGAAATTGCTGTTGCAAATAATTTGTTGGTTGTCGAAGATGCGGCTCAGGCTCATGGTGCAATGAGAAATCAAGAATCCACACCCGAGACCGCAGATCGAACTGACGAAGTACTCAAAAATCAAAAATCAAGCGTAGCGTATAGTTTTTATCCTGGGAAAAATCTAGGCGCATTGGGCGATGGGGGAGCAGTTACCACAAATGACTCAGAGTTAGCTAAAACCATTCAATCACTTCGTAATTATGGTTCGGAAAGGAAATATTATAATGATTACATTGGAGTAAATTCAAGATTAGATGAATTGCAAGCGGCTTTCCTTAATGTGAAATTACCGTATTTAGATATTGAAAATGAACGACGTAGAGTAATTGCAAAACGCTATTTGTCTGAAATTAAAAACGATAAAATAATATTGCCAACTGTGTCATTGCTCGGAAAGAAGCAATCTAATCATGTTTTTCATTTATTTGTCATTCGAACTCAGAATAGAATAGAGTTACAAGACTATTTACATCAGAATAATATTCAAACGGTAGTACATTATCCCGTTCCGCCTCACAATCAAAAAGCGTTACCAAACTGGAATCATTTATCTTTTCCAATAACCCAAAAAATTCATGACCAAGTGTTGAGTTTGCCTATAAGCCCAGTTTTGACAATGGATGAAGTGAGTTTTATTGTTGCAATTTTAAATAAATACTAAATTGGGATTTATTAGAAAAATTGCCCAAACACAACTGTTTAAGATTTCATCTTTAAATAGTTTAAGCGTTATTTTAAAGATTGGAATTGGGTTAATAACTTCAAAATTATTAGCAGTTTTTGTAGGGCCAAGCGGAATGGCTTTGGTTGGGAATTTGAGGAATTTTTTAACTTCATTAGAAAGCATTTCAACTTTAGGTTTTCAAAACGGAATTATAAAATATGTTGCTGAAAACGAAGAAAATGAAAATCAGCTTAAAAAAATAATTACCACAGTTTTTATTAGTTTGGTTTGTATTGCTACTGTTTTAAGTGGCGTTTTATACTTTTTTGCATCTTATTGGAACAGTCAAATATTTGGAAATGATTTCGAATATACTATTGTTTTTAAAGCACTGGCTTTGGCTTTGCCTTGGTATGCAATTTCTGTTTTTTTGTTATCTGTAATTAATGGTCTAGGGCAATTCAAAAGTGTAATTTGGGTTAATATAATAGGCAATGCCATTGGTTTATTAGTTTCTATCAGTATGATTTTGAATTATAAAACCTTGGGCGCTTTATTTTCCTTGGTGATTTCCCCAGCTTTGTTGTTTTTTGTGACATTTTATTATATAAATAAAGAAATTAATTTTTTTGAAACGATTCGGTTTCATCAGTTTGATTCTCAAGTTCTAAAAAAATTATCGTCATATTCTTTAATGGCTTTGGTTTCAACGGTTTTAGGACCTTTGGTGTATCTCTTAATAAGAAATCATGTTATTCAGAATGTTGGACTGGAACAAGCCGGTTTTTGGGAAACAATGACACGTATTTCGACGTATTATATGTTGTTTGTTACCACAATTTTGACTGTTTATTTTTTGCCAAAATTGGCTGTTGCCAAAAATAATCTGGAGACAAAACGTGTTTTTTGGAGTTACTTCAAAAGTATTTTACCCGTTTTCATAATTGTATTAACGGTGCTTTATTTTTTGCGTTTTTTTATTGTCAATTTGCTTTTTACCAATGCATTCCTACAAGTAACGACTTTGTTTGTTTGGCAGTTGGCAGGTGATGTTTTAAAAGTAGCTTCTTTGATTTTAGGGTATCAATTTTTTGCAAAAAAATTAACTGTAGCATTTATAGCTTCAGAGTTGTTTTCACTTCTTGTTTTGTATTTTTCAAGTGTTTATTTAATTAATTTATTTGGAATTCAAGGAGTTGTGATGGCTCAGGCTTTTGATAATTTTATTTACCTGGTGGTGTTGGTTGTTTACTTTAGAAAGAGTTTGTTTTAGTTTTTGGATAAAAATTTAAGCTTTATTCCAAGTTTCTAAGTATTGATTAGCGATTGTTATATAATCATGCTCTTTTTCGATAAATGCTCTGGCACGTTTTCCAATTGCTATAATGGCTTCAGGATTTTCGATCAAAAAAGACAATTCTTTTACTAAATAATTCACATCAGGTAAAGCGTTTACAGCAACTCGTTCTGATACATTATAATGTTGTACAAACTCTTTCTCGGCACCAGTGAAAACGACTTTTCCTTTTGCCATAGCTTCCAAGGCATTGTAACCTTGATCATCAGCATAGATCTGATCTAAAACGATTTGTGCGGTATTGTATAAGTTTATATAATCGGCATAAGGAAGATTTTCGGTGATAATCACAGCTACTTTTTCAGCATATTTTTCCTGTATAATTTGCAATGCTTTTTCAAAATAAGTAATTCCTTTTTTGATGTAACTGGAGCGATTTATCCCAAGAAAAATAACGATTTTGTCATTGTTTTTTTGTTCTTGAAATTCAATTTTTAGGGTGTTAATTGGATTTGGAATGAAATGAACCGAATATCCCATTTTCTCCATCGGAATTTTATAATCTAAATCGGAGACAATTAGGTTTTGGCAGTTTTCGACCAACCAATCAAAGGTTTTTCGATAGTTTTTTGTGGCGTATTTTAATGGATATTCAAAATGTTTTTTTAACGAATTATCCTCGAAATAGGGAGTCAGAATGCTATAGTCAGACTCTTTTTTGAGTAAATAATCAATAACTGGGGTTTCATCACCACAGATTAATAAGCTCCGATTTTTAATTTTTTTGAATACCTTTTTATAGAGTATCCGAGAGAGAAAAGGAAACGTTTCAATTGCATCCGAATTAATGAGCTGTACGTGATCAAAGTTCTTCAATTGAGGTAATAAAAGGAAAAAGCGAAGTCCTCTTTCCGCTTTTTCTAAATTGATGCCCGTGAGTTTATAAAAGACATTTTTGATTTTTCGAGGCAACCAATAATCAGATAAAAAGGCGGAATGAAATGAATAATCAGTATCGAATTTTTTGAAATGATCTCCCGATGACAACAAAACTACTTCATGTTCCAGCGCTACCAATCCTTCTTTTAAAGAATTATGCAATCGGCTGTATTCACCAATCAAAAGTATTTTCATTTACAAAGCTGAATTATTTATATTTGTGTAAATATAGCAACAAATTGATAAAAGAATTAAAAAAAGGAGATCTTGAAATAGTAATGGCTACGATGAATAGAGGTTCTTTGGATTTTTTGATTCCTATGTTTCCTTTCTGTCATTTTTCAGATTTTTCAATTTTAATTGTCAATCAAACCCTCGAGAATAAACTATTAGTTTCAGATTTCCCTTCCATTAGAGTTGTAAATTCATTTGAAAAAGGGTTGTCGAAAAGCAGGAATTTAGGTTTGCAAAATGCAAAAGGGAAAATTATCTTAATAGCGGATGACGATGAAATTTTCAAGGAAGATTTTGAAAGCAGTATTCTTGAAGCCCACAACAATTATCCTGAGGCAGCCAGTATTTGTTTTGCAATTGAAGATTCAAATGGCTTATTATTTAAAAAATATCCTTCTCAATCAAAATTGCAATTAAATAATCTAGATATTTTTAATATTTTATCGATTGAAATAAGTTTAAAAAAAGCGGTATTCGACCAACTGAAGATTAAGTTTGATACTAATTTTGGGCTTGGAAGTTCATTTAAGATGGGAGAAGAAGCTATTTTTTTGTCGGATTTGAAAAATCAAAATCAAAATATAATTATTGTGCCTAAGGTTATAACAAGTCATCCGTCGATTTCAACAGATGATAAATTAAATTTGGAGCAAAGATATTATGTACAAGGCGCTTTCTTGACCAGGGTTTCAAATGATGGTTACTTCAAAGGAGTTTTTATGAAACTTTTTTTTGATATTAAACAAAACAAAATTAAAATAAACCAAGTTTTTGTAGCACTAAAAAGCGCAAACAAAGGAAAAGAAGATTTTTTACAAATTACTAAATGAAAACAACCCTTAACGCCATACAATTACTAAAGATCCCTGTTGTGGAAGATATACGTGGGAATCTGGCATTTATTCAAGAGGATGTTTTGCCATTTGGATTCAAGCGAGTGTATTACCTTTTTGATGTGCCAAGCAATGCTTATAGAGGTGGACATTCGCATATTGCTCAGCAAGAAATCTTGATTGCTTTGAGCGGAAGTTTTGAAGTTGTTCTTAACGACGGAATCGAAAAAAAATCATTTTTCTTGAACAAACCAAATATTGGATTGTATATTCCAACGGGTATTTGGAGAGAATTGCAAAATTTTTCATCAGGAGCAGTTTGTTTGGTTTTGGCATCTGATGTGTTCAATGAAGAAGATTATATTCGGGATTTTGATGAATTTTTGATTTCAAAAAAATGAAACTTTTATACATTGTTCCTAACATAAATAACGAAGGCGGTGTAGCCAGAGTCCTTTCTGTAAAAGCCAATTACCTAATTGATAAATTAGGATATGAAGTTCATATTCTGACTCAAAACGAGGGTTTTTCTCCTTTGTTTTATTCTTTTGATTCCAATATTATTTTTCACGATATGAGACTGAAAGGCAATGTCTTTCAGTTTTTTAATTCTTACAGGAACGCTTTAAAAACTAAAATCAAAGCAATTCAACCCGATGTTATTGTTGTTTGTGATAATGGTTTAAAAGCGTATTTTATTCCTTTTATTTTAAAAAACAAAGTTCCACTAGTTTTAGAAATGCACAGTTCAATGTTTATTGAAGAAAGAAAATTAAAGAATAATTTTTTGACGAAAGTTAGATCTGGTTTTTTTCATTTTTTTAAAAAAATTGGAATAAAGAAATACGATCGATTTGTTGTTGTGACGAGCGAAAGCATTGCTGAATGGAATATAGATAATACAATTGTTATTCCAAATCCCTTATGGTTCACTTCGGAAAAATCCAGTGCTTTAGAAAATAAAAAAGTCATTGCAGTTGGTCGGCATACGTATGAAAAAGGATTTGACAGAATGTTACAAATCTGGAAAAAAGTTGTTGTAAAACACCCAGATTGGATATTGGAAATTTATGGAAAATCATCTGAGAATGTTAATTTACGATTGTTAGCTGAAAATTTGAATATTTCTGATAATGTTATTTTTCATGAACCAGTTCAAGATATTGATAAAAAATATTCTGAAGACTCATTTTGTCTAATGACATCTCGATTTGAAGGTTTTGGAATGGTTTTAATTGAGGCAATGGCTTCTGGATTGCCTTGTGTTGCTTATGATTGTCCGTGTGGACCAAGAGCAATAATTTCTCAAAACCAAGACGGATTTTTGATCGAAAATGGGAACGAATCAGATTATGTAAAAGCAGTCGAGACTTTAATCGAAAATGCGACATTAAGAAAAGAAATGGGTAAAAAGGCAAAATTATCCAGCGAAAAATACCATATCGATGCTATTATGGAAACTTGGGATCAATTATTTATTGAAATCAAAAAGAATTAATTTTTATAACTTATCGAGCACAAATAGCCAATCCGAAACCAATTAAAAAGGAATAAATTAGGATTGTTTCCAGTCAAATTTTGCAGTAGATATTTCTCAAAAACGTTATGTGTATTTGAAATGATAAAAGTAGACTTTGTTCTTTTTAAAAAATGATACAATTGAATCAGTCTTACAAATTCAATATCAATTTTTTCTTCTTCGTATAACGAAATCAAGTTTTCTAAAGATTCTTTGGTTTTGTTCAGATAAACCAAATTAGAGTCAATATCTCCGTGCTCAACAGGGTTTTCTATATGATTTACTTTAGATTTTAATAGACTCAATTGATACGAAAGTTGGGTGTCGTCATGACCGTATTTCTTCTTGTTTGTATCAAATTTTACTTTGTTGAAACAGTCTTTTTTAATTACGGTATTATTGAAAAGTAGCGATTGATAGGGTTTTTTCTTTCGGTTTTCTGCAGATTTGTCCTCAATAAATTTTCCGTATTTCCAACGTAGTTTTTGGTTATCGGAGGGACATTTTTCAGGATGCAATCTACCGCCATAAACAACATCAAAATCATGAAGATTATCAATGTATTTTTTTATGTAACGGGCATGAATAATAATAGAGTCGCCGTCGATGAAAAGCAAATAATCAAACTTTGCTTGTTCGGCAAGGGAATTTCTGTTTTTACGATGCGCCAGATTTTCTTTTAAGGAGACAAAACTGCAATTTGATAATGCATTTACATTTTCATTAAATGCATTGAAATTTGATTTTGAAGCGTCATCTTGACATAAAATTTCAAAATTGATTCCGCAATCCATACATTGTTTGTGTAACTCTAAAACAAGAGGATAAACATTGTAATTGTATATTGGAACAAGAATGGATAGCATTATGCCGTTCTCTGAACCACTTCAAATATTTTTGCATCTTCACATTTCAATGTTTTCGAAGGGAATTTCATCAATAATGCATAATCGTGGGTTGCCATAATAATGGTTTTCCCATTAGCATTAATATTTTTTAATACTTCTAAAACTTCGGCACTGGTTTGTGGATCAAGGTTCCCTGTTGGTTCGTCAGCAAGGATTAATTCGGGGTCGTTCAGTAAAGCTCTGGCTATGGCAACACGCTGTTGTTCACCACCTGAAAGTTGATGCGGCATTTTATTGCCAAATTCTTTCATGCCTACTTTGTCTAAAACTTCATCAATTTTTCGTTGCATTTCGTCATTGTCAATCCAGCCTGTAGCTTTTAGAACAAATAGCATATTGTCTTTTACCGTTCTGTCCGGTAGTAATTTGAAATCTTGAAAAACGATTCCAATCTTTCTTCTCAAAAACGGAATGTCATCTTCTTTCAGGGTTGCTAAATCAAAATCTACTATATGGCCTTCTCCTTCCGTTAAAGCTAAATCAGCATATAAAGTTTTCATTAAGCTACTTTTTCCAGAGCCTGTTTTTCCAATAATATAAAGGAATTCACCGTGTTTTACCTCCAAGTTTACCTCTGTTAAAATAGATTTCCCCTCTTGATAAATATTTACATTTTTTAAAGACAGTACGGATTGTGACATAATTTGCATTTGTTTATTGGGTAAAAGTAATAAGATAACGGTTCTATTCAAAATAAATTCTATTCAATTAGATAGAATTCTGATAATTATAAATAATACGTGAAAGTAGTTGAGTTTAGAGGGATGAATAATATAGTATTGAAAGTTAAATTCTATGGTGTTTAAAAAAATGTTCATAATAAAATCCAATAACGATTCGTTATAGACTTCAGAATATGATACATTTGAATTATTAAAATAAAATTACAATGCGTAAAATTTCTTGGCTCTTCTTTATTCCAATTTTCATTATAACTGCCACTATTTCGGCACAAAAATCAACCATTTACACGCACGATTCGAAAGATTTCAATAAAGCCGTTTCTTTATTTAAAGACTCGCAATATGCATCGGCGCAACTTATTTTTAATAAAGTAAAGGAAACAGCTACTACTGAAGAGCTAAAATCAGATTGTGCGTATTATGCTGCGAATTGCGCCATTCGAACCAATCAATCGAATGCTGATGAATTGATGGAGCAATTTGTTTCGGATTATCCTACGAGCGTAAAACAAAATCAGGCGTATATTGAGGTGGCACATTATCATTTTAATCAAGGAAATTTTCCGCAAGCGTTGCTGTGGTTTGATAAAGTGGATGAAAGCAGTTTAAGCAGAAATGACCAAGATAAATTCAATTTCCAGAAAGGCTATAGTTTTTTTAATGCCAAAAAGAAAAAAGAAGCCACCGTTTATTTGAATAAAGTCGTGAATTCTGCCGAATATGGTTCTCAAGCCAAATATTATTTAGGTTTTATGGCGTATGAAGGCGATGATTATAAGCAAGCTACAAAATATTTTGATGAAGTTTCAGGCGAAGAAAAGTACAAAGAAAAGCTTTCGTATTATCAGGCGGATATGAATTTCAAATTGGGGAATTTTCAAAAAGCAATAGATTTGGGTCAGAAAGCAATGGCCAAATCAAATCCTTTAGAAAAATCTGAACTGAATAAAATCATTGGCGAAAGCTATTTCAATTTAAAAAAATACGACACAGCAATTCCATATTTAGTTGCTTATAAAGGAAAAAAAGGAAGATGGAATAATACGGATTTTTATCAATTAGGGTATGCGTATTATAAACAAAAAGACTACGAAAATGCGATTTCTCAGTTTAATAAAATAATTGGAGGAAAAGATTTTGTAGCGCAAAATGCCTATTATCATTTGGGAGAAAGTTACCTGAATACCGATAAAAAACAACAAGCTTTGAACGCTTTTAAGAACGCTTCTGAAATGGAGTTTGATCTGGCCATTCAGGAAGACGCTGGTTTGAATTATGCAAAATTAAGTTATGAATTAGGAAACTCGTATCAAAGTGTACCCGCAGTTTTACAGGCTTTTTTGAAAAAATATCCAGATAACGCTAACCGTTCAGAGGTTGAAAAATTACTGATAGATTCTTATATTTCTTCTAAAAACTACAAAGAAGCCTTAGTTTTATTGGAAAAAAATAAATCACCAGAAAATAAATTAGCGTACCAAAAAGTGCTTTTTTATAGAGGTCTAGAATTATATACCGATGGGAATTATCCAGAAGCCTTGAAAATGTTCACAAAATCCATAAGTGAACAAAAAGATGCTGTTTTTACGGCTCGTGCTACTTTCTGGGAAGGAGAAACTCAATATGTTTTGAATGATTTTAAAGAGGCGTTATTAAGTTTCAAGCAGTTCATTGGTTCAAACCAAGCAGCAACAACACCAGAATTTAAAAACAGTAATTACAATATTGCTTACACGTATTTCAAATTGAAAGAATACGATCAGGCAGGGAATTATTTCCAAAATCAAATAGAAAAAGCACCCGCCGACAAAGTACGTTTGAATGATGCGTATTTGCGTTTAGCGGATTGTCGTTTTGTGACTTCAAAATACGGTCCAGCTATGGATGCGTATGTTAAAGTGATAGAATCTAAAAGTGAGGACGCGGATTATGCCTATTTTCAAAAAGCAATTTGCTACGGATTTATTGCTAAAAATGACAAGAAAATAGAGGAATTAAACGCTTTTTTACAATTGTATTCAAAATCAGAATACAGAGACGATGCGCTTTTTGAACTTGCCAATACCTATGTTGCCGAGAACAAAAATGACCTTGCCGTAAAAACGTATGATCGATTAAATACAGAATTTAAAAAAGGATCTTTCACTTCCAGGTCAATTTTGCGTCAGGGATTAGTGTATTATAACACGGATAAAGACGATCAAGCATTGTTGAAATTTAAAAAAGTTGCGGCTGATTTCCCTAGAACTCCGGAGGCTTTAGAAGCTGTAGCCACCGCCCGATTAATTTATGTGGATAATGGAAGAGTAGATGAATATGCAACTTGGGTTCGTACGTTGGATTTTGTCGCTGTAACAGATGCAGAACTTGATAATGATACGTATGAAGCTGCTGAAAAGCAATTTCAACAAAATAACAGCAAGCAGGCAATCGCAGGATTTAGTGGATACGTAAATCAATTTCCTCGAGGAATTCATGCTTTACAGGCTAATTATTATCTTGCTCAATTGTATTTTTCTGAAGGATCAGAGAGCAAATCTATTCCTAATTATGAATATGTAATTGCACAATCCAGAAGTGAATTTACAGAACAATCTTTGTCACGATTGGCTCAAATTTTTCTCAAAAATAAAGAGTATGACAAAGCAATACCGGTTTTATCCCGTTTAGAAAACGAAGCGGATCTTTCGCAGAATAAAACTTTTGCACAATCGAATTTGATGAAATCGTACTATGATAAAAAAGATTATCCGAATTCAGTTATTTATGCGGAGAAAGTCTTGATGAATCCTAAAACGGATGATAATGTAAAAAGTGATGCGCAAATCATCATTGCACGTGCGGCAATTGAAACGGGTGATGAAGCGAAAGCAAGAGCTGCCTACGCAAAATTAATGACGATTGCCAAAGGAGAATTAGCTGCGGAAGCTTTGTATTATGATGCTTATTTTAAGAACAAAGACGAAAAGTTTGAAGCTTCTAATACTGCAGTTCAAAAATTAGCGAAGAATTATGCCAGCTATAAATATTTTGGAGCCAAAGGATTAGTCTTAATGGCAAAAAATTTTTACGGACTGAAAGACAGCTACCAAGCAACGTATATTTTAGAAAATGTAATCCAAAATTTCACTGATTTTCCGGATGTAGTTTCAGATGCGCAAAGAGAATTGGATACTATAAAAGCAGAAGAATCAAAAACAAATTCATCGATTACCAAGTAAAGAAGTCGGAGAATTGGATTAAGAAAATAAGAAGAATCGGCATGAAATTTTTAAAATAATCGAAAGCCAAAAAACAAAGAGAATGAATTTATCTTTTTACATCGTTGATGTTTTTACAAAGAAAAAATATGCAGGCAATCAATTGGCTGTTTTTTTAGAGGCTGGTGCCTTAAGTGACGAACAGATGCAAAAAATTGCCCGTGAAATCAACTTTGCGGAAAGTACCTTTATAACTAAGCTTGAACCAAAAATTAGTGCTGCGGAAATCAGAATTTTTACTCCAGAACACGAAATGAAGTTTGCGGGACATCCAATTATAGGAACATCTTGGGTTCTCATGAATAAGATTTTTGAAAATCAACCTGAAAAAATTGCGTTATCGGTTCCAATTGGTGAAATTCCAGTTCATCAATCGGGAGATTTGGTTTGGCTACAGGCTGCTCAACCAGAATTTTTAGATACTTTTTCAGCAGAAGATTTTTTAACCTTCAGCAATTTAAGCAGTGCTGATTTTGATGATGCTTTTCCCATTCAGGAAGTGACCACCGGAAGCGCTTTTGTAATTGTTCCTGTCAAAAATAAAAAGGTATTGGAGAATTTAATTCTTGACAAAAATAAAATGGATGAATGGTTGCATGCTAATTGTAAAACAAATCATAGGGCCTTGTACTTTTATTGCTTAGAAGAAACAGAGCTCATCAGTAGAATGCTATGTATTGAGAACAATCAACTTATAGAAGATGCGGCTACTGGTAGTGCCAGTACTTGTTTGCAGGCTTTTCTTTTAAAATATTATTCACCTGAAATTCAAATTATCAATCATCAGGGAGATTTTATAAATAGATCTTCTCAAATTTATTTTGATGGAAAATTGACTGAAAATCATTTTGATATAAAAATCGGGGGGGAAACGCAATTCATTGCAAAAGGCGAATGGGAAGTATAAATGCAAGGTTAGAAGGGAAGAGTTATAAATAAGAAGTAAAAAAATAAAACATGACATTTAAAGATTTAAAGATAAAATCATTCACAAATAAGGCAGCAACGTTTTCGGCACCCTTCGCTTCGTGGAGGATTGGAGCGGGGATTTTGTTCTTCTTCGTTTTTCAATTTTCGTTTGCACAAAAAAAAGAACAAATAGGAACTGAGACCGTAAATGTTGTAAAACCTTATACGCCAAAAATTTCGGACGCTTTCAAAGTAAAAGAAATTCCGGAACTGGATGAAGAAGGAAATGCTAAAAAAGAAAAAATAAAATACACAATTTTCTCTTTTCCGGTGGCATCGACTTTTACACCATCCAAAGGAAAAGCTGAAGGAGTAGAGAAAGAAAAACAAGCGCATTTATTTAAAAATTACGCCACTTTTGGGGTGGGGAATTACGGAACCTTTATTGGGGAATTATTCGTAAATCATGATATTAATGACACAGATTATGTTGGCGGAATGTTTCGTCATCATTCGTCTGAAGGAGGAATCAAAAATGTGAAATTAGAGGATGGTTTTTATGATACATCGATTGACTTGATGTATGGTTCAAATCAAAAAGACGTGTCTTGGAATCTGGATTTAGGGTATCAAAACCAAATTTATAATTGGTACGGATTGCCTGCTAATTTTGGCAGCACTTTGACTCCTCAAGACAGAGCAACTTTGATCAACGGAATTAATCCTCAGCAAACTTACGGTACTATATCTTTAGGTGGAAATGTAGTATTTAACGGAAGTATTTTAAATAAAGCAAGTCTTAAATACAACCATTTTTCTGATGCTTCAGGATCTTCTGAAAATAGATTTTATGCAAAACCAACAGTGGAATTTGATATAATGGAAAGTGCTGTGAAAACGAATATAATTGTTGATTATGTTGGTGGTAGTTTCAAGAAAAATTATTCAAATACGAATACTGAGCGTGTAAAATATGGTTTTACAAATTTTGGAATTGTTCCCAGTTTTGTAATGCAGGAAGATGATTGGACGTTGAATATCGGAGCTGGTTTGTTTTATAGTTTGGATAATGAAAACAGCAATAATAAATTTTTAGTGTATCCGCAGTTCAATGCTTCTTACAAAGTTGTTGGTGATTTAATGATATTCTATGCTGGAGCCGAAGGAAATTTGGAACAAAACTCATATATGGATTTTGTCAATGAAAATCCGTTTTTATCGCCAACATTGAATATTGCGCCAACAGACAAACAGTATGATATTTTTGCCGGATTAAAAGGGAAACTAACTAACAATGTGAGTTATAATATTAAAGCTTCGTATGTAAACGAAAGAAATAAAGCCTTGTTTAGAAGCAATGATTATAATGAAGATGCGGGTAACGATGATTATGCGTATGGAAATTCCTTTCAAGTGGTGTATGACGATATGAAAACATTGAGTTTTTACGGAGAATTAAAAGCTGATTTTTCTGAAGATGTATCTTTTGGAATCAACGGAACTTTCAGTAGTTATACCAATGATTTTCAGCAAGAAGCTTGGAATATGCCAACTATAAAAATAAATTCAAATCTTGATTTTAATATTACGGAGAAATGGTTTGCTGGCGCAAATGTGTTTTACGTAGGCGAGCGAAAAGATTTTCAGATAAATACTGGCTCTACGGCCAATTCTGCTGCTGTAACTTTAAAGTCTTATTTTGATGTAAATGCAAATGTTGGATTCAAATACAGCGAGCGATTGACTGCGTTTGCAAGAGCCAATAATATCACTAATAATGCCTACCAAAAATGGTTGAATTACCCAGTTCAAGGATTTCAAGTGATTCTAGGAGTGAACTATAAATTTGATTTTTAAAACAGGTTAAAAAAGGCAGAGGTACAAAGAGATACAGGGGGCTCAAAGATAAAAAATCTATCTTTTTTAGTCAGATAACTCAAGACATCAAAACTTTTGCCTCTTTATCTCTTTGTACCTCTGCCTCTTTGTTTCTTTATAACTTTTTCTCTTTCAAAAAATGACTTTCAAACAAAAAATACATACTCATTATCTACAATTAGTTCAGGATAGAATCGATGTTTTCAAAGACATGATTGCCGCACTTACTGAAGATTCTAAGAACGACGCCAAGGGTTCTGCCGGAGACAAACATGAAACGGCATTGTCAATGATGCACCTTGAGCAGGAGAAACTCAATCGTAAATTGAGAGAAGTGATGGATCAAAAAATAGTTCTGGATAAAATTGACGCTGCTACAATTGCTGAAACTATCATTGTGGGAAGTTTGGTTGAGGCGAACGGAATCTATTTGTATCTGAGTGTGGCACTTCCAAAAATTACTATTGAAGGTGTCAATATTATTGCATTATCACCGCAATCCCCTTTGGGAAATAAATTAATGGGAAACAAAGTGGGATTTACTTTTGAAATCAATACTACAAAATATACTATAGAAGATATATTATAAGTTTCTTCTTTCTAAATTAATTCATAGTTTACTATTATTTGGGTTTCTTTTTTTATATTAGCTCAACTAAACTGTCTATTATGAAACGAATTACACTTCTTTTTGCTTTATTTTTATTGATTTCGTGTGATCAAAAAAATAAAATTTCCGTAGATACTATTATTACAGATGCGACTATTTACTCGGTCAATAACTCTTTTGAGACGGCTTCAGCTATGGCGATCAATAAGGGAAAAATTGTGGCTATTGGTACTAATGGTGAAATTGCCAAAAAATATGAATCTAAGAATACGATAGAAGCCGAAGGAAAATTCATTTATCCGGGTTTGATTGATGCGCATTGCCATTTTTATAGCTATGGATTAAGTTTGCAGGAAGTGGATTTACGCGAAACCAAAAGTATGGACGAAATAATTACACGTTTAAAGACTTTTCAAAAAGATAAAAATCCAACGTTTATTGTTGGGAATGGTTGGGATCAAAACGATTGGAAAGTAAAAAAGTATCCTACAAAAGCAGAATTAGATGCTGTATTTCCTAATATTCCAGTAGTATTGAATAGAATAGACGGGCATGCAATTATTGTAAACAGTAAAGCGTTGAAGTTAGCAGGAATTACAAAAGATACAAAAGCTGTTGGCGGTCAGATTGAAATTGCAAATGGTGAACCAACAGGAATTTTAGTAGATAATCCGATGGAATTAGTTTTTAAGATAATTCCGAAACCAACTCGTAAAATACAAATTGCCGCTTTGTTGGATGCCGAAAAAGTAATGTTTGATTATGGATTGACAACTGTAAATGATGCGGGATTAGATCCTGATATTATTCATTTAATGGATAGTTTGCAAAAAGCTAAAGTAATGAAGCTTAATGTATATGCTATGATTACAGCAAATCAAAAAAACATCGATTTATATCTAAAAAAAGGAATTTATAAAACGGATAATCTAAATGTACGTTCTTTTAAAATGTACGGAGACGGTGCTTTGGGCTCTCGTGGCGCTTGCATGCACAAACCATATTCTGACATGCCAAAACAGTATGGTGCTTTATTGTCATCTGTTTCGGAATTAAAAGCGGTTGCAAAACAAATTTCGGCTTCTAAATTTCAATTAAATTCACATGCTATTGGCGATTCGGCAAATACAGTTTTACTTAAAATATACGGCGAAGTTCTAGCAGGTACAAAAGACCGAAGATGGAAAATTGAGCACGCCCAAGTTTTGCGGGAACAAGATTTTGATTATTTCAAATTTGGGATAATTCCTTCTGTACAACCTACACATGCCACATCCGATATGTATTGGGCTGGCGATAGATTGGGGAAAGAAAGACTGAAAAACGCGTATGCTTATAAAAAAATACTTCAAAAAGCAGGGATGATAGCTTTAGGAACGGACTTCCCTGTAGAAGAAGTGAATCCGATGCTGACCTTTCATGCTGCTGTAGCCAGAAAAGACAGTAAAGGATATCCAAAAGGTGGTTTTCAAATGGAAAATGCTTTAACCAGAGCCGAAACTTTAAGAGGAATGACAATCTGGGCAGCCTATTCTAATTTCGAAGAAAAAGAAAAAGGAAGTCTGGAAGTTGGAAAATGGGCTGATTTTGTAATGTACGATCAGGATTTAATGAAAGTGGAAGAAAATAAAATGGTAAAAATGAAACCAACAAACACATATTTAAAAGGCAATAAAGTAAAATAATTGAATTGTCAGTCTTTGATAATTTACAATTGTAATCGAATGTTTTAATTTCCGGATGTTTAAATTACATTTTTGCTGTAAAAATGATTTTTTGATTTTAAATTTAAACTAAATAGTATGTTTGTGTTTTGTATTTGTAACTGGTATCGCATCTTTGCCTTATCAAAATAAACAAAATATTTAAAATATATAGTTATGTGCGGAATATTAGCCATTATAGGAAAAGGAAAAGATGAAGAGTTAGTAAAAACACTTTCAAAAAGAATGTCACACCGTGGCCCGGATGAAAGTGATTTACACGTAACAGAAAACGGACATATTTTAAGTCATGAACGTTTGTCTATCATCGATTTGTATTCAGGAAGACAACCAATTCAAGGAACTTCAACTGCTTGGATGGTTCATAATGGCGAAGTTTACAATCATCAGGAATTAAGAGATGGTGTTTTGAAAGGACATACTTTTAGAACTAAATCAGATTCAGAAGTTATTGTGCATTTGTACGAAGAGTTTGGTTATGATTTTTGTAACATGTTGGATGGAGACTGGGCTTTTGTGGTAGTTGATGGTGATGATTTTATTGCCGGTAGGGATCCAATGGGAGTGAAGCCGTTATATTATGGTTTAGACGAAAGAGGAAGAATTTATTTCTCTTCTGAAATGAAACCTATTGCAGATCAATGTAAAACATTCTCTACATTTCCTCCGGGACATTTTTATACTCAAAAAACAGGTTTTGTAAAATATTACAAACCGGAATACGAAGATTATTTAAAAGCAGATCAGGATTTAGACTTGGATTTGATCAGAGAGACTTTGACTGAAGCGACTCGTAAAAGATTAATGAGTGATGTGCCAATTGGAGTATTGCTTTCAGGAGGATTAGATTCTTCATTGACATCAGCAATTGCCTCTAGATTATTGGCAGAAAGCGGTAAAAAATTACATTCGTTCTCTATTGGTTTAGACGCTGATGCTCCAGATGCAGCGGCAGCTAGAAAAGTAGCGGAGTATTTAGGAACAGAGCATCATGAAATCCACTTTACAATAGAAGAAGGGATTAAAATCTTAGATAAATTAATCTGGCATTTAGAAACTTACGATGTGACGTCGGTAAGAGCCAGTACGCCAATGTATTTCTTGTCTAAAGCGATTACTGATATGGGAATAAAAGTTGTGCTTTCTGGTGAAGGAGCCGATGAAATTTTTGGAGGGTATTTGTATTTTAGAAATGCACCTTCAACTGAAGATTTTCAAAAAGAAACCATCGAAAGAGTTCAAAAATTATTTACTGCCGATTTATTAAGAGCAGATAAATCGACTATGGCTCATGGATTAGAGGCTAGAGTTCCGTTTTTAGACAAAGCTTTCTTAGATATGGCAGTTCGTATTAAAGCAGAAGAAAAAATGCCTAAAACGTACGATGGAAAAGAAAAATATATTTTAAGAAAAGCATTTGATACTCCAGAAAACCCTTATCTTCCTGCAGAGGTTTTATGGAGACAAAAAGAACAGTTTTCTGATGGAGTTGGGTATAACTGGATCGATCAATTGATTGAGTATTGTTCTTCTCAAGTTACGGATGAACAATTAGCGGGAGCTGCAGTAGAGTTTCCATACAATGCGCCAACAACTAAAGAAGCGTACTTTTACAGATCAATATTTAATAAGTATTATCCGCAAGTAAGTGCGGCACAAACGGTTAGAAAATGGATTCCAAAATGGCAAGAAAACCAAGATCCAAGCGGAAGAGCCAATGCGGCACACGTTCAGGCAGATACAGAAATTGCTAAAACAGGAGTTACAGTTTAGAAAAAAATTAATTTCAATAGCAATATCAAAAAATCAATTTTAAAAGAATAATTTCAAGAAAAGATTAAATTTGAATTAGTTAGCAAATTTCCCGGAGCGACATTTTTAATGTTGTTTTTGGGATTTTGTTTTTTATGATAGGTTTGAAAAAAAACAAATCCAAAAATCAATTTCAAAAATCAATGCTAATGATAAATTAAAAATAATAATACGATTTTGCTTTTGGACTTTGTCATTAGCATTGATTTTTGAAATTGAAATTGATTTTTGCTATTACTATTGACATTTCTTTGTTAATAACTTAAGAGCTTAAAAAGGGATTTTAACGGTTATATAATTTGCGTTTTTATATATTTGCGTGTTAGACAAAAATTACATTTTTTTAGAATAAAATATATGAGCGAAGAAATCAAGAAGGACAATTATTCAGCGGATAGTATTCAGGCATTAGAAGGAATGGAGCACGTAAGAATGCGTCCATCAATGTATATTGGAGATGTAGGCGTTCGAGGACTGCATCATTTAGTTTATGAAGTTGTAGATAACTCGATTGATGAGGCAATGGGAGGCCATTGTGATACCATAATAGTTGATATTAATGAAGATGGATCTGTTTCTGTTGAAGATAATGGACGTGGTATTCCGGTTGGTATTCATAAAAAAGAAGGTGTTTCGGCATTGGAGGTTGTAATGACCAAAATTGGTGCTGGAGGAAAATTTGATAAAGATTCGTATAAAGTTTCTGGAGGACTTCACGGTGTTGGGGTTTCTGTGGTAAATGCTTTGTCCAATCATTTAAGAGCTACCGTTCATAGTAGTGATGGAAAAGTGTACGAACAAGAGTATGAAAAAGGAAAAGCGTTGTATCCAGTTAAACAAATTGGAGAAACGACTAAAAGAGGAACAATAGTTACTTTCTATCCTGACGAAACGATTTTTACTCAGTCTACAGAGTTTTCATATGACACGTTGTCGGCACGTATGCGTGAATTGTCGTATTTGAATAAAGGAATCACAATCACGTTCACTGATAAAAGAGAATTAGATAAAGACGGAAAATTTGTTTCAGAAATTTTCCATTCAGATGAAGGTCTGAAAGAATATATCCGTTACTTAGATGGAAACCGTGAGCCAATTATTTCTCATGTTATCTCTATGGATAACGAAAAAGGAGAAATCCCTGTTGAGGTGGCATTGATTTACAATACCAGTTACACAGAGAATATTTTTTCTTATGTGAATAATATCAATACGCACGAAGGTGGAACGCATTTACAGGGTTTCAGAACCGGTCTAACCAGATCGTTAAAGAAATATGCGGATGCTTCAGGAATGTTGGATAAATTGAAGTTCGATATTTCAGGAGACGATTTCCGTGAAGGATTAACAGCAATTATTTCGGTAAAAGTAGCGGAACCACAATTTGAAGGACAAACCAAAACGAAACTTGGAAACAGGGAAGTTGTTTCGCCAGTAAGTCAGGCGGTTGGAGATATGATTGAAGCTTATTTGGAAGAAAATCCAAATGATGCCCGAATCATTGTTCAAAAAGTGATACTTGCAGCACAAGCCCGTCACGCTGCAAAGAAAGCACGTGAAATGGTACAACGCAAAACTGTAATGGGTGGCGGTGGATTACCAGGGAAATTATCAGATTGTTCGGAACAAGATCCTGCAAAATGCGAAGTGTATCTTGTCGAGGGAGATTCGGCAGGCGGAACTGCAAAGCAAGGTCGTGACCGTGCGTTTCAAGCTATTTTGCCATTACGTGGTAAGATTTTGAATGTTGAAAAAGCAATGGTTCACAAAGTTTTTGAAAACGAAGAGATTCGAAATATATTTACTGCTCTTGGAGTTACAATAGGAACTGCCGAGGATAGTAAAGCATTAAATATTGAAAAATTACGCTACCATAAAGTAATTATTATGTGTGATGCCGATGTCGATGGTAGTCACATTTCTACTTTAATTTTGACATTCTTCTTCCGATTCATGAAAGAATTAATCGAAGAAGGTCACGTGTATATTGCCGCACCACCTTTATATTTAGTTAAAAAAGGAAACAAGAAAGAATATGCTTGGAATGACGTGCAACGTGATCAAGCGAATGAAAGAATGGGTGGAAGCGCAGGAATTCAACGTTATAAAGGTCTTGGGGAGATGAATGCGGAGCAATTATGGGAAACTACAATGGATCCAAGTTTCAGAACTTTGCGTCAGGTAACTATTGACAGTTTGGCGGAAGCCGACAGAGTTTTCTCTATGTTAATGGGAGATGAGGTACCGCCAAGAAGAGAATTCATTGAGAAGAATGCAGTTTACGCAAATATTGATGCTTAATAAAGTTTAATCGTTTAGTTGGATAATTGTTTGTTTAGATAATCAATTATCCAACTAAACGATTAAGCAAATAACCGATTAACCACAGAAATTAACTAATAACCGAATAAACTTTAAAATATGAAAGTTACCATTGTAGGAGCAGGAAATGTAGGTGCAACCTGTGCAGATGTAATTTCTTATAGAGGAATTGCCAGCGAAGTAGTCTTGTTGGATATCAGAGAAGGTTTTGCTGAGGGTAAAGCTCTAGATATTATGCAATGCGCTACCAATACGGGTTTTAATACCAAAGTATCAGGCGTTACCAATGATTATTCTAAAACAGCAGGAAGTGATGTAGTCGTTATTACATCAGGGATTCCAAGAAAACCAGGAATGACTCGTGAAGAATTAATAGGTATTAATGCAGGGATCGTGAAAACGGTTGCTGAAAATGTATTGAAACATTCACCGGATACTATTATAGTGGTAGTTTCTAATCCTATGGATACCATGACTTATTTAGCATTGAAATCTACTGGATTGCCAAAAAACAGAATAATAGGTATGGGAGGAGCACTGGATAGTTCTCGTTTCAGAACCTATTTATCTTTGGTTTTAGATAAACCTGCAAATGATATATCAGCAATGGTTATTGGTGGGCATGGTGATACTACTATGATTCCTTTAACACGTTTAGCTTCTTATAATGGAATTCCGGTTTCTCAATTTTTATCGGAAGAAGAATTGCAAAAAGTGGCTGCCGATACAATGATTGGTGGAGCTACACTTACGGGTCTTTTAGGAACGTCAGCTTGGTATGCTCCGGGAGCTTCAGTTGCTTTCTTGGTAGACAGTATTTTGAATGACCAAAAGAAAATGATCGCTTGTTCTGTTTTTGTTGAAGGAGAATACGGTCAAGATGATATCTGTATTGGTGTTCCTTGTATTATTGGTAAAAATGGAGTGGAAGAAATTCTTGACATTAAGCTCAATGAACAAGAAAAAGCCTTATTTGCTAAAAGTGCTGATGCCGTTAGACAAATGAATGATGCCTTAAAATCGATTTTAGTATAAAAAATTACATATATAATAAAGAAGACTGCACTTATGCAGTCTTTTTCTTGAGATTAATTAATAAATAAATTGGTTAATCTTAACGTTAATTATATATTTGCTCGGTTTAAAAAAATGATGTAGTTCGAGATATTCTTTTTTGGATTTAAAAAATTGATGTCAAGTCTTATTCTATAAGGTTTAAAGCAAAAATAAATAAATAAAAAATAATTAATTTTTAGTAATAATGCAGAATAAAGGACTTATTAAATTTTTCGCAATTCTATTTGCATTGGTAAGTATTTACCAACTTTCTTTCACTTTTGTTGCAAGCAAAGTAAAAAGTGATGCAAAATCTTTTGCTGGTGGAAATCCTGAAAAAGAAGTAAAATATTTGGATTCTATAGGTAAAGAGAAAGTGTTTAATCTTGGTTTTACCAATTTTACTTTCAATGAAGTTAGTGACAAACAAATCAATAAAGGTCTTGACTTAGAAGGAGGTATCAATGTGATACTTCAGATTTCTGTTAAGGACATATTAAAAGGATTGTCGAATAATTCTAAAAACCCAGTTTTCAATAAATCTTTGGCTGATGCTACTGCAGATTTACAAGGGAATAAATCGTATTTAGATAAGTTTTTTGATGCTTTTGAAGCAAATTCAAAAGGAACTGTAAAATTAGCGTCCCCGGATATTTTCGCAAACAGAAGTTTGCAAGGTGAAGGTGGGGTTGATTTTCAAATGACAGATGCGCAAGTAAAAAAGGTTATCTCTAGAAAAGTAGATGAGTCTGTAGAAAGTGCTTTTGGAGTTTTAAGAAAACGTATCGATCAATTTGGTGTAACTCAGCCTAATATTCAAAAATTAGGAAATTCAGGTCAAATTCTTGTTGAACTTCCTGGCGCAAAAGATGTAGATCGTGCTAAAAAATTATTATCAAGCACAGCTCAGTTGCAGTTTTGGGAAACGTATAAAATTGAAGAAATAGGTAACTTCTTAATGGCTGCTAATGAGTCATTGAAAAAAACTGAAATCAAAATTACTGAAGTAAAACCAGTTGTAAAAGATTCTTTAAGTGCTTTACTTACGGATGCTAAAGATTCAACTGCTACTAAAAAAGGAGAAAATCCTTTATTTGATAAAATTATTGGTCAAGGTGGAGGTCCAGTTTTAGGGCTTTTCTCTCCAAAAGATACTGCTGTTGTAAACGGATATTTGAAAAGAGCTGATATTAGAATTTTATTAGCAGGTGACCAACGTTATGCAAAATTTGTTTGGGGTAAACCAATGACAATTAAAGATGCTAAAGCAAAAGATATTGATGCTGTAGAATTATACGCTTTAAAAGGAAACAGAGACAATGTGCCTTCAATGAGTGGTGGTGTGGTTACAGATGCAAGCGATACATTTGACCAATCAGGTAAACCAGCTGTCTCTATGCAAATGAACGGTCAAGGTGCAAAAGCTTGGGAAGAATTAACAGGTAGAGCGTATACTCAAAAAAGTAATATCGCTATTGTTTTGGATGATGTAGTTTATTCTGCACCGGGAGTTTCTACTGGTCCAATTTCCGGAGGTAGATCTGAAATTTCAGGAGCTTTTGATATTACAGAAACTAAAGATTTAGCGAATGTGTTAAGAGCAGGTAAGCTTCCTGCTGCTGCAGATATTGTTCAATCTGAAGTTGTAGGTCCATCCTTAGGTCAAGAAGCAATTGAAAATGGTACTAACTCCGCTTTGATAGGATTGCTTTTAGTCTCACTTTGGATGATGATCTATTATGGTAAAGCAGGTTGGTATGCTAATCTTGCATTAGCGGTTAACTTACTTTTCTTGTTCGGAATTTTAGCAAGTATCGGAGCAGTTCTTACATTGCCAGGTATTGCCGGTATCGTTTTAACAATGGGAACAGCAGTTGATGCGAATATCATTATTTACGAAAGAGCAAAAGAAGAATTACGTGCGGGTAAAACGCTAGAAGAAGCTATTAAAACTTCTTATAGTTGGAGAGGTGCGATGTCATCAATTACTGATGCTAACGTAACGCATATTCTAACTGGAGCTGTATTGTTTATTTTTGGTTCAGGACCAATTAAAGGTTTTGCTACTACATTATTAATAGGTATAGTAACTTCATTGTTTACCTCAATTTTTATTGCAAGAATCTTTATTGATTGGAATATAAGCAAGAAGAACAATTTGACGTTTGTTACTAAGTTCTCTAAAAACATGTTTAATAATTTTCATTTTGATTTCCTAGGTGTAAAAAAATGGACTTATTTATTCTCAAGTATAGTAGTAGTTATAAGTATTATCTCTTTAGCTACAAACGGACTTGATGAAGGAGTTGATTTTGTAGGAGGAAGAACATTCCAAGTACGTTTTGAAAAACCAATTGAAACTGAAACAGTAAAAGCAGAATTAGCTAAAGTTTTTGATGGTAGTGCTGAAGTAAAAGTTTTTGGTAGTGATAATCAATTAAAAATCACAACAAAATATAAAGTTCATGAGCCAGGAATCAAAGCTGATGAAGAAGTGAATAAATTGTTATTTGCTACTTTAAAACAGCATTTTTCAGCAGATATGACGTATGATAAATTTGTAAATTCTTACGATGGTAAAAAATTAGGTATTTTGCAAGCCTCTAAGGTTGGTCCAACTGTAGCAGAAGATATTAAGACTAATGCGTATTGGGCTGTTCTTGGAGCAATGGCTATCGTGTTTTTATACTTGATGATCAGTTACAGAAAATGGCAATATAGTTTAGGAGCTATTGCGGCTATAGCACATGATGTTATTTTTGTATTAGGAATTTACTCTTTGTGCTATAAATTTATGCCTTTTGGAATGGAAATCGATCAGCACTTTATCGCTGCAATTCTAACCGTTATTGGGTATTCTATGAATGATACTGTTATTGTATTTGACAGGGTTAGAGAGTATTTAGCGGGTAAAACAAAAGGTAGTTTTGCTGAGATTGTAAATCAATCTATTAATACAACGATGTCTAGAACAATCAATACTTCATTAACAATGATTGTGGTTTTATTAATCATGTTTGTTTTTGGTGGGGAATCTATCAGAGGATTTATATTTGCGATGTTGGTGGGTATCGTTGTAGGAACATATTCTTCATTGTTTATTGCAACTCCAGTACTTGTGGATACAATATCTAAAGAAGATAAAAGCAAGGTAGAAAAAGCACATCAGGAAAGTTAAAAGAGCTTTTATATAAATCCTTAAAAAAGAGATTCAGCGAAAGTTGAATCTCTTTTTTTTTAGTTCATAATTGTTAATTTAGTTTTCTATCACTAATTTAATGGTGTAATTTGAGAAACGTAATAGCTTTGAAAATAAAATTTTATGTGTAAAAAAATATTTTTTATTTTAATTATTGTCTTTAGTTCGATGACATTTTACGCTCAAGATAAATTGAGTAAAGTAAAATTGGGTTTTGATTATGGTTTTGGAAATGAATTAAAAAACAGCAATTATACGTATACCAACAGTTATTATAAACTACAATTTTACTATACAGTAAAACAAACAAAAAGTTTTAAATATGAGGTTTTGTTGCAGCCAGAACTAAACTTTGCGAAGCACCAACTGTTGAACTTTTATTTTGTAAAGCCTGATGATCCCAATTACATTGAAAAACGGGAAAGATATACCAAGTTAAAGGATATAAAAGAATATGTTTTGAATATTGGTTTTTTGATTCGAAAACCAATTTTTAATACAGCGAGCATTTATATTTTAGGAACTGTTGGGCCTATGATTATTGATACAGAGACAGAACGATTATCAAAAGGTTTTGCTTTTTCAGATGTATTAGCTATAGGTTTTACTTTCAAAATAAACAAAATTGCATTTGACATAAGACCCAATTTTCGTCATGTGTCCAATGCTGGATTGCAAAGTTCAAATTCAGGTTATAATACTAAAAATATTGATTTTGGCTTTTTATTTTCTTTATAGAATAACCATTCTGTTTTTCTATGTCTCTTATAATCAGTTAATATTTGTATACTTCTATATTATGAAAGTATAAAATTTATATATTTACTAAATATTTGTTAAAGCTTACTTTTTTTTGATGAAATTAAAACCTAACTAATAATGGAAAAATTTATTAAGTCTTTCGTTTTTATTTTTTTGATTACAATTTTATCTAATTCAATTCTTTTTGCTAAAAATGGAATCATTGGTCTTGAATGCAGGAGTGTTGGTTTGGGTAAGAATAGCTCATTTTTCACTTTAGAAAAAAGTTCTAATGCTAAGGATACTTTAATATTTCTTAATGATCGAAATAAAAATGTAAGTATTGCTTGTCCAGTTCCAACAGTGTCATCGCCAACTTATTACTGTCAAAATACTCCACCAACACCTTTGACGGCAACAGCATTGATGGGTAATACATTGATTTGGTATGGGACTGCAACAGGAGGAATTCCATCAGCTACGCCGCCAATTCCTTCAAGAGCGACTGTGGGTTCAACAACTTATTATGTAAGTCAAACTGATGGTGTTTGTGAAAGTGCTCGTGTTGCAATTGTTGTAAACATTGTTGCTGATAATGGAGCAACTATTCTTAATTTTAGATGTGATGCTTCACAGATTTTAGCAGCGGATAAAGCTTCTTCCGTATTTTTTGATTGGTCAAATAATCCTTTGATTTCTAATTCTTATAATTTTACATACACAATTCAAGGTAGTTCTCCTGTCACTGGAAATACAGGTGTTTCACATGTTCAAGTATTTGGGATGTTGCCAGGACAATCGGCTACATTGAAATTGTCATCAGCAACACACCCTTGTGTGCCTTCATTAACCATTACTTGTAGTGTGCCTTGTGGAGCTTCAACTACTACTCCTAATTTCCCTGCCATAGCTCCCTTTTGTTCAGGAACTACTGCACCTATATTGACTAATACTTCCCCAAATGGAATCACAGGGACATGGTCACCAGCATTAATAAACAATACAACTAGTGGGAGTTATGTATTTACTCCAAATCCAACTTTATTTCCCTGTGCTACAACACAAACTTTGAATGTTACGGTTAGACCATTGGTTACCCCGACTTTCACAGGTATTCCAGCTACTGTTTGTCAAAATGCGACTGCGCCAATCTTGCCAACAAGTTCTTCAAACGCAACACCAATAACTGGTACTTGGAGTCCGGCGACGGTTAATACGGCTGTTTTGGGGCCTGCTCCTTATACTTTTACCCCAAATTCGGGACAATGTGTTTCAAGCCCTACAACAACAATAACGATTACTGTTAACCCTAATATAACGCCAACTTTTACACAGGTTCCACCTATTTGTTCCGGTGCAGTCCTTTCGGCTTTGCCTACTACTTCTAATAATAACTTTACAGGGACTTGGTCTCCGGCATTGAATAATACGGCTACCACAACCTATACTTTTACGCCAACAGCGGGGCAATGTGCTACAACGACTACTATGACCATTACAGTTATGCCAAATGGTACTCCGACATTTAATGCGGTTTCTCCAATTTGTACAGGTACGCCTTTGGCTCCTTTGCCTACAACTTCTAATAATAACTATACAGGTTCTTGGTCTCCGGCCTTAAATAATACGGCTACTACAACCTATACCTTTACGCCAACAGCAGGGCAATGTGCCACTACGGCTACTTTGACGATTACGGTAAATCCTTTGCGAACACCGGTTTTTAACACTGTTCCAACTACTGTTTGTGAGAATGATCCCCCGCTGGTTCTACCAACGAGTTCTTCGGATACTCCTGCAATAACGGGAGCATGGAGTCCGCCAGCTGTTGATACCTCGATTTTAGGGGCAAGTGACTATACTTTTACTCCTGATGCAGGGCAATGTGCTGCAACAATTACAAAATCAATTACTGTGGCTCCTTCGAATACGCTTGTTGATGTGAGTTGGACCGTTACGGAGGCATTTGCTAAGAATCAAATAATCACTATTAATGCTACGGCAGCTGGAGATTATTTGTATCAATTAGATGATGGACCGTTTCAAGAAAGCCCAGTTTTTGAATATGTTTCTTTAGGAACGCATTCCATTACGGTTCAAGACAAAAATGGCTGTAGTCTTCCAATAACAAAAACTAATGTTTTAGTAATCAATTATCCTAAATTTTTCACACCTAATAATGATGGATATAATGATAGTTGGAATATTTTTGCTTTACAAGATCAGTCCAGTTCTAAAATTCTAATATTTGATCGTTATGGTAAATTTTTAAAAGAAATTTTTCCAAATGGTTCGGGTTGGGACGGAACGTATATTGGACAGCCAATGCCGGCAAATGATTATTGGTTCAGTATTGAATACACGGAACAAGATATTCCCAAGAAATTCAAATCCCATTTTTCATTAAAAAGATAAAACAAAAAAGCTTCCTGAATTGGGAAGCTTTTTTGTTTTATTAAGCAAATATGATATTATACTTTAAGAGGTTTTTCGGCAGTAAAAATAAAATACAGTCCAATTAAAATAAAAGGAATACTCAGCCATTGTCCGGTTGAAAATAATCCCAAAGCACTTTCAAATCCGCCTTGGCTTTCCTTAACAGATTCCACTACAAAACGCACAGAAAATAAAAGCACTAGAAACATACCAAATAGATATCCTGTTTTATTTCTTTTTTCAGTTTTCCAATACAAGAAAAATAAAATTGCAAAAACAAAAATGTAGCAAAATGCTTCGTACAATTGAGTAGGATGTTTTACCGGAACCTGCCCAAGCAATGACGTAAATTTGGGGTCAGTTGCTATTGCTGTATAGGCATCTTTAGGATTGGCTATTTGAGTTGCATTGACCGCATCTGTTGGACTGAAATGATCTTTGATGAATTTTATTCCAAATGCAGATGTGGTCTCATGGCCTATAATTTCTGAATTTAAAAAATTTCCTAATCTCACAAAAATAGCGCCGCTGGCTACGGGAATTACCACTCGGTCTAAAATCCACATTTGTGGTCTTTTGAGTATATTTTTACTGTAAAAATACATCGCAATGATGATAGAAATGGCTGCGCCATGGCTTGCTAAACCTTGATAACCGGTAAATTCAAAATTTGGAGAAAAGCGGAAAGGTAAAATGATCTCCAATAAATGATTGCGATAATATTCCCAATCATAAAAGAAAACGTGTCCTAAACGTGCACCAATCAAAGTGGCAAGTACAGTCCAGATGAACAAAGAATCTAATTTTTCTATGGATTCTCCTTCACGTTCAAATATGTTTTTCATAATGTACCAGCCTAATCCAAAAGCAATTACAAACATTAAGCTGTAATATCTAATTACAAAAAAGCCTAAATCGATTCCTTCTGATGGATTCCAAACTATGTTTAAAGCGTGTGTCATTTAGTGTTAAATTTGTTTATTAGCCGTAAAAATAAAGATTTAAAGTAAAATTTCGTATTTAAAAAAAGTTAATGTTTGTGATTACACATTTTTTTAGGAACAGGATCATAACCGGTTTTTCCCCAAGGATGGCAACTTAAAATACGTTTCATTCCTAAAAAACCACCATAAAACAAACCATGAGTTTGTAATGCTTCAATCATATAGGAAGAGCAAGTAGGTTCAAATCTACAAGCTGCAGGAATAAAAGGAGAAATAGCAACTTGATAAAACCGAACCAACAGCAAAAATGGGTAAACAATTATTTTTGACAACATGATTTTAGTATTAGAATTTAAAAATTCACTTTTGTTAATCAAAATTATTTTACGGTATTAATCTGCGACTTGATGTAGAAACTAAATACTAAAAGTAGTTCCTTCTTTCCCATCTTTTAACTGAATTCCTAATGCAATCAATTGATCTCTAATTTGGTCTGATAATGCAAAATTCTTATTGTCGCGGGCTTGTTTTCTCATTTCAATAAGCATGTTAACCATTCCTTCTAATTTGTCATTACTGCTATCAGAAACTTTTTCGTCTACCAATCCTAGAACGTCAAAAGCAAAATTGTGTATTGCTTTTACAAAAGATTTTAAATCCTCTGTATTCAACGTTTCTTTTTCATCTTTCAATAAATTGATAAACCGAACACCTTCAAATAACTGTGCGATTAAAATTGGAGTGTTGAAATCATCATTCATGGCATCATAACATAATTGTTTCCATGCCGGAATATCAATCGTGCTTTTTGTGCCTGCAACAATATCTTTTAACGAATTTATGGCTTCCATCAATCGTTTGTATCCTTTTTCGGCCGCGACAATTGCATCATCAGAAAAATCAAGAATGCTTCTGTAATGCGCCTGTAACATAAAAAATCGAGCTACCGATGCTGAAAAGGCTTTACTTAGGATAGTATTTTCTCCAGTCAATATTTCTCTTGGCAAAATATTATTGCCAGTAGATTTAGCCATTTTTTTGCCGTTTAAAGTCAGCATGTTGGCATGCATCCAGTAATTAACAGGAGTTTGTCCGGTACACGCTTCATTTTGAGCAATTTCACATTCATGATGAGGGAATTTTAAATCCATTCCACCTCCGTGAATGTCAAAATGATTGCCTAAATATTTTGTGCTCATTGCGGTACATTCAAGATGCCAGCCCGGAAATCCATCGCTCCATGGCGAAGGCCATCTCATGATATGTTGTGGTTCAGCTTTTTTCCAAAGCGCAAAATCCTGCGAATTTCTCTTGTCACTTTGACCGTCAAGATCACGGGTATTGGCAAGCATATCCTCTATGTTTCTACCGCTTAATCTACCGTAATGATTGGTTTCGTTGAACTTTACTACATCAAAATAAACAGAGCCATTGGCTTCATAACCAATTCCTTTGTCAATAATGGTTTTGATAATCTCAATTTGTTCAATAATATGACCTGTAGCTGTTGGCTCAATACTTGGCGGTAAAAAATTAAATTCATTCAAAATATCATGAAAATCTACCGTATAGCGTTGCACCACTTCCATAGGTTCCAGTTGTTCCAGACGCGCTTTTTTTGCAATTTTATCTTCACCTTCATCTACATCATCCACAATATGCCCCACATCAGTAATGTTTCGAACATAACGAACCTTGAAATCCAAATGCAAAAAATACCTGAAAATTACGTCAAAGGACATGAATGTTCGCACATTTCCAAGATGCACATTGCTGTAAACCGTAGGTCCGCAAACGTACATTCCAATATTGCCTTCGTGAATGGGTGTGAAAATTTCTTTTTCTCCCGAAAGAGAATTGTATATTTTTAGATTTTGGCTACTGTATAATGGCATTTTGTGTTTTTTTATTTGTCATTGCGAGGAACGTGGCAATCAGGAGCTTTTCCTGCTTTACGTTTCAATCTTTTTTCGCTTAAAAAGCGAATAAAAGGATTTTCACTGCAATCAGGGCTAGGGCTTTATCGGTACTATGATTTTTTTTTCTATTTTAGAACTTTGTTTCTAATTTAATATAATCCAAAAATTCTCTTTTAGTTTGAGTATCTTTAAATTTCCCTCCAAATTCTGAGGTTACGGTACTACTTTCAATATCACCTATTCCTCTAGAATTTACACATAGATGTTTCGCATCAATAACGCAAGCGACATCATCAGTGCCTAAAGCAATTTGTAATTCTTGAACAATTTGCATCGTTAAACGCTCTTGTACTTGAGGTCTTTTGGAATAATATTCTACAATTCTATTCATTTTAGAAAGTCCAATCACCCTTCCATTAGAAATATAAGCCACATGGGCTCTTCCTATAATTGGCAATAAATGATGTTCGCAGGTAGAGTAAACGATAATGTTTTTTTCAACTAACATTTCGCCATATTTGTAGTTATTGTCAAAAGTAGAAGCTTTTGGCTTTTTGGCAGGATTTAGACCTCCAAAAATTTCTTTTACAAACATTTTGGCAACACGATTGGGTGTACCTTTTAAGCTGTCATCTGTCAAGTCCATTCCAAGTGTAATTAGAATATTTTCGACATCTTTTTTTATTTTGTCTATTTTTATTTCATCTGTAATGTCAAAAGCATCCTTTCGTACTGGATTTTCCGCATTGGTACTAATATGATTGTTTCCTATTTCGTCTTGAAATTCTTCGTTGTTTATCATTAAAAGCTACTATTATTGTGGGTGTAAATATTTAAGCCGTAAAGATAAATAATAAAAATTAAAGAATTTCTATAGCGCTTACTATTTAAGACGACTTTAGGGTCACAAAAGCATTGGTTTGTTCTAAACTGGTTGTAAAAACAAAGGCAGTAACTGTTACGTTACTGCCTTTTCATAAATTAGTTCTATTTTATGATACCAAAATGGTAGTGTTTTTTTATCTAATAATTATTTAGATTGAGTTGCATTATAAACTGGAATTGCTGCTTTCAAAATTGATACAGCACTAATTAAATCTTCTTTCTTTAATACATATGCAATTCGGACCTGATTTAATCCCATTCCTGGAGTGGAATAAAACCCGGCTGCAGGAGCTACCATTACTGTTTCACCATTCAAATCATAACTTTCTAAAAGCCATTGTGCAAAATTATCTGCATTGTCAATAGGAAGTTGTGCAATACAATAAAAAGCACCTTTTGGTTTTGATACTACAACACCTTCAATCTTATTCAACTCATTAATTAGCGTATCTCTACGCTCTCTATATTCTGAAATCACTTCGTCAAAATAACTTTTTGGAGTGTTCAGAGCAGCTTCACTTGCAATCTGTTCAATTGTTGGGGGGCTCAATCTTGCTTGCGCAAATTTCATAGCGGTAGCCATGACTTCTTTGTTTTTAGAAACAATACATCCTATTCTAGCACCACACATACTGTATCTTTTTGAAACAGAATCAATCATAATAGCATGTTCTTCAAGCCCGGGAACATTCATTACTGAATAATGAATATCACCATCATAGGTAAACTCACGATATACTTCATCAGATATCAAGAATAAATCATGTTTTTTGACCAAAGCCGCCAGTTGCATGATTTCTTCTTTCGAATATAAATAACCCGTCGGGTTTCCTGGGTTACAAATCAGGATAGCTTTTGTTTTTGCAGTAATCAGTTTTTCAAAATCTTCTACAGCCGGTAAAGCAAAACCTGTTTCAATAGTAGAAATTACAGGAACAACAGTAATGCCTGACGCTGTCGAAAATCCATTATAATTAGCATAAAATGGCTCTGGAATAATGATTTCATCTCCTTGATCCATAGTACTGCCCATCGCAAACATAAGTGCTTCTGATCCACCGGTAGTGATTATAATGTCTTCAATATTTACAGGAATACCTTGATTAGTATAATATGCCGACAATTTTTTTCTGTAGCTTTCATTTCCCGCTGAATGGCTGTATTCCAGAATAGTTAAATCAATATTTTTTACTGCATTCATTGCAACCTCAGGAGTTTTAATATCCGGTTGACCAATGTTTAAATGGTATACTTTATGTCCTTTTTTCTTAGCTATTTCTGAGTAGGGAACCAATTTTCGTATTGGCGATTCGGGCATTTGTTTCCCTTTGTTTGATATTTTTGGCATAGTCTTAATTATTGAATTGCAAATTTGCAATTTTTTTTTCGAATTTAATATAATCAATATGCGTATATATTGTTAAATCTGCATTTTTGATATGATTTATTTAGTATTTTTATGTAAAAGAATAACAATGAAAAAAACACTGTTTTTATTTCTCATTTACTTGTTTGCTTGCCCTGTTTTTGCACAACAAGGATTTCAGTTTGAGAAAGATGTTAATAAAGTTAGCGTACCTTTTAAATTGATCAATAATTTGGTTTTTGTACCTATTAAAGTGAACGGTATAGAATTGAATTTTTTGTTGGATACCGGTGTTGCCGAAACCATATTGTTTAGTTTGGAAGATAAAAAAGAAGTTCGTTTTTTTAATGCCGAAAAAATATTATTAAAAGGGTTAGGAAGTCAAGTGGCTGTTGAAGGATTAAAATCTACAAATAATATTTTGGAATTTAGCAGTTTAAAGAATAGGAATCACATGCTTTATATTGTTTTGGATCCCGATTTTAATTTATCGTCTCATATAGGAATTCCAGTTAACGGAATTATTGGGTATCAGTTTTTTCGAAATAATTTAGTGGAAATTAATTACAGGAAAAAGAGAGTTATAGTTTATAAAGACACTGACAAAAACCGAACTAAAATTGAAAAAAAGTTTAGCACTATTCCTATTACTATCGAAAAATCGAAACCTTATTTAAAAAGTACGGTGTATCAGGATAATCGCAATGTCCCTGTTAAATTATTGATAGACGTAGGTAATAGTGATGCAATTTGGTTGTTTCAAGGCCGTTCCGAATTGATTAAAGTTCCATTGAAAAATTTTGATGATTTTTTAGGTCGTGGTTTTAGTGGCGACATAGAAGGTAAAAGAGGTAGAATTCAAAAACTCCAGATGGCAGATTTTGAATTTAATAATCCCATAGTGGCCTTTCCAGACTCGATTTCAATTAGAAATGTCACCATGGTGCCAGATCGAATGGGATCAGTAGGAGGTGAAATCATGAAGCGATTTACGGTTATATTCGATTACCAAAAACAACAAATGTATCTAAAAAAGAATAGTGATTACAGTGCTCCTTTTAGCTATAATAAAAGTGGGGTTGAGATACAACAGAATGGATTACAATGGGTTCAGGAAACCGTACGAATGGAAACGGTTCCGTTGTCTACAAATTACAATGAATCTGGCGGAGTTAAAGTATTTACAAATGACTTTAAATACAAATTTCAATTAAAGCCCATTTACCAGATTGCCAATGTTAGACAAAATTCACCAGCCGCTAACGCAGGATTACAAAAAGGAGATGTAATCATTTTGATAAATAATAATCCAATTCATAAACTCACATTGCAAGAAATCAATACTCTTTTTAAATCCGAAGAAGAGAAATGGATTACTTTAGAAGTGGAACGTAAAAGCCAAATCTTAAAATTCAGGTTTCAATTGTATAATATCTTATAGACAAAAAACGCTTTTGGAAATAGTTTTCAAAAGCGTTTTTAATTTATTTTTGATTCTGATTGATTCTGCAGTTAATTGGAAATAACTTCTCCTTTAATTTTCAGAGCAACTCTTCCCGCTTCATAGTTCACTGCATTTGATTCAACAGTTAATGTTTTTCTGATAGGACCGGGAGCCATGTTGTATTTAACAGTTATTTTTCCTGTTTTTCCTGGCATGATTGGCTCGTCTGGTTTTGTAGGCACCGTGCAGCCACAAGTAGATAGTACATTAGTAATAATTAATGGGGCATTACCTGTATTTGTAAAGATAAAATCACGAGAGCCATTTTCATTCTTGGTAACCTTTCCATAATCAATCGTGTTGTCTTTGGCAGCGAACTCAATTTTAGGCCCATTTTGGGCAAAACCGATACTACTGATTAACGCGAATGTGAATAAAGCTATTATTTTTTTCATTTTCTTGAATTTAAAATCATTTAGTAAATTTACTTCCTTATTAATTAAGGTACAAATTTTTATTTCTCTTTTTATAGTGTACTTAATTATTTACTTTTGTCTCCAATTAGAATTACAAATATCAGACCAAAGTCTAAAAGGTTATTTGTTGATTTGGTTATTCGTTTAACGGAACCAACAAATAATTGAATTTAACGATTAAACGATCCACAATAAAATGACAATTCCTGCACAATTTGACGCTAAAACTATTGAGAATAAGTGGTATGACTACTGGATGAAGAATAATTATTTTCACTCAGAACCAGACCATAGAACACCATATACTATTGTAATTCCACCGCCGAATGTTACCGGAGTTTTGCACATGGGACACATGTTGAATAATACGATTCAGGATGTATTAATTAGGAGAGCCCGTCTCCAAGGTTTCAATGCTTGCTGGGTTCCTGGAACGGATCACGCTTCGATAGCTACTGAAGCCAAAGTAGTAGCCAAATTAAAAGCGGAAGGAATCAATAAAAATGATTTAACACGCGAAGAATTTTTGGCTCACGCTTGGGAATGGACTGATAAATATGGAGGTGTAATTTTGGACCAATTGAAAAAATTAGGCGCTTCCTGTGACTGGGAAAGAACCAAGTTTACAATGGATCCTGATATGTCAGCTTCAGTAATTCGTTCTTTTGTAGATTTATACAACAAAGGTTTGATTTACAGAGGATACCGAATGGTAAACTGGGATCCTGAAGCCAAAACGACTTTGTCAGACGAAGAAGTAATTTATGAAGAACAACAAGGGAAATTATATTTCTTAAAATATAAAATCGAAGGAAGTGAAGACTTCCTGACGATTGCGACCACACGTCCGGAAACTATTTTTGGAGATACCGCAATTTGTATTAATCCAAATGACGAACGTTTTGTTCATTTGAAAGGTAAAAAAGCGATTGTGCCTATTTGCGGAAGAGTAATTCCAATTATTGAAGATGAATATGTTGATATCGAATTTGGTACTGGATGTTTGAAAGTGACTCCGGCGCACGATATGAATGACAAAGCGCTAGGGGAGAAGCATAATCTTGAAATTATTGATATTTTCAATGAAGATGCGACTTTGAATAGTTTTGGTTTGTATTACCAAGGAAAAGATCGTTTTGTGGTTCGTGAGGCAATTGCCAAAGAACTAGAAACAATCGGCGCTTTGGCAAAAACAGAAACACACTTGAATAAAGTGGGGACTTCAGAAAGAACCAAGGCCGTTATCGAACCTCGTTTGTCTGATCAATGGTTCTTGAAAATGGAAGATTTGGTGAAACCAGCCATACAATCTGTTTTGGTGGATGGCGATATTAAATTGCATCCAGCACGTTTTAATAATACGTATGCGCATTGGTTAAATAACATTCGTGATTGGAATATTTCCCGTCAATTGTGGTGGGGACAACAAATTCCGGCTTATTTCTATGGAGACGGGAAGGAAGATTTTGTAGTTGCTGAATCTATCGAAGAAGCTTTAGTTTTAGCGCAAAAAGCAACTGGCAATTTGCAATTTGCAAAAGAAAATCTTCGTCAAGATGTTGATGCATTAGATACTTGGTTTTCTTCTTGGCTATGGCCAATGTCGGTTTTTGGAGGAATTATGGATCCAGAAAGTGAAGATTTTAAATATTATTATCCAACGAATGATTTAGTAACCGGTCCGGATATTTTGTTTTTCTGGGTAGCGAGAATGATTATTGCAGGATATGAATATACGGGTAAAAAACCATTTACCAATGTGTACTTGACTGGTTTAGTTCGTGACAAACAAAGACGTAAAATGTCTAAATCATTAGGGAATTCACCTGATCCTTTAGACTTGATTGAGAAATTTGGTGCCGATGGAGTTCGTGTGGGATTGCTTTTGAGCGCTTCTGCAGGAAATGACATCATGTTTGATGAAGAATTGTGTAACCAAGGAAAAGCGTTTACGAACAAAATTTGGAATGCCTTCAAACTGATAAAAGGCTGGGAAGTTTCGGACTCCATTCCGCAGCCGGAATCATCTAAAGTGGCGATTGAATGGTACGAGGCCAAATTGCAACAAACGCTTTTAGAAATTGAAGACAATTTCGAAAAATACAGAATTTCTGATGCTTTAATGGCAATTTACAAACTGGTTTGGGATGATTTCTGTTCTTGGTTCCTGGAAATGATAAAACCGGCGTACCAACAGCCAATTGACAGCGTGACTTTTGCGAAAGCGATAGAAATGCTTGAAAATAATTTAAAATTATTGCATCCGTTTATGCCGTTCTTGACAGAAGAAATTTGGCAAATTCTTGCCGAAAGAACTCCGGAACAAGCTTTAATTGTTTCGACTTGGCCAGAATTGAAACCATTTAATGCGGGTTTAATTACTGATTTTGAAAATACTATTGAAGTGATTTCTGGAATTAGAACGATTCGTAAAGACAAGAATATTCCGTTTAAAGATACAATCGAATTGAAAGCGGTAAACAATGACAAAGCCTCAACGTATTTTGATTCAGTAGTGATTAAATTAGGAAACATAACTTCCTTGGAATATGTTTCAGATAAAGTAGACGGAGCATTATCTTTCCGTGTAAAATCGAATGAATATTTCATTCCTATTACTGGAAATATAAATGTAGAAGAAGAAATTGCAAAACTTGCTGCCGAGCTGATGTATACACAAGGTTTTTTGAAATCAGTTCAAAACAAGCTGGCAAACGAGAAATTTGTGGCTGGTGCGCCGGAGAAAGTTTTGGCAAACGAGAGACAAAAAGAAGCAGATGCGCTGTCTAAAATTGAAACCATCGAGCATAGTTTGGCCGGATTGAAATAAAATTTAGTTTATTTATAACATTCAAAATCCCATTCGTCGCGGCGAATGGGATTTTTTTGAAAAATTAAATACATATTTTGTTTTTGGCTAAGAGTGGAATACTTGAAATTCTAGACGGTATTTTATCGATAAACGTCATTGGTATTGCGATTTAAAGAGTATTTCTTCCTTTAAACGATTTTTATGCATTTACTGATGTATTGTTAATATGTTTGTTAAATATTTGTCAAATATTACATCAATAAAGAAATGAAAAAAATATTTAGTCCAGCGTATAGAGAGTATTATCTTGAAGGGTATTCAATAGGTTTGGATCCATTTCTGGAATTTAATTATGCAAAAAGGAATGAAGCTTTTATTGCTGGATTTGATTCTGGAAGATCAGATTATGAGAGGATGAACGGATGCATTAGTGATGGAATCCCACAATGTATTGTTACTAATGAAGTTTTGGAAGATTTTCTTCTTGCAGGTTTATTGGGCTTAAGTATCGATACGGATGGTTATGCTTCACATCAAATAAATTTGATAGCAAAATGGTATCAAAGTGGTGTAGAGAAATATGAGCCAAATCAAAGTATCGCTCTTTTTGAATTACTTGAAAAAAATGGAATTCAAATAAATTAAATTTATTGTTTTGCAAATAGTTTAAACTAAAAAATCCGTGTTATCACGGATTTTTTTATAATAAGTATTTTGATTTTAACCCAATAAAAACAAGAAGATCAACGGAAATAAAATTCCTGCCAAAGCGAGTTTCCAACCGCGTTCTTTGAAACTGAACTTTCCTGCTTTTACCATAATAGTTCCTGTAAGAGCAATAATAATTAAACTCAGTGCAAAAACATCAGAATAATAAATCCAAAAATTAGAAGTGCTTTTATGCAATTTCATCGTTTGGCTGATGATTGGTGTTTTTACAAAAGATACAATTTCTCCTTTTCCGGTTTTCATATCAATCTCGACATCATGTTTTTCAAAAGAAATTTTAAAGACTTCTTTTTTTACATTATGACGTCTGAACTTGTCATCAATACCCAATTGATTTCCTAAATCTTCCGCAAATTTTTCATTGATTTCACTTTCTGCCGGAAGCTTTACTGTTATGGATTTTGTTTCAGTAGTATATTTCTCAGGATGCCAATATTCTCTGTGATTCATCATAAGCCCTGATAAAGCAAAGGAAACGATGAGTCCAATATAGAAGTAACCTAAATCTCTGTGTAAGTTACGGAAAGTTTTCTTTTTCATTGTATATGCGGATTTTGCGTTTGCAAAAATAATCTATTCTGGTATAAAAAATCAAAAACTTTTTTCTGTTTTTCGATAACTGATTCAGTCAGAAAAAAGTTTTTGAATCTGTTTGTTTTGCTTGTTTTAGAACTTGTATTTTAATGATGTCATAACCATACGCGGAGCGATTGGGTTTACACTGTAATTTTCATGAACGGTATAATTTAACTCATTTGTAATATTTGATAATCTACATAAGATTGAAAATTGTTTCCAATTGTAACCTGCAGAAACATCAATTGTTGTGTACCCTTCTAAAGGAATTTCTCTGTCCCAAATTCCACCAGGTTTAGTACTATCATATTGGCTGTTCCAACCACCAACTCTTTTACCTATGTAGTTTCCTATTGCTCCAAAAGATACTCCTTTTAATGCTCCGGTTGGCAAAGTATAGAAAAAGCTTAAATTAGCTGTATTAGATGGTGTTCTTGCTACACGATCCCCTTCAATGAAGCTTCCTTTTAATCCTGAAGTTTTGGTATAACGCATATCATTATAACTGTAACCGGCTATAATGTTTAACCCTTCAGTAGGTTTTGCAGTGATGTCTAATTCTATCCCTTTGCTGGTTGTTTCACCACTTAAAACCTTTATTGAACTATCTGTATTACTTGAACCATCGGCTTTAAATTCCGCTGTTTGCGCTAAATTACTATTTGTAATTTGGTATACCGTAACATTTGTACTTAAAACTCCTCTCCAAAAATCTTTTTTAACACCCGCTTCGTATTGGTCAATAATAGAAGGTTCAATTGCTTTTAAGTCAACTGTTGTTCCAGTATTTGGTGTAAATGAGTTTGAGTAGCTGGCAAACAACGACATGTCTTTGGTTGGTTGGAATACAAGTCCTAGTTTTGGAGTAAAAGCTTCATCTTTACGTTTTGGAGCTTCTGTAACTGTATTTTTAAGTAAGTCGTATGTGCCCACTTCTGCTTCTTGCCAAGACCAACGAATTCCTGCCAAAACTTTAAATTTTTCGGTAATCGAAATTAAATCTTGTGCATAGATTCCAAAACGATTCGTGTCCGTTTTTACTATTTTGGTAGCATTAGCATTTGGGATAGCTCCTCCTTGATTAAAATTGTCAAAATCAAAAATGTTACCGCTACCATAAGTTGGCGTGCCAAATGCAAAAGTATAAGCTTGTGTAAATGAGTTTTCCATATCAACACCTGTGAATAATTGGTGTTTTACTTTTCCTGTTGAAAAATTCCCTTGTAAACTAAGTTGCTCACCGATTATTTGCTCTAGGTTTTTATTTTGTCCTAATGGTCTACTCCAGTCGCCGTTTGCTGCAGGCTGAATACGTTCCGTTCCTTTTGAAGTTCTGTTGTAATCTTGAAAAGAAGTATTGAAATTTAGTTTCCAATTGGTGTTCAAATCATGTTTTACTGATGCAGAAACAGTAGCTTGTTTTGTTTGACCATTTGACCAAGTTGCGCCTAAATAGGTGCTTCGGGGAAGGTCTACAATTTCTTTTCCAATGATTCCAGTTCCAAAATCAGGAGTCCAGTCATCGTGCAAGTAATCTCCTTGTAATGTAATTTCTGTTTTTTTGCTTACTTTGAAAAGAAAAGAGGGATTAATATAGTAACGCTCTTTTGTTACGTTATCTCTGAAGCTTTCCGAGTTTTCATAAGAACCTGTAAATCGGTAAGCGATAATATCATTCAATGGACCGTAAATGTCAATTGATGGTTTGTAAAAAGAATAACTTCCCATTTGCATGGATACTTCTCCTCCTTTTGTGAAAGAGGGTGATTTTGTCACCATATTCAATATTCCGCCAGGCGCTACATTTCCGAATAATAAAGCGGCACTACCTTTTAATACTTCTACTTTTTCTAAAGAAGAAACTTCTGGGATAGAACCACTGCTAAAACGAAATCCATTTTTAAACATATTATTGGCAGACATGTCGTATCCTCTTGAGAAGAAAGATTCTTGAGCTCCACCACGTGCTGAACTAACGTAAACACCATTTACATTTTTTATGACATCGCTTAGTCTGATTGCTTGTTGTTGTCCAATAGTCTCGCTTCCAATCACTTGTATGCTTTGCGGAGTGTCCATCGGTTTCAAACCAGAACGTAAGGCAGATACGGGTGCTTTTTGATGATTAGAAGTAATGATTACTTCTTTAAGAGTCCCTCCTTTTTTATTTTTTATGGTGTCAGAAACAGTGTCGAAAGCTTCAATAGCGTTTGTGTTTTCTGTATCATTTGCTGCTGTTTGTGCAAAGCCAGCCAGACTATATAAAAAGGTTAACGAAAGCGGTAAAATATATTTCATGATTGTTTATTTGGAATAATTAAAAATAACGATGCAAATATAGAATCCAATTTTGATTTAACAAAACTTATTTAGATTAAATATGAATAGTAATTTAAAATTATTTTTTATGGAGTTGAAATACAGTATTTTAACTCCATAAAAAAACCTTGCTTATTTAGAGCAAGGTTTTCTTTAAGGTAAATATGTTAAAATTTTGAGGTCGATTTTCTATTTCGTCCCCACCAAATATAGAATCCTGATAAAGGGAGACTTGCAATAAGTAAACTGGTCAGGAAGGCGAATATTTTCCCCGGTAATCCTAATATGGCCCCCGTGTGAATATCGTAATTCATTTTCATGAGGTTATCAGCAATATCAGCATCTTTTTTTCTGCCCCATATATGAGAAACATTGATTTCTTTTAAACTGTATTGATCAAAATACCGGTAGTCAATTTCCCAATAGGTTCCTTTGTCTAAATTAGCATTGGCGGCTATTGGTGAAGCAACTGTTTCTGGCGGATGTATTTCTATGGATTCCGCTTGAGGATATTCTTTTTGCATTTTATGCCAGATTTTATCCAATGGGTTTGCGATTGCATTAGTTGTTGTGTTTATTTTCGAAAGCGGTTCTTCATATAGCAGTGATTTTTCACCACCGGACACTTTATAATAGGAATACGCAAACCATTGAAATCCCCATACCAAACCCGTAACGGCAAAAATAATTCCAATTATAAGCACATAAAAACCGGTAATATTATGTAAATCGTAATTTTTTCTTTTCCACTTCGTGCCATTTTTCCATTTGAACCAAAAGCGCTGTTTTGCCGCATTTTTATTTTTGGGATACCAAAGAATCAATCCCGAGACTAATAATACAAGAAAAATTAAAGTGGCTATGGAAACTACGACTTGACCAATTTCATGGGGAAGCCATAAGTTGAAATGTCCGTCTAGTATAAAAGGAAAGAGCCCTTCCTCATTGTTTATCGTTTTCAAAACTTTTCCTGTATAAGGATTTATAAAGATCGTATAGTAATACGTGGGTTCATAATGATAAAATTCAGCTTCTACGGCATTATTTTTTTCGTTGTATTTTACAGCATGGAGTAGTTTATTTGGAAGCTCTTTTTTAGCAATTGCTGCTAATTTCGAAGGAGGTAAAAAAGCATCTTCCTGTTCTTTTACAAAACGATATTCTTCAGTGCTGTTTTGTATTTCTTCCTGAAAAGCATACAAACAACCCGTTATGGCAATTATAAAAACTATTATGCCTGATGATAAACCCAACCATAGGTGTACTTTTCCTATCAGTTTTTTGAAATTATTATTTTTCATTTAAAAAGAATAAAACTCCTCACCTAAATGAGGAGTTTAGTGAAACAAAACTAACTAACTCTAAAATTTATACCCAACAGATAAGCGCATGTTGGTTCCGGCTTCTGTTTGCCAGTAATACATGGTATTATAGCTATAATATCCTCCAGAATACAAGTATTTATTCAAGATATTATTGACAACAAGGTTGACTGATATTTTGTTTTTTTGGTAAGTAACACCTCCGTCCAATCGGAAATAGTCTGGAAGCATTCCTGTATTATCAGGTGAAATAAACCAAGGAGCTCTCTTTACTTGGTATTGGTATCCTAATGAAAAGCCAACACCATTGAGTGTTCCTCTATCTATTTTATAGTTCAGCCAAGCATTTTGTATGTGTCGTGTAGTTCCCGCTACTTGAGTTCCCACTAGAGATTGATCAGTGTCTTTGGTTGTTTTTCCTTCTGTAAAGGCGTAGTTTACAATAAGATCTAAGTTTTTGAAAATTTCACCTCGAATATCTACTTCAAAACCTTTTGTTTTTTGTTGTCCACTTTCTCTACTGAATTGGTTGGTAGAATTGGAATGTTCAGGATCTAATGTTAGCACATTGTTTTTGGTTATTTGGTAAACGGAAACAACTGAATTCCATTTTCCGTTTAACCAGTCTCTTTTTAAACCGAATTCTATATTTCCTCCAGTTTCAGGCTTGAAGGATTTTCCTTGCCAGTCCGCGCCATAATTTTCATTAAAAGATTGATCGTTCACAAAATAAGCGGCCGTGTTTTTATCAATAGAATAACTCAAACCTACTCTTGGTGTAAATTTTTCGTTTTTGGTCCCCCCAGAGTAAACATTATACGCTTTAAGTACAGTGTATCTTCCTGCCAATGTTAATCGAAGTTTATTGTCAAAGAAACCCAATTCGTCCTGCACATATAGCGCTTTGTAACTGTTTTGGTATTTCACACCTCTATCTTCCAGACTTTTACTTCTGTCAAAAGTAGGAGAGGCGGCTAGTGTTCCGTGTACCGGATTGTAAATGTCTAAATCGGGCATTGTAAAGGATTGTGACCAGTCGTGAAAAAATGTTTTATCACTTAAATCCAATCCCGATAGTATTTTGTGGGTTACGGATCCTGTTTTAGCTTCACCATTTACAAAAGCTTGTCCAACATATATTTTTCCTAAAATATCCCAATTTCCACCAGCACGTTTAAGAATTGCATCATTGTTTGGGTCAAAGCCGGCAGGCCATAATGACATTCCTTCCTGTTGGTAATTAAGATAGGATGTTTGAGCCGTTAATTTCCAGTTATCACTTATTTTCTGGTCTAAAATGGCAAGAATATTTCTTTCTGTCATTTTTGTCGGGTCTAAATTTGATTCTGAAGTGGTAAAGTTTCTTGGCAAATCAGCGTACCCTTTTTTAGAAAAAGCATAGTTACTCCCAACGGCATTTACTTTAGAGAATTGTTGCGTGTATTCCAGTGTTATTGCTGTTTTATCGGTTGCCAAATATTTAAGCACAGGAGCAAATGTGTAGCGGTCATTAAAATCAAAATCACGGTAACTGTTTTTCTTTTCGCCCATTATATTAATGCGGTACAATAGTTTTCCGTTTTTGGTCAATTTCCCATCAAAATCTAATGTTCCTCTATACATATCAAAACTTCCCAGCGTTAAACTCGCTTCGCCTTTGGTACGTCCGCTAGGTTTTTTGGTAACTACATTATAAAAACCGCTCGGGTTACCGTTTGCGAGCATAAATCCTGCAGGACCTTTTACAAATTCGATCCGTTCTACCATACTCATGTCCTCCGTAAGTGGTCCCCAACTTGAGCTTACATTCATTCCGTTTCTAAAAGCGGCTACTTGACTGCCTCTCATAGTTATATTGGCATAATTATCCCAATGTTCCACTCTTGTAGCGCCACTCACATTGCGGGTCACACCTTCCAGCATATTAAAAATTTGTTGGTCTTGAATAAGTTTTCCAGTTATGACCTGAATGTTTTGTGGGATTTCTATAATAGGAGATTGTAATCGAAGCGTAGATGAAACACGATTCGTTTTGAAAGCACTTTTGTTACTCAAAACCACCACTTGATTGAGTTCATTGTTTGATAAAGTAAGTTTTAGTGCTACGGCAGTAGTTTCTCCAGTAGTAATTTTTACTTCTTGCTCCAGGTCATTATACCCAACTAAAGTAACTTTTAGGATATGAACTCCTTCTGGTATGTTTTTTAGTATAAAAATTCCATTGTTATCCGCAATAGTATTTTTGTTAGCTCCTTTTATAGAAACTGAAACTCCTTCGGCGGGTTTGTTGTCACTAGTCAAAATAACCCCTTTTATGCTACCGGAGTTTTGGGCAAAAGCGGTGGTTATAGAAAGTAGTACTAGGCATACGAGAAAAATAAATTTAGGGATTCGTTGTTTTAAATAGTTCATGATTAAAAATTAAATGAGTTAAAGCTTATTTAGAACAAATAAGAATAAGCAAAAATAAAATTTAATTTTTATTTAACAAATATTATTTAGACTAATTAAAAATAATATTTTAATAAGATGATTTCCATATTTTTAGGTATAAAAAAACCTTGCTTTTCTAGAGCAAGGTTTTAATTTGAGTATAAAATATTAAACTTTTACTTGATTTTTTTCATCGAAAACTGTTCGGAGCTTGGTTTTCCTTGTTGGATTCCTGAAATTTTAGCGACTAAACTGTCTGGAGTAATTTGGATATAACTGATTTTTTGAGGATAGTCGTGTTTCAAATTTTCAAATGCTACTTGTTTATCGGTTGCAGCTGTCAATTTGAAAGCTACTGGTTTATCGTTATTTTGTCCTTTTACTGTTGCAGTATAAGTCAGTTCTTCTCCTTTTTGTTGCAAAATAATAGATTCAAAATGCAAAGTATCTTTCTCTTTAATATAATAAGATTGTGCTTCAAAAGTACTGTCGTTTACTTTTTTCCAATTTTCCGTTAGATTGCCATCAGCTGATTTGTTTTCCCAATTACCCAAAAGCCAACTTGTTGCTTTGATTTTTTCGTTTTTGTTTGAATCAGAATTTTTGCAAGAAACAATTGCTAACAAAAGCAGTAAAAGAGTGGTTTTTTGAAACATTGGTGTTAATTTTTGGTGTTAATTTGAATAAGCTAAAGTATGAAAAAAAATAGAATAGAAAGATTTTTGATTTTACGGAGTTTATCACATTTGAAATCAAAAATCTGAAATCAAAAATCAGCAATTATTTAAAGACTTTCGTTCAAAATAGAATAAACCAGTTCTTTAGTGGGTTTTTGATCTTTTAATTTCGCTCTAACCACATCAAAAGTGACTTTGAAATCACAGCCTGATTTATAGTTGCTGCAACCATAAGCGGTTTTTCCTTTAAGAACTGTTCCTTTTTGACATTTCGGACAGGCTAATTCGTCTGGAATGGCCTTCGCCTCCGTTTTCTTAGGCTCTAATACAAGTTTGAAATTTTCATCAAAGCGAAGCAAACCTTCCACAGTGCCGGCATCGGTTTTAAAGTCTTTTAAATTTACGGTAGATCCTTTTTGAAGCAATCGCAAATATTGGTTCTCCGATATTTTTTTATCCGCAAAAGTATAGGGCAATAGAAAAGTGCAACCTGCTTTATAATCGGAACAGCCATATGCCGATTTTCCTTTGATGAGCGTTGCTTTTTTACATTTAGGACAGGCTTCCGCCAAAATTCCTGCCGCTTTTTTTTTCTCAACAATAATGTCTTGTTTTTGAATATTTCCTGCATGCGAAATATTGGCACGTCTGGTTTCACTTCGTACTTCGTACACCAAGGATTCTACCATGCGTTTCATATTGTTAATAAACGCAGCGGCGGTAAAGGTTCCTTTTTCAATATCTTTCAACTGCTTTTCCCAAGAACCCGTAAGTTCCGCCGACTTTACCAATTCATTTTGAATAGTGTCAATCAATTGAATTCCCGTTGGTGTTGGCAATACCTGTTTTTTATTCCGAACAATGTATTGGCGTTTAAACAGCGTTTCAATAATATTGGCTCGTGTTGACGGACGCCCAATACCATTTTCTTTCATCAATTCGCGTAAATCTTCATCATCGACTTGCTTACCAGCGGTTTCCATGGCACGCAATAAAGTTGCCTCGGTAAACTGATTGGGTGGCTTGGTTTCCTTTTCTAAAAACGAGGGTTCGTGCGGCCCTTTTTCTCCCACAACAAAACTCGGTAATATATCGGCTTCTTTTTCTTTAGCGTTCGGGTCTTCAAAAACTACACGAAATCCTTTTTTTAAGATTTCTTTCCCCGTGGTTTTGAAAGCTACATCGGCCGCTTTTCCGATCACTGTTGTATTGGCTACCAAACAATCGTCATAAAACACCGCAATAAAACGCTTGACAATAATATCATACACTTGTTGCTGATTGTATTGCAAATTGGATTGTATGCCCGTTGGAATAATCGCATGGTGATCTGTTACTTTTTTATCGTTGAAAACTTTAGCCGATTTTTTAATCTTTTTTTCTAAAAGTGGTTGCGTCAACATGGCATAATTAGTCAAGTTTTGCAGGATGCCGGGTACTTTTGGATAAATGTCGTTGGGTAAAAAGGTGGTATCGACTCTCGGGTAAGTAACTACTTTTTGCTCGTACAAAGTCTGGACAATTTTAAGCGTTTCATCTGCCGAAAATCCAAACTTTGTATTGCAATATACTTGCAAGCCTGTTAAATCAAACAGCTTAGGCGCAAACTCATTGCCATTCTTTTTTTCGACAGAAACAATTTCAAAATCACTTTTTTGGACTTTATTAGCCAAAATTTCGCCATCTTCTTTTTTTAAAAAGCGTCCTTCTTCATAGCTGAAAAGCGTTTCTCTGTACATGGTTTGCAACTCCCAATACGGTTGCGGTTTGAAATTCTCAATTTCCTTGAATCGGTCCACAACCATGGCTAAGGTTGGGGTTTGCACCCTTCCAATAGACAATACTTGTTTGTAACCGCCATGTTTTACGGTGTACAAACGGGTGGCATTCATACCGAGTAACCAGTCGCCAATGGCTCTGGAAAATCCTGCGTAGTATAAATTATCGTAGTTGACGGATGGTTTTAAGTTTTCAAAACCTTCTTTGATGGCTTCGGTGGTCAGGGATGAAATCCATAAGCGTTTTACCTCGCCTTTGTACTGGGCTTCATTCATGACCCAGCGCTGAATGAGTTCTCCTTCTTGCCCGGCATCCCCGCAGTTGATGACCAACTCGGCTTTATCGAACAGGCTTTTTATGATTTTGAATTGCTTTTGAATACCCGAATTCTCCACCACTTTGGTTTCAAATTTATCGGGAAGCATGGGCAGGTTGTTCAAATCCCAACTTTTCCAGTGGGGTTTGTAATCGTTCGGTTCTTTCAAGGTGCATAAATGCCCAAAGGTATAGGTTACGGCATAGCCATTACCTTCGTAATACCCGTCGTGTTTGGTATTGGCCCCTAAAACGGATGCGATTTCGCGTGCTACACTTGGTTTTTCGGCAATACAGACCTTCATTTTCTCTTACTGATTTTGAGTGCGCAAATTAGGAATTTAGAAATTGGTATTAAAAAGAAATCTGTAAGAGTTATGAACGGGCATTCACTAGCAGATAATTGAGAGGAACGCGTAATCTCATCCAGTTTCTCAATTGTTTTTTTGCTTATTGCTGTAGGTAAAGTTTACAAAACTAGGGAAGCGATTGTGGATATCCGAAGGATCGGGGATGGTTTGCTGATTTTTACTTGTGCAAGCAATTTCTTTGTGTCCCAATGGTTCCTAATTTGAGCGATAAATGAGTGAAGACCTGTTTTGTTATTATTTTTATTAGGTTTTGTAATTGATTATATTTTTCTTTGGTTAGCGCCAACAATAAGGTGGTTATTTGTCTGTGTAAATTTTGCTGGAATAACCTACTTTAGTTTTAACTCAATTAAGAATCGAACAAAAACAATCAATAAAAAAAAATATGAAACACCTGTTTTACATTATTTTAATAGCTGTAACTTTGTTTACAAAGGCCGGAGCACAGGATACTTCTCTGTTTCCAAAAGGAGAAATAGCAACGGTTAACAATCACACAGGAACTGTATGGCTCCATGAATTAAACGCACCTGATGCGAACTTTGATTACAGCTTAGCTGTGGCAACCTTTGCTGCTGGTGCAAAATTAGATTGGCATATTCATCCCGGGGGACAAATTCTGCTTATTACAGAAGGCACCGGGTATTACCAAGAAAAACACAGCCCCATCCGAGTAGTTAATAAAGGGGATGTAATTAAATGCCTGCCAGGTATTACTCATTGGCATGGTGCCACTCCTGAAAGTAGTTTTGCTTATATTGGAGTTACTCCCGCCCAGAAAGGTAAAACAATATGGTTAGAAAGAGTAACGGATAAAGAATACAATAGCATAAAAACACTTGCAATGAATAGTGCAAATAGGGAACAAGAAATTATTAACCTCTCCAGAGATAAGTGGCGCTGGATGTCAGAACGCAATGTTGATTCCCTTGAAGCCCTTTTTAATGAAAAAGCGGTCTTTATTCATATGGGCGGAAACATGACTAAAGAACAGGAACTCAATGTCATCAAAAGCGGAGCAATTCAATACAAGCAAGCGGATATACAGGAAACTTCGGTGCAGTTTATAGGCAATACTGCCATCCTTTTAAATAAAATCCGACTCACAGCAGTTGTTGGCGGTAATGAGGTGGTTAATCCTTTTGTGGTTACAGAGGTTTATATAGAGCAAAATGGCAAATGGAGTTTAGGCTCACTTTCATTCACAAAATTACTCGGACAATAGTCCCGAACAACAATAAAATACGATGTTTAAAACTTTAAATCTTGTATAATAAATACCTTTTGATTGAGTGATAAAGCGGAATAAAAACCTAAGAATTTCGAATTTTACCAACCTATGTTGCGTATAATGCCGATTGTTTCATTTATAAGTTTTTCAATAACTAATGTGAATTCTAAAACATAACAAACGAAAATTTTCTGAAGTAGAAATGGTATCAATGTCTAATTTTCCACATATAGTTTCGTTGCGTTACAAGGATGCCACTTCCATCAGGACTATCGATCTGTTTTATTTGCATGACAACCAGATTTCGAATGTTACAGCACTGATTTTTATTGTTGTTTATAATCCTACAAGGTCTGTAAAAGCCCTTGTGGGAGAATCTTAAATCTATAAATAAATGAAAATCAGACTATTAAATAGAAAATAACCATTGCACTCAGTACTACCTAAAGCAAAATATTCGGCTAGATTGTTATTTATTTTCTGCTCAAATGTATTTGTGTGAGCCGTCACAGCTTGGCATTTTTTTAGACAAACCGCAGGTGCAATCGTTGATTCCTTTTCCGTTAAGAATACGCGGAGTGTATTTCTCAATTCGGGTCTCGCGGGTTTTGGATTGTTTAGGAGCCGAAAAATAGAGATTGTAAGCACGTTGTCGGCCTGGGGTTAAGGCTTGAAAAGCAGTTTTTAAGTTGGGGTTTTTGGCTAAGGTATTTTGTAATTCTGCCACCAATTCAAGTTCGGTATTGCTTTTGAAATTCACTTTCAAGCCTGCTTTTTCAATTTCAATGGCTTCATAAATATAGGCTTTGATTATAGATTTCTGTTCTATGATTTCTGCCAGATTGGTAAACTTAAAAAAACGTATTGCCTGACTGTTTTCTCCGGGTTTGCTTAGAATTCCATTGCTGTCTTGAAGTAAAGTTCCTTTAAAAAAGCTAAGCGCACAGTATTCTTTAAAACAGCCTATAAGTGCAACATTGTTTCCCTCAAAACTATAACATGGCGTGCGCCACTTTAATTCTTCGGTTAGCCCGCACGCGAGCAGCAATAGTCGCAATTGCTCTATTTCGGGCTGCCATTTTTTGGCATTGTTTATAAAGTCATCAACTTTGGGATTCATTGTGTTAGATTTTAAAAAATAAAGAAGGTTTTGGTTTTATAAAAGTATAAAAAAAAAACGCGTGGTAAACGCTATGATGGCGCTCTAAATTAAAATTGGTACTCGATGCAAATTAGGGCGAGTGGAATTATGAACGACTATGAATGAGTCATTGCGAGGAACGAAGCAATCACATCTAGTATTTTCTATTGTTTTATTTGCTCATCGTTGTGTGAAATTTGGTGATCTTGTATTTATTTTTGGATTAGAGATCAAGTAGGTTCCTGATACAATTTTTAGACCTTTTCAAAACTAACTCCTTTTGCTGCATGAATTTTACGGAAAACCATAAATGTTCTTTTTTATTACAAATGCCCTAGCTCTGATGGAAGCGGTATCCTTTTTCTGGTTTTTTTGCCAGAAAAAGATACAGCGAATAGCAGGAAACAGCTCCTGATTGCCACACAATTCGTTAGTCATTGTTCGCAATGACAATCTCAATTGGGAACCTTGCAAACTGAATACTTTTTTCGTATTTTTGCACTCCAAATAAAGGAATAAGAAAATGTTAGATAGACTTCAAATAGTAAAACAACGTTTCGATGAGATCTCGGATTTAATCATTCAACCGGATGTGATCTCGGATCAGAAGCGTTATGTGCAATTGAATCAAGAGTACAAAAGTTTAAAAGCTTTGGCCGAAAAGCGCGATGAATACGTGCTTTTGATGGCAAATATTGAAGAAGCAAACGAAATAATAGCCGATAACAGTGATGCAGATATGACCGAAATGGCCAAAATGCAACTCGATGAGGCCAAAGAAAGATTACCGGAATTAGAGGATGAAATCAAATTTATGTTGATTCCTAAAGATCCCGAAGATGCTAAAAATGTCATGGTGGAGATTCGCGCCGGAACGGGTGGGGATGAAGCGAGTATTTTTGCAGGGGATTTATTCCGTATGTACACGAAATATTGTGAGAACCGTGGTTGGAGAACTTCGGTTGTGGATATGAATGAAGGAACTTCTGGAGGTTTCAAAGAGATAATTTTTGAAGTTACCGGTGAAGATGTTTACGGAACCTTGAAGTTTGAAGCGGGTGTTCACCGTGTGCAACGTGTACCGCAAACAGAAACGCAAGGACGTGTTCACACCTCCGCAGCGACTGTTATGGTATTGCCGGAAGCAGAAGAATTTGATGTGCAGATTGATATGAATGATGTACGTGTGGATTTTTTCTGTTCGTCAGGACCAGGTGGACAATCGGTAAATACAACCAAATCAGCGGTTCGTTTGACGCACATTCCAACAGGATTAGTAGCGCAATGTCAGGATCAAAAATCACAACATAAAAATAAAGATAAGGCATTTGGCGTTTTGCGTTCCCGTTTATACGAACAGGAATTAGCCAAAAAACAAGCCGAGGATGCTACCAAACGTACTTCTCAGGTAAGTTCTGGTGACCGTTCTGCAAAAATCCGTACCTACAATTACGCACAAGGTCGTGTAACGGATCACCGTGTAGGTTTGACGTTATATGATTTAGGAAATATCATGAATGGTGACATCCAGAAAATTGTTGACGAGCTAGCGTTAGTCAACAACATGGAAAAATTGAAAGAAGCCAGCGAAGTTTTTTAAATAAAAAAAAGTGAAATGAATTTCACTTTTTTGTGTTCCTCGGAGCCTTAAAAGGGAAATGTCTTTTTATAATAATAATAAGCTATTGAAGCCTGTATTTAGTTTTAAAAACTATTTATAGGCTTCAACAATTCTATACATCACTATATCATTTGTAGCCATCAATTTTATAGTTTTTAATGCTTTGGCTTCAGAAAGTGTATAACCACTTGCATAACCAGTTGGGGTGTTTACTTCCCAGAAATATACCGTTTTATCAGTTGTTTTGCTAATTGCAATTTTTTGTTGTTTTGAAATTGGATTTTGATCAATTTTTTCTTTTGCGTTTGCAAACAAAATTGTTGTTGCAAGTAAAGATGCTGATAAGATAAAGTTTTTCATGTTTTTTTGTTTTTACATTGTTAGATTATTACTGTAAAGATAACATACTTTTGGATTTTGTTTATTATATAAATTTATTTTTCTTACATAATTGAATCTTATTGGTTTGAAAATCAATTTCTTTAGGTTTAAAAAGAATGCTTTAGTTTTGTCCCGTTAATCTATTCCGATACTGATCTAAAAAGGGAAAAACAATAAAACATAGTGTATTCATTGGTTTTTAAGTTATAAAACGGACAATGCTTTTGGGTTTTTTTCATAAATTTGCAGCTCACAATTTAAACAATGACTACACAACAACTTATTGACCAAATCAAAATCAAGAAATCATTCCTAGCTGTAGGACTCGATGTTGATTTGAATAAAATACCGCAACATTTATTAGAACTGGAAGATCCTATTTTTGAGTTTAATAAAGCGATAATTGATGCGACCCATGATTTAGCAGTAGCTTACAAACCCAATACGGCTTTTTATGAAGCCTACGGAATAAAAGGTTGGATGTCTTTGCAAAAAACAATTAATTATATCAATGAAAATTATCCGGATATTTTCACGATTGCGGATGCAAAACGTGGTGATATTGGAAACACGTCCTCGATGTATGCCAAAGCTTTTCTCGAAGATTTAAAGTTCGACAGCGTTACTGTTGCTCCTTATATGGGAAAAGATTCGGTAGAGCCGTTTTTAGCTTTCGAAAATAAACATACCATAATGTTGGCTTTGACTTCCAATGAAGGCGCATTCGATTTTCAGACTTTAAACGTTGATGGAAAAGAATTGTACAAACACGTATTAGAAACTTCTAAAACGTGGAAAAACAGCGAAAATCTAATGTATGTTGTTGGTGCTACCAAAGCGGAATATTTTACCGAAATCCGTAAAATTGTTCCTGACAGTTTCTTGCTTGTTCCCGGAGTGGGCGCACAAGGCGGAAGTTTAGCCGAAGTTTGCAAATACGGTATGAATGCCAATGTAGGCTTGCTGATTAATTCTTCCAGAGCGATTATTTATGCTTCAAACGGAACTGATTTTGTTGAAAAAGCAAGAGAAGAAGCGTTGAAGATGCAACAGGAAATGGAAGAAATTATTAGTTTAAGGTTTAAAGTGGAAGAATTTTAAACAGGGACTTTTTCTTAAACCATTAAGAAATTAAGTTTCATTAAGCTTGCGTTTAGATTTGAGTAGAAAACTTTGTGGGCTTCGAGGTTAAACTTTAAAATCTTAACTTTTCTTAATTTCTTAATGGTTAAAAAGCTGTCAATTTATGCTTTAATAATGTCAACTTTTAAACTTTAAACTTGAAACAAAAAAAATTAATCGATCAACTCGGGATTTCCCATTCATTTGAAACTTCTCCCAAACGCATTATTTCACTGGTTCCTTCACAAACGGAATTACTGTATGATCTAGGTTTGGAAGCCAACATTGTTGGAATTACCAAATTCTGTGTGCATCCATATCATTTTAAATCAACGAAGAAAATCGTTGGCGGTACCAAAAAAGTGCATTTTGAGAAAATCAGATTGTTACAACCTGATATCATCATTTGTAATAAAGAAGAAAATACACAAGAAATCGTAGAAGAATTGCGTAAAATTTGTCCAGTTTGGGTAACGAATATCATCACGATTGAAGACAATTTTCAAATGATTACCGATTTTGGTCAGCTCTTCAATTGCAGGACCGAAGCCCAGAAATGGAACGACAAATTGGCTTTTGCCTTGAGCGATTTTAAATACTTCGTCAAAGATATACCCGTTAAAAAAGCAGCGTATTTCATTTGGAAAAACCCTTTTATGGTCGCTGGTTCGGATAATTTTATCAATGAATTACTGAAGCTGAACCATTTTCAGAATATTTATGATACCAAAGGACGCTACCCGGAAATTGAACTCAAAAAAATGCGCTTGGAAGGCGATCCGGATTTGGTTTTTCTATCCTCTGAGCCGTATCCTTTCAAAGAGGAAGATGCTTTCGAAATAGGAAGACACACGCATCATGCCAAAACGGTGTTTGTAGATGGCGAAATGTTTTCTTGGTATGGAAGCAGGTTGCTAAAAGCGTTTGACTATTTTAAAAAAATGCATCAAAAATTATAATTCACATTCTTCTAAAACTAATTCTTCTGTTGTCATGGTAGACTTAACAGTAGATTTTTCGATGTTTAAATTTTGTTCTGAGAACATTTGGTATTCTCTTTTAAGCTTTTCTATTTCACTTTTCTCTTTCAATAATCCTTTCATGGGTGTAATTTTTTTGCAAATTTACGGTATACAATCTTTAAAATAGCATTATTTTTTGTTAAGATTGGGATTTAAAATTAAAGTCCTATTTTTACAAAAAAAATTAAAACGTGATTAACTATACCATTTACGAAAATAAAAGCAGCGATCAGTGGGTAACTTTTGTCCATGGTGCTGGTGGAAGTTCTTCTATTTGGTTCAAACAAATTCGTGATTTTAAAAAACAGTATAATGTATTGTTGTTAGATTTGCGGGGTCACGGGGAATCAAAACCCACTTTAAAAACGGCTTTCAAACAGAAATATACTTTTTCGGCTTTGGCCAATGATATTCTGGAAGTCTTAGATTTTCTAAAAATTAAAAAATCACATTTTGTTGGTATTTCATTGGGTACCATACTCATCAGACAATTGGCTGAAATGTATCCGGAACGCGTGCAAAGCATGATTCTTGGGGGTGCTATCCTGAAAATGAATTTCCGTTCTCAAGTATTGATGCGATTGGGAAATATGTTTAAATATGTATTGCCTTATTTGGTTTTATATAAGTTTTTTGCTTTTGTCATCATGCCTAAAAAAAGTCACAAACAATCCCGTGTGCTTTTTATCAATGAGGCCAAGAAATTATACCAAAAAGAGTTTATCAAATGGTTTAAACTAACTGCCGAAATAAACCCGGTTCTTAAGTGGTTCCGTCAGGTCGAATTGAATATTCCTACGCTTTATGTTATGGGTGAAGAGGATTATATGTTTTTGCCATCAGTTAGGAAAGTTGTCGAAAATCATTATAAATCGTCAAAACTCTTTGTAATAGAAAAATGTGGACATGTAGTAAATGTGGAGCAACCTAATGCTTTTAACGATGCGGTTCTTTCTTTTATAAATGCGGCTAAATAAAAAAATGCCTGCATTATAAATGCAGGCAATTCTTTAACTAACCAAAACCAAAATAATAAATAACCAGTTTATTACTATGCAAAGATCACACATAAGGAGGTGTTTTGCTGTTAAGATTTTGTTATTACTTTGTTGTACATAAGTTAAGTTTCTTTAACTTTAATTCTTTAGTATTTATTTAAGGATTTTGATGCCGTCTGATACTATGGTATAGATCGAGATTAGGACCATCTTTGATATTCATAATGATTTTGCTGCTAAGCGTTTAGGAGTTGAGGTTGATTAGTTAGAAAGATAAAAACACTTTGAATTTAAATAAAATGAATATTTTCGAATTGGAATTGTTGACAGATACTCTCGATGAAACGGAATTGTTTTATAACAACGTCATCGGGTTAAAAACTATTTCGAAAAATAAATCGACTATTTCATTTGCCGCAGGTTCCACAAAACTAACTTTTCGGTCTTCCAATAATTTAAAACCGGTATATCATTTTGCTTTTGACATACCCAATAATAAATTATTAGAAGCCTTTGCCTGGATAGAAAAGAAGACAGAAATTTTGGAGGTAATTCCGCCTGATAAAATCGCCGATTTTTATAATTGGAATGCCAAGTCTTTTTATTTCTATGACAATAATGGAAATATTTTGGAATTCATCGCCCGTTTCAGTTTGGATAATGCTTCTGAGAAACCATTTGATGGTTCATCAATTGTTTCCGTTAGCGAGATAGGTTTTGTCACTAAAAATGTTTCCCAACTTAGTGATGAAATGTTTAATAAATACGGTCTTTCTGTATTTTTAAAACAACCCAAACTCAATAAATTCGTTGTTTTAGGCAACGATACGGGGCTTTTTATCCTTGTTGAAGAAAATCGAGATTGGTATCCAACGCATAAAAAATCAAAATCATTCTATACCAAAGTAGTATTTGATAGTGATGGAATAACTAAAGAAATTGAAGTTTCAGGTTAAAAAAGTAATCAAAAAATGCTCGCCAAAAGTGAGCATTTTTATATAATAGAGAATATTCTTTAATTCTGTGGGGTTTTGGCTCCCTCTCCTTTGGAGAGGGTTGGGGAGAGGATTTTAAGAAAACACAACTGTTTTATTGCTGAAAACCATTGTTTTTCGTTCCGAATGCAGTTTTATGGCTCTTGCCAAAACGATACGTTCCAGATCTCGTCCTTTCATGATAAAATCCTCAATGGAATTAATATGTGAAACACGGGTAATGTCCTGCTCAATAATTGGACCTTCGTCCAGCTCTTGCGTAACATAATGACTGGTGGCACCAATGATTTTCACGCCTCTTTTGAAAGCAGAATGATACGGTTTTGCTCCCGGGAAAGCCGGTAAAAAGGAATGATGAATGTTGATGATTTTATTTTCATACAATGCAATCAAATTTGGTGTGATGATTTGCATGTAGCGTGCCAGTACAATAAAGTCAATTCCGTATTTTTTAAGCAATTCAATTTGCTGTTGTTCCCCTTCTGCTTTGTTTTCTTTGGTAAAAGGAATACAGTGAAAAGGAATATTAAAACGTTCTGCAATAGGTCTTAAATCCTCGTGATTGCTAACAATCAGCGGAATTTCTACATTCAATTCCCCAGCACTGTAACGACCCAAAATATCAAATAAACAATGGTCGTATTTAGATACAAACAATGCCATTTTTGGTTTTTGATCTTTAGTGTAAATCTCCCATGACATATTGAAATCTTGGACAATCGTTTGATGAAAATCATTTTGTATCGATGCTAAACCTATTTCTTTATTGGTCAATTCACATTCTAAACGCATAAAAAACTCATTCTGTTCTACATCAACATGTTGGTCAATATAAACAATATTACCTTCTATTTTTAATATAAAATTGGTCACTGCGGCAATGATTCCTTTTTGGTCTTCACAATGAATGAGTATGGTTATTTTTTGCATTTCTAATGGTTTACATATTTCAATAGGTCTTTTTTGATAAAATCCGGGGTTATTAATGCCGCTATTTTAGCCGCCGAATTTCAAGTTATCTTTTGTCCTGCATCGCAAAAACCTTTTGCAATAAAACAGAAGTTCTGGCACTCAAATTTGTTCTGATGTTTTTCTCTTCAACGGCAACCATCTTAAAAACGCCATTCAACGCTTGATTGGTGACGTAATCAGTCAAATCTGGATTCACTTTATTTACTAAAGGAATACTGTTGTATTTTGTAATAATGTTGGTCCAAACTTTATCTGCACCCACTTTAGTAAACGAATTTTTAATCACAGGATTAAATTTTCCGTACAAAGCAGTTGAAGTACTGTTTTGTAAATAATTCGTAGCCGAACTTTCATTTCCCATCAAAATCGATTTGGCATCCATAAAAGTCATGTTTCTGATGGCGTCAACAAATATTGGAGTCGCTTCCTTAACCGCGTCTTCAGCAGCACGATTCAACACTTTCAACCCTTCGTCAGCCAAAGAACTGAGTCCTATTCTTCTTAAACCAGCATCCACTTTTCTCAATTCTTCCGGCAATAAAATTTTTACGGCTTCATTTCTGTAAAAACCATCTACTGCGGTCAATTTTGTTACCTGTTTCGAAATCCCATTATTCAGCGCTTCCTTCAAGCCTCCTGCAATATCAACACCGCCAATTCCTTGCGTCTGTGGCAATTGATTCAAAACCTGTTGCATTTCTGCACAACCGGAAAGTGAAACCGCCATCATTACCATTAAAATTTTTTTCATCGTAAATTACTTTTTTTCTTGATGTGCCATATGGCTTTTGTAAAAATACTATTTATTCAAAAACAAAGCCAACTATTCTTTAGGAGCACAAACTTTAGTTTATTAATCAACATTTGTCCCGCTTTCCGCTATATCCTCGCCAAAAAAAGCGAGGGATGCCGCTTTAATCGGGGCTAAATAACAAAATTCTTCCTTATTTATTAACAACCAGAAGCAATATCAAATGATTTTTAAAATAAAATCGTAAATTGCAGGCTTAAATTATCATATTCATAAAATGGAGCAACAAAAGCCATATATCCCTAACAATAAAGTAAGAATTGTTACCGCAGCTGCACTTTTTGACGGTCACGATGCCGCAATCAACATTATGCGTAGGATTATTCAGTCTACAGGTGTTGAGGTAATCCATTTGGGCCACGACCGCAGCGTTGAAGAAGTAGTAAATACTGCGATACAAGAAGATGCCAATGCTATTGCAATAACATCCTATCAAGGAGGGCATAACGAATATTTCAAATACATGTATGACTTGCTTCAAGAAAAAGGAGCAGGGCAAATCAAAATATTTGGTGGCGGCGGAGGTGTAATTCTGCCTTCTGAAATTGCCGAATTGCAAGCGTACGGAATCACCAGAATTTATGCGCCAGATGATGGACGCGCTATGGGATTGCAGGGAATGATAAATGATTTAGTACAACAATCTGATTACCCTATCGGAGACAAACTAAGCGATGAAATCGATCATTTGGAAGAAAAAAATCCAAAAGCAATTGGCAGAATCATTTCATCAGCAGAAAATTTCCCTGATGTAGCGGCCAAAACTTTGGAAGCAATCCAAAAAAAGAATGAAAACAGTACGATTCCGGTTCTTGGAATTACAGGAACGGGTGGAGCAGGAAAGTCATCATTAGTGGATGAATTAGTGCGTCGTTTTCTAATCGATTTCCCGGAAAAAACAATCGGATTAATATCTGTCGATCCATCCAAAAGAAAAACGGGTGGTGCATTGTTGGGAGATAGAATCCGTATGAATGCCATCAATAATCCTCGTGTTTACATGCGTTCATTGGCAACACGTCAATCGAATTTGGCTTTGTCTAAATATGTTGCCGATGCGATTCAAGTGATTAAAGCAGCAAAATATGATATTATTATCTTGGAGACTTCGGGAATCGGTCAATCCGATACGGAGATTATGGACCATTCTGATGTATCCTTATATGTAATGACACCGGAATTTGGTGCTGCAACCCAATTGGAAAAAATCGATATGCTTGATTTTGCTGACTTGGTAGCAATAAACAAATTCGACAAACGCGGTTCTCTTGATGCGTTACGAGACGTGAAAAAACAATACCAACGTAACCATAATCTTTGGGATGCTAATTTAGATACACTTCCGGTTTTCGGGACGATTGCTTCGCAGTTCAACGATCCGGGAATGAATACGCTGTACAAAGCGATCATGGATAAAGTCCATGAAAAAACGAATTCTGATTTGAAATCAACGTTTCAAATCACGCGCGAAATGAGCGAAAAAATCTTCGTTATTCCGCCACACAGAACGCGTTATTTATCTGAAATTGCCGAAAGCAACAGGAAATATGATGTTACGGCGGTAAGCCAAGAACAAGTAGCTCAAAAATTATACGGTATTTTTAAAACGATTGAAAGTGTTTCGGGAAAATTTCCAGTTATAAATAAAACTGGTATTGATGATGACTCTGTATTGCCAAGCGCTCTGGAACTCGTAAAACAAGGGGTTGCTGAAAATAAAATTTTTCTAAATCTTTTACTGAATCAATTCGATAAAGTAAAAATGGATTTAGATCCGTACAATTGGGAAATTTTATTGACTTGGAACGAAAAAGTAAACAAGTACAAGAATCCGGTTTATACCTTTAAAGTTCGTGACAGAGAAATAAAAATGGCTACGCATACGGAATCACTTTCTCATTCTCAAATACCGAAAATAGCATTACCAAAGTACCAAGCTTGGGGCGATATTTTACGTTGGTGTTTGCAGGAAAATGTTCCTGGAGAATTTCCTTTTACAGCAGGTTTATATCCTTTCAAACGGGAGGGAGAAGATCCATCAAGAATGTTTGCCGGTGAAGGCGGACCGGAAAGAACCAACAAACGTTTTCATTATGTGAGTGCAGGATTGCCTGCAAAACGATTGTCGACTGCTTTTGACAGTGTGACTTTATACGGAAATGATCCACATGTACGTCCTGATATTTATGGAAAAATAGGGAATGCCGGAGTGTCTATTTGTTGCTTGGATGATGCCAAAAAATTATATTCCGGTTTCGATTTGGTCCATGCGATGACTTCGGTAAGTATGACTATTAATGGCCCGGCACCCATGTTGTTAGGCTTTTTCATGAATGCAGCGATTGATCAACAATGTGAGTTTTACATCAAAGAAAACGGTCTTGAAAAAGAAGTTGAAGTAAAAATCAACAAAATATATGCAGCAAAAGGAGTCGAAAGACCGCATTATCAAGGCGGTTTGCCGGAAGGAAACAACGGTTTAGGGTTGATGCTTTTGGGCGTTACCGGAGATCAGGTTTTACCTTTGGATGTTTATAACGAAATCAAAACAAGAACGCTATCTCAAGTTCGTGGAACAGTTCAAGCAGATATTCTTAAAGAAGATCAAGCACAAAATACCTGTATTTTCTCTACTGAATTTGCCCTTCGATTAATGGGCGACGTGCAGGAATATTTCATTACTAAAAATGTTAGAAACTTTTATTCGGTTTCTATTTCAGGGTATCACATTGCCGAAGCAGGAGCAAATCCTATCACGCAGTTGGCTTTCACATTATCGAATGGTTTCACGTATGTGGAATATTATTTGAGTCGTGGAATGAGCATCAATGATTTTGGACCAAATTTATCTTTCTTTTTCTCGAATGGAGTAGATCCGGAATACGCAGTTATTGGTCGGGTGGCACGTAAAATTTGGGCGAAAGCCATGAAAAATAAATACGGCGCTAACGAACGGGCTCAAATGTTGAAATACCACATTCAGACTTCTGGACGTTCTTTGCACGCACAGGAAATTGACTTCAATGATATTCGTACGACTTTGCAAGCTTTGTATGCGATTTATGATAACTGTAATTCATTGCACACCAATGCCTATGATGAAGCAATTACAACGCCTACGGAAGAATCCGTACGTCGAGCAATGGCAATCCAATTGATTATTAATAAAGAATTAGGATTGGCTAAAAATGAAAATCCAATTCAAGGTGCTTTCATTATCGAAGAACTAACGGATTTAGTGGAAGCTGCTGTTTTATTGGAATTCGACCGAATTACAGAGCGTGGAGGTGTGCTTGGCGCTATGGAAACCATGTACCAACGTTCTAAAATTCAAGAAGAAAGCTTGTATTACGAAACTTTAAAACATACAGGTGAATTCCCAATTATTGGTGTAAATACTTTTTTAAGTTCCAAAGGTTCTCCAACGGTTATTCCAGCCGAAGTAATTCGTGCCACCGAAGAAGAAAAACAATACCAAATTGATATGTTGAACCATTTACATCAGTCCAATCAGGATTTAGTAAAGGAACATTTAAATACGCTTCAGGAAGCGGCCATTAAAAACGAAAATTTATTCGAACACTTAATGGAGGCGACGAAAGTTTGTTCTTTGGGACAAATCACTTCGGCTTTATTTGAAGTGGGTGGTCAATACAGAAGAAATATGTAAACTACATTTATAGTAATAGATTTTATAAAAGACCTTTCAGTGATGAGAGGTCTTTTTCGTATTACAAACATTTATCTCAAACTCTCACCTCAAACGGTGTCTAATAACTGTGTGGAGTTTCCTCCTCCGATAGCTATCGGAATCCATCAGAACTGTAAAGAATACTTAATTAGGGAACAAAATTAAACGTTGACATCTTTGAAATTGTTTAATCTAGCGTATCTAATCAATTGAGTAAATGTTTCATCATCAAGTATTGGAATTTCTAGAATGGAATTTAATAAAGTAGTGTTAAATTGTTTGGCACTGGACACGAGATAGGGTTTTAGGTGTTTGCCTATGCTCTCGTAATACAATTTTTCGGTGGTGTTTTGATACTCGAAATGCGGGCTGTTTTTAATTATGGTATAATTGGTGTATCCAACTTCCTTCATAATCAATTCCAATCCCTTCACGAGATTTAAGCTATTATGGCTGACAATATTGAGTTGTTGAATGTCATCTCTTCTGAAAACGGAAACAATCACTTTGGCCACATAATCGACAGGAATGATATTCAAGCCGGTTTTTTCATTAATCATAAAGCGCACATTTTCCTGTTCGGTTTTTCTTTGGGCAGCAAAGTGGAAAAATTTGGCCAAGAGGTAGAAAACCATGTATTTGGAGATGAAATAGTTGTTTTCGGTTCCTAACATTTTTCCGCAAATAACGCTTGGACGCAGTATTTGAAAAGGTAATCCCAAGGCTTTACATCGTTTGGCTACAAAGTTTTCCGAATGAAATTTGGCATTTTCATAAGCGTTGCGATGCTTTGGGACGAAATCCAGATTATGAAAGTCGTTGTCTACTAATCCCGTGCGTTCTCCAGAGGAAAAAGCTGTTCCAATGTAAATGAATTTTTTTATGAAATGATGAAAATTGTTTAAAATGACTTTGGTATTCTTAGTGTTTTCATCAAATATTTTCTCACGATGCTCCTCATCTGTCGATAAATTGACAAACCCTGCCGAATGGATAAAATAGGCGCCATCAATCTTATTTGAAAAATTCTCCTTTATAGAATCCAAATCCGTATCGATGATTTCGATGTATTGGTCTAATTTTTCAAGCCCTTTCTCTTTTAGGATTTGGGGTGTATAGTTGCTAGATAGCAATTCGTTTATGCGGTCCAAGGCAGTTTTTTTTCCTTTGCTTCTGGAAATCAAGAAAAGTTTCCCGTCAATTCCCTCGTTTATGAATAGTTCGAGAATTTCATACATGATTTGAGAACCCAAAACGCCCGTTGCACCTGTAAGTATTATTTTCATCGTAAGTGTTCTTTTAATTGGATACTGAATTAGATTAATAAACTAAGAGAAAAAAGGTATAAGAAAAGGAATAGACGAGTCTTAAAGTAGGTGATATTCAGACAGTTGTTATTTGTTCCTTTTTCGGAAAAGTCTAGTAAAGTTACTAATTTTTTTGTCTTATTTATGAATTTTTTTAAATTTTGACTAAGCACCCAAGTATTAATTCTTGGGAAACTACTAAAACTCCTTTTTAGAATGTCCAAAAGTAAAATGATAACAATTATCATTTTAAACATTTTTTGCATCTATTAGGTTCAGGAACATATGCTGGAAGATTTTCCCAATATACTTTCTCATGATTATACGAACGCCCAGGAGCACATACTTGGGAATATTGGGAAAATGCCTTGTCTTCTCATGTGTTATTTTTTAGCAAAATTTTAAGAAACAATACTGTTGTCGTAAAATAGAAATTAGAATCGAATTGTAATTTTTAACACAAAAGACCTTTCAGCAATGAAGGGTCTTTTTTAGTGCCATTTTTAGAGCCTCATACTATTCTGGAAGAATAAAAATCAATGTTTTAGACCCTTATGAAGTTTTTGAAAGCTTAAAATAGCAATCATTTTTAATACTTATAAGATTTGGATATTTTTAATGAGATGTTGGGTAAAAAATCGACATTAATAATCCATGTGTTAAATAATTTTATTGTTTTTAACATTGTTTTTTTATTAACAAAATTTAAATAATAAATTATTTAATTAGCTGATTATCAATTAGTTAACCAGTAATTCAGTATTAATATTTTATAGCTGTAAACCTTTTCTTAGCGAATAGTGTCTCTTGTCGGGAATAATAGAATTTTGTCTTGTTTAGGTTTTTTTTGTTTTCTTTTTTTGATGTAATACCTAACTTTGGTTAACAAAATTTTTCATAATTAAGTCGTTTTATACTAACGACTTTTAGGTTAATAAAAGATTTTTTTATTCCTCATAATAAAAAAATTCTTTGGATGATGGAGTACTTCATGTAGGTGTTTTTTGAAGTTGTTTCGTTTTTTTTAAGTTTTCTCGCTGAGTTAGAAAACTTTTGTTTGTGTCTATTTTATTAATTTCAATGCTGATTGTTTTAGATTAGAGTTTGTAAGATTGCTTTTTAAAGCAACAATCTGGTTAATAAAAGAATTTAGTTATTGTTCCCCACAATAAAAATCCTTTGAATGATGGCGTACTTCATAAATGCGTTTATGAAGGTTGGTTCGTAACTTATCAATTTTTAATGCCCCGATTTGTAACTTCCTTTTTTTCTAATTTATGGTATTAAACTACACTCTATGAAACAGGACTTTTCAATTTTTCGAAAACCCAACTTCTACTTGCACTTTACTTATTAATAATATGGTCTTAAAACCAAATTATTATGAAAAAATTTATATTCTCTACGATAAAAAGTGTGCAAGACTATTGCCGCACTTTTTCCTGGCGTTTCAACGCAGGTTTCTCAAAATTTAATTTCACGGCTCTTCTTAATCGGCTGTCAAGGTTATCGCTCAACTATTGGCGCCAGTCGCTTGCTTTGCCCCTTATGTTGGTGGCAATTTTAATGACGGGTTATACGGTTAATGCGCAGAACATTCAAGGGGTAGCACCTGTATCACCGCCCTTAAATGTGGGTGGGACTGCCGGGCATGCAATTGACGGCGACGCCTTTGCTCATGAACCTATTGGCACTATGTATGAATTTGTAGGCGACTTGTTTGACAAATTGCATCCTACTATAGCCGGTCATGGCTTGATTAACCCATTTACCGGTGAAGTTTTTTACAAACCCACTGCCACGGTCACTGTGCCGGTTACCTATCAGTTGAAGGATGCTTATCAAAATGATCCAACCATATTCACCTCTTCCAATAAAATAAATGATAATCCAAACACCTATACTTGGGGAGCAGGATCTTCACCTCCCAAAAACGAAATCCAAAACACGGGCGCTCATTTTAGTTATGGTGATCCAGGTGTAACAGGAGGAGTAAGTATTGATGGTCTAACCTTTGTTTCGGGTACTAGTGGACCTGGAGTAGCTACGGATTTGTGGGCTCTTTTTGCAGGTGACCGTCAGGTGACCAATGGGAGCAGTTACATAGATTTCGAGTTTTTGCAGGCTCCCTTAACGATTACTGGTGCCACCTTTGGCGCCGTTGACCCCACAACTGGTGTTGCACCAATCACAGGTGGCAGTGGCGGATTTACTACCTTAGGAACTCAGGGTGGTCGTACAGTCGGTGACGTATTGGTCACTATTGAATTTACCCAGGGAGGCGGTGATGCTACCGTCGTGATTCGGAAATGGGAGGCAATAGCAGGAGGCGGTTATGAATATGTAGTTCATCCCAACTCTGAGTTTTTGGGCGAAATTTATATTACCAATAACTTCTCGACTACCACAGTACCCTTTGATACCTATGGAACCTTTCCTGGTGTTTATGCTCCTAATCAATGGGCTGAGGGTGCTATCAATCTTACACAAGTGTTCGCAGCGAATAGTAATCCATGCTTTACACTCAGTACGCTGTTTATTAGAACACGGTCTTCAGGAAATTCAACGCAATCTGAATTAAAGGATTTTCCGGGAGCTCCCGTTCAGTTGAATTTGGATTTTACTCCAAATGCTAATGCCGGTGCAGATAAAGTTTTAACTTGTACAACAACTTCCATTGCATTAAGCGGAAGTTCAACCACATCAGGAGGGACATTCTCTTGGGTTGCAAGTAATGGTGGAAACATCGTTTCAGGAGCAAATACAGCCACACCAATTGTTAATGCGACAGGTACGTATACCTTAACCGTTACCAGTGCAGCCAATAGTTTATGTACCGCTACCGATGTAGCCTTGGTAACGTTAAACAATACGCCGCCAAATGCCAATGCAGGAGCAGACAAAGTGTTGAATTGTACCACTACTTCAATTGCCTTGAGCGGCTCCTCCACAACAGCAGGCGCTACCTTCTCTTGGGTTGCGAGTCTTGGTGGAAACATCGTTTCTGGTGCTGCAACAGCAACACCAACTGTAAATGCAGCAGGTACGTATACATTAACTGTTACTGATCCAGCCAATGGATGTACTGCTACTGATGTAGCCTTAGTAACGTTAAACAATACGGCACCTAACGCTAATGCAGGAGCAGATAAAGTTTTAACTTGTACTATAACTTCAATAGCCTTGAGCGGTTCGTCTACAACAGCAGGAGCTACCTTCTCTTGGGTTGCGAGTCTTGGCGGTAACATCGTTTCTGGAGCCACCACAGCTACACCAACTGTAAATGCTGCGGGTACGTATACGTTAACTGTTACTGATCCAGCCAATGGATGTACTGCTACTGATGTAGCCTTAGTAACGTTAAACAATACTGCACCTAACGCAAATGCTGGCGCTGATAAGGTATTGACTTGTACCATAACTTCAATTGCCTTGAGCGGTTCCTCCACAACAGCAGGCGCTACCTTCTCTTGGGTTGCGAGTCTTGGCGGTAACATCGTTTCCGGTGCTGCCACAGCTACACCAACAGTAAATGCAGCGGGTACATATACATTAACTGTTACTAATCCAGCCAATGGATGTACTGCTACTGATGTAGCCTTAGTAACGTTAAACAATACTGCACCTAACGCAAATGCAGGAGCTGACAAAGTATTGACTTGTACAATAACTTCAATCGCCTTGAGTGGTTCCTCCACAACAGCAGGTGCTACTTTCTCTTGGGTTGCGAGTCTTGGCGGTAACATCGTTTCGGGTGCTACCACAGCTACACCAACTGTAAATGCAGCCGGTACGTATACGTTAACAGTTACCGATCCAGCCAATGGATGTACTGCTACCGATGTAGCTTTAGTAACGTTAAACAATACGGCACCAAATGCCAATGCAGGAGCCGATAAAATGCTGACTTGTACCATAACTTCAATTGCGTTGAGTGGTTCCTCTACAACAGCAGGCGCTACCTTCTCTTGGGTTGCTAGTCTTGGTGGAAACATCGTTTCGGGTGCTACAACAGCTACACCAACTGTAAATGCAGCCGGTACGTATACATTAACCGTTACTGATCCAGTAAATGGATGTACTGCTACTGATGTAGCGTTAGTAACTCTTGATGCTAATACACCAAATGCAAATGCAGGAGCAGACAAAGTATTGACTTGTACGATAACTTCAATCGCCTTGAGCGGTTCGTCTACAACAGCAGGCGCTACCTTCTCTTGGGTTGCGAGTCTTGGCGGTAACATCGTTTCTGGAGCTACCACAGCTACACCAACAGTAAATGCAGCGGGTACATATACATTAACTGTTACTAATCCAGCCAATGGATGTACCGCTACTGATGTAGCCTTAGTAACACTTAACAATACTGCACCAAATGCAAATGCAGGAGCTGATAAGGTATTGACTTGTACCATAACTTCAATTGCCTTGAGTGGTTCATCCACAACAGCAGGGGCTACTTTCTCTTGGGTTGCAAGTCTTGGCGGAAACATCGTTTCGGGTGCTACCACAGCCACACCAACAGTAAATGCAGCGGGTACATATACATTAACTGTTACTAATCCATTAAATGGATGTACTGCTACTGATGTAGCCTTAGTAACGTTAAACAATACTGCACCTAACGCAAATGCAGGGGCTGACAAAGTATTGACTTGTACGATAACTTCAATCGCCTTAAGTGGTTCCTCCACAACAGCAGGTGCTACCTTCTCTTGGGTTGCGAGTCTTGGCGGTAACATCGTTTCGGGTGCTACCACAGCCACACCAACTGTAAATGCAGCCGGTACGTATACATTAACTGTTACTGATCCATTAAATGGATGTACTGCTACCGACGTAGCTTTAGTAACGTTAAACAATACGGCACCAAACGCGAATGCAGGAGCCGATAAAGTGTTGACTTGTACCATAACTTCAATTGCGTTGAGTGCTTCGTCTACAACAGCAGGCGCTACCTTCTCTTGGGTTGCGAGTCTTGGTGGAAACATCGTTTCGGGTGCTACAACAGCTACACCAACTGTAAATGCAGCCGGTACGTATACATTAACCGTTACTAATCCAATCAATGGATGTACTGCTACTGATGTAGCGTTAGTAACTCTTGATGCTAATACACCAAATGCAAATGCAGGAGCAGACAAAGTATTGACTTGTACGATAACTTCAATCGCCTTGAGCGGTTCGTCTACAACAGCAGGCGCTACCTTCTCTTGGGTTGCGAGTCTTGGCGGTAACATCGTTTCTGGAGCTACCACAGCTACACCAACAGTAAATGCAGCGGGTACATATACATTAACTGTTACTAATCCAGCCAATGGATGTACCGCTACTGATGTAGCCTTAGTAACACTTAACAATACTGCACCAAATGCAAATGCAGGAGCTGATAAGGTATTGACTTGTACCATAACTTCAATTGCCTTGAGTGGTTCATCTACAACAGCGGGGGCTACTTTCTCTTGGGTTGCAAGTCTTGGCGGAAACATCGTTTCCGGTGCTGCCACAGCCACACCAACAGTAAATGCAGCGGGTACATATACATTAACTGTTACTAATCCAGCCAATGGATGTACTGCTACTGATGTAGCCTTAGTAACGTTAAACAATACTGCACCTAACGCAAATGCAGGGGCTGACAAAGTATTGACTTGTACGATAACTTCAATCGCCTTGAGTGGTTCTTCCACAACAGCAGGTGCTACTTTCTCTTGGGTTGCGAGTCTTGGCGGTAACATCGTTTCGGGTGCTACCACAGCTACACCAACTGTAAATGCAGCCGGTACGTATACATTAACTGTTACTGATCCATTAAATGGATGTACTGCTACCGACGTAGCTTTAGTAACCTTAAATAATACGCCGCCTAATGTAAATGCAGGGGTTGATGTTCAGATATTATGTGGTCAAACTACTGCATTATTATCAGGATCTTCCTCTACAGCAGGAGCAACTTTCTCCTGGATTGCCAGCAATGGCGGAAACATTGTTTCTGGAGCTACAACAGCTACACCAACTGTAAATGCAGCCGGTACGTACACATTAACCGTTACTGATCCAGTAAATGGATGTACCGCTTCTGATGTGGTTCTGGTTACTAATCAAATTTGTGCATTTGAGGGTTGTACTTTAGGATACTGGAAAAACCATACTAATAGATGGTGTTCAAACTATACTCCTTCAATGTTGTTTGGAGATGTGTTTGTAAATGCACCGTCCAATCTTGCTGATTTAACTTTATTGCAAGCGCTGAATTTAGGTGGTGGAGGTATTTTTAATTTAGCTCGTCAAGGAGTAGCCGCTTTATTGAATACTTGTAGCGACGAAGTTGATTATCCTGCACCTTATTCTGATAGTCCGCAATCAGTTATAGATGCCGTTAATGCGGCCTATTTAGCAGGAGGAAGCGCACCTGGAAAATTAGCAACTCAATTGGATATTCTTAATAATTCAGGATGTCCGTTAGGAGGAACTAGTGCTACAAAAGGAGGAGATGGCTTGGGTGATAAAGCAAGTTTTGATGCCTATCCTGTTCCTTTCAAAGACCAACTTACTGTTAGATATAATTTTGATTATGTATCTGATGTAAAAATCGATGTACTTAATTCACAAGGTGTTTCAGTACTTTCAAAAATGGATAGTAATAGTTATTTGAACAAAGAAGTTACACTAAATCTTAATTCTCATGTAGATAGATCAGAAGTGTATGTTGTAAAAGTAACTACCAACAGAGGAAGTAGTGTGAAAAAAGTAATTTCTTCAAAATAGGTTGTAAATAATCATCTGGTCCAAAAAATAAACGGATTAGAGTATAAAATTAAACCTCGAAAGCTTTTGCTTTCGAGGTTTATTTATCCCTTTTTTTTTAAATTGATTTTAGATTATTTTGTAAAGCCCCTACATTGGTAAATAAAAAGAATTTAGTTATTGTTCTACGCAATAAAATATCCTTTTGATGAAGGAGTTCTTCAATTTTTTTGAAGGTGTTTTTTAATACGGGAAGCTTATCGCTTAAATCGAAAAACTTTCTTTTTTTAACTTATTTATTAATTTGAAATTAAGGTTTTTAAGTTTCTTTTAAAGCCCCAATTTGGTTAATAAAAGGTAGTTTATTCCCCCAAAATAAAATATTCTTTTGACGATAGTTTACTTCATGAACTCTTATGGAGGTATTTCGTTTTATATGATTTTTTCTTTCCCAAGTTTACTGGTTTCCTATTTTTTAACAACTATGGAGTAAAATTACAATATTATGAAAAATACTACACTTCAGCAGTTTTTCGGACATTTACCTAGTAAAATAATAGGTTGCTTTTTACCGAAAAACAAAATATCATCATTAGGCTTTTTAACGTTCAATGAATCAGATTTTTATCCAAAATCACTAATAAACAGTACTCATATCCGATGTTTTATTCATGATAGTTTATTGAAGCTATTGGGTGAGAGAACTTTTTTTTCTTTTAGAAATGCATGTATGTTTTTAATAGTTAGTTACTTAAGTTCTTTTAATGTATTTGCACAAGTTTTTCCAGATCCTAAGAGATGTACTTCCAAAGATTTACAATTAGTTGAAGCAAAGCTGACTGGTGGAGATCCATGTAATTCATGTACTCCGGGCAATACTGTGATCAGAACCTTGACATTATCTATTAACAATACTACAGGATCAAACAGAACGTCTTTTGCTTTCTGGGGAACGTTAGAGAGATATAATGGTACTACTTTCGTTTCTTCTGAGTCAATAAGCGGATGTAATAGTACTCCACTTCCAGGGTATGAAGCTGCACTTCCTCCCAATCAGATAACAGCTTTGAATTTTGGGAATGTTACATATTTGTGTGGGCAAAGATTGGTGATTACTAATTTGTATTTAGCATGGACTGCAGCAACTGATAATGCGTCATGTCCATTGGAATCAAGTAAAATTGCTCCGAAATGCGGTACCTTACCTTTTATAGAAATTAATGCAGGGGTTAATGGAACTCTTACAGCTGTCAATGCTACTTGTACTGCAGGAGGTTCTATTACTGTGGCTCCATTTGGTGGTTTGCCACCTTATAGTGTCAAATTAGGAAATGGTACTCCAGTTCCCGTTGTTGCTGGTGGCTCAACAATTTTTACCAATCTTGCTGTCGGTAATTACAATGTTACGATAACAGATTCTACTCTTCCTAATAACTGTAGTATTATTATACCTAAAACAGTTGGAGGACCGACTCCAATTGCGAAACCAGCGGCTACAGTTGTTCAGCCAACCTGTTCTATTGCTACGGGAACCGTTAATGTAACATCACCTGTTAATGCAGTTGCCTATACGCTTAAGCAATCAGATGTTTTAAAATACACAGCCGTTAGCGGAGTGTTTAGTTCAGTAGTCCCTGGTATTTATGAATTTGCTGCTTCCATTGGTATATGTAGTACAGCAGGGGATAATATTACTGTAAATTCACAACCTGCAACGCCATCAGCACCTTCATTAAAAATAACTCAGCCGTCACTTTGTGGGCCAGCAACTGGTAGTATCGAGGTTTGTAATCCTATTATTGGATACACTTACAAATTAAATGGTGCTAATCCAGGTGTTATGGCTGTGGCAAATGTGCCAGTTATATTCAGTAATCTTGCGGCAGGTTCTAATCCAAGTGTTACAGCTACGAGCCCAGCTAATTGTACTTCTTCTCCGGCTAATTGCAGTAGTGCAACGGCTACTTGTGCGGCACCCTCACAAGCTGCTAAAACTACTGAAGCCGTTGCGCCGATAGAAACAAAAACTGAAACTGCAGGTTTTACTACGTACCCTGTTCCTTTCAAAGATCAGCTTACCATAAGATATGATTTTGACTACAAATCGGATGTAAAAATAGAAGTGTTTGATTCACAAGGTATTTCGGTTCTTTCTAAATCCGATACCAATAGTTATTTGAATAAAGAAGTTACGCTTGATCTAAAATTGAATAGAGGAAGAGACCAAGTTTATGTTGTAAAAGTAACTACTAATCGCGGAAGCAGTATTAAAAAAGTAATTTCTTCTGAATAATTATAAAACTAATTTTAACTAAAAAGCATCCGTTTTCGCGGATGCTTTTTTTGTGCGCTAATTCGATATGCGACTGTCTAATTGTTAGTTTAACCCGTCGAATGTGATTAAAAAACGTCAGTTCGATTCAGGCATTTTGTTTCGTTATTTCGTACCGTCACTTCGAGTTTTTTGGCTTGAAATAAGATGTTTTGAAACGGGAGTTTAATAAGCCAAAAAGTATCGAGAAGCTTTTCATCACAAAAGCTTCTCGCCAAGTATCAATGAGAAGTTTTCCTTTGGCTTCGGGCCAAAAAGTATTCATGTGTGGAATCAATTCTTTCAAGGAATTACCAATTCCAAAAAAAAATATCATGCTGTTCTATTAACCGGCCTTCTGATGTACAGCCTAACATTATCATGTGTAATTTAAGTTCTTTTTCCATTTCCCAAAAGTGCATTATTTTTTAAAATAAACTTTGGCACAATTCATGAATAGAGTTTTAAAGTATAAATTATTAAAGCTATAACGAATGAAAAAAATTACCTTATTTTTAGTTTTCATCGGGATGATGACACTACAAAGTTGCGAAGTAACTGAAGTATATGATGATGTGGATAATGGCCCTAGAACAGAAGTGTTTGAAGTTACAACTTCATTCAATTCCAATAATAATTATAGTCGTTTGGTCGTATTTGATCCGCCACTTTACTCCTCTGATTCCGTTTTAGTATATCATTTGTATGATACTGTAAATGGGCAAGATATTTGGAAATTAATGCCTCAAACGTATTATTTTAATGATGGAGGGGAATTAAATTTTAATTTTGATTATACTAGATTTGATGTTAAAATCTTTCTTTCGGCTAATTTCAGTCTTAATACTTTAGAGCCAAGCTGGACGCAAAGTCAAACTTTTAGAATTGTAATTATACCAGATGGTTTTGCCAAAACAGTTAATAAAAATAATATTGACTCCGTAATGTCAGCATTAAGTGTTAGCAAGACTGAGGTTAAGAAAATTGATTTGTAAAATATTCTTTTAATAAAAAAAGGAAATCTCACGATTTCCTTTTTTTATGCTTTTAATTCAGTTTATAACATTAATCAATATATTTTTGTCATATCGAACTCTTTAACTTCGTCCAGGATAAACTAAAATCGAGATACGATGAAGGTTTTCGACTGCGTTCGAACTGACGAATAGGGCTGATTTTAGCCAGTTTAAGGCTGAAAATATCAAAGACCTAGATGAATTACTATTGATTTTAACATGCGGTGATTGATGGAAAAACAATTCAAATATTTTAGATAAAAATTAGGAAAATATTTTTTTTTGTTTATTATTTTAGAGATATCTTTAATGGGAATTTAAAAAACCCATATTATGAAAAAAATAATTTCACTTTTAGCGGTTATCGGAATAACAATATTTTCAAGTTGTGAAGGACCAGAAGGAATACCCGGACAAGACGGGCAGGACGGATTAATAGCCGAGGTTATTGAAGTTACGAATGTTTCGTTTAGTTCATCAAATAATTTCACCAAAACGGTTCTGTTTGACCCACCTATTTTTGAGTCGGACGTGGTTTTAGTTTATAGACTTACAGGAGTGTTTCAAGGCAAAGATGTTTGGAAATTATTGCCAGAAACACATTACTCTCCTAGTGGAACCTTAAATTTTGGATTTGATTTTGATTTCACTGTAAACGATGTAGATATTTATTTAGTTGGGAATGATTTATCGACGGTTCCAAATGAATTTAAATCAAACCAAGTTTTAAGAATAATAATTGTCCCAGGAAGTTTTTCTAAAACTTTGAATACAAACAACTATGCAGAAGTTATCAAAGCATTAAATATTAATGAAAGTCAAATTCAAAAAATTAATTTTTAAGCTTTAATCATAAAAAAAGGAAATCGTGAGATTTCCTTTTTTTTATGCGTTCTGTTTTTTTGAATTATTATACAAACTCTTTACTGCTTTTTCTAAGCGACACTGCAATTCCTATTATAAGTGATAATGCAATAAAAGCCAGGGAACCCCATTCCGGAATTTCAATAAAATCATGAAGTAGCATTTTTAATCCTACAAAACTCAAAATAGCAATAAGGCTGTATTCGAGATAGCTGAACTTTGCCAACATATTAGCCAAGAAAAAATACATGGATCGCAATCCTAAAATGGCAAAAATATTAGAGCTAAAAACTAAAAAGGGATCATTTGTTATCGCTAAAATTGCAGGAACACTGTCAATAGCAAAAACCACATCCATAACTTCAATAACTACAAGTGCCACAAAAAGAGGTGTTGCTGCTGTTATATGCCTTCTTTTTACAAAAAAATGCTCTTCATCAATATGATTTGAGATGGGCATTATTTTTTTGAGACTTTTATAAACAAAAGATTTTTTGGGTTCAAATTGTTCATCATCACCGCTAAATAGCATTTTCATAGCAGTGTAGATCAGGAATGCCCCAAAAATATACGTCATCCAAGAAAATTTGTTGATTAACATAACGCCAAAAAAGATCATCAAACCTCTAAAGACAATCGCACCCAATATTCCCCAAAATAAAACACGGTGTTGGTATTTTTGTGGAATTTTAAAAGCGGAGAAGATTATAGCGATGACAAATATGTTGTCTATGCTTAAAGATAATTCGATTAAATAACCGGTAATAAACTTTATGGATGCAGTTGCCGGTTTCAATGCATCAGGATTAGCAATGTAATTATTACTGTAAAGCCAATACACTACTCCTGAAAACATAAAGGATAATGTGACCCATATGGCCGTCCATTTACCAGCCTCTTTTGAACTTATAATATGTGGTGTCTTATTGAAAACACCCAAATCAAGAGCTAGAAAAATCATTACTGCTGCTAAAAAAGAAATCCAGACAATCATAAATAAAATATTTAAAGTTGTACAAAGATACTTTTTGGTTTTTTAACTTCCATTAAATATTTAATCTAAAGTTTTTTTATAGAATAAATAGCGTTTTAATTTTTTGATGGAAAATAACAGTTAAAAAAAATAGCATCACTAAAATTATTATGTTGTTATTATTAAGCGTGTTTTTTAAGAATTTGATAAAATTAATTAATTGCCCATAAAAAATAGAGGTAAAATTTCATAAAAGTAATAATTGAATTATATTTGCACCAAAATATTAGGGGTTTAATCTATAAAAATAATTTTTTATGTCAACATTACGTTTTCAAGCTTTGAGAGAAGCATCAAACAGAAAGCCTGTTCAATTTGAAGAAACCGATAGAAAATCAACTATTTTTGGTTCGAATGTGTTTAATGATAAAGCAATGAAGCAATATTTGACTTCGGATGCTTTTAAAGGAGTGCAAGGTGCTGTTCAGCATGGAACTAAAATAGACAGAAAATTAGCTGATTATATTGCCATGGGTATGAAAGAGTGGGCTCTGTCAAAAGGAGTAACTCATTATACACACTGGTTTCAACCACTTACAGGAACTACTGCTGAAAAGCATGACGCTTTTTTCGAAACATCTTATGATGGTAGCGATCCGGTAGAAAAATTTGGTGGTGCTCAATTAGTACAACAAGAGCCAGATGCATCTAGTTTCCCAAATGGAGGAATTAGAAACACATTTGAAGCAAGAGGATATACCGCTTGGGATCCAACATCTCCAGCATTTATTTTTGGAACTACTTTATGTATTCCAACCGTTTTTATTTCTTATACAGGAGAAGCTTTAGATTATAAAACACCTTTATTGAGAGCCTTGACTGTTATGGACGACGCTGCCACCGAAGTGTGTAAATATTTTGATAAAAATGTCAAAAAAGTTACGGCAACTTTAGGATGGGAGCAAGAATATTTCTTGATCGACAGATCATTGGCAGATTCTCGTCCTGACCTTATGATGACAGGAAGAACTTTGCTTGGACATACTTCTGCAAAAGGACAACAATTAGATGACCATTATTTTGGTTCTATTCCAACTCGTGCTTTAACGTACATGAGAGATTTAGAGCAAGAATGTATGTTGTTAGGAATTCCGGTTAAAACGCGTCATAACGAAGTGGCTCCAAATCAATTTGAATTGGCTCCTATTTTTGAAGAAACAAACTTAGCGGTTGATCACAACTGTTTATTAATGGATGTAATGCAAAAAGTGGCGGAACGTCATGATTTAAAAGTATTATTCCATGAAAAACCGTTCAAAGGAGTAAATGGTTCAGGAAAACACAACAACTGGTCATTGGCAACTGATACTGGAGTTAACTTATTAAGTCCAAGTAAAACGCCAATGAGCAACTTACAGTTTTTGACTTTCTTTATCAACACGATCAAAGCGGTTAATGATTATGAAGCATTATTGAGAGGAGCTATTGCTTCTGCAAGTAATGATCATAGATTAGGTGCAAATGAAGCGCCACCGGCAATTATCTCTGTGTTTATTGGGGGACAATTGACAAAAGTTTTAGCTGAATTAGAAGGTGTAACTCCAGGAAAATTATCTCCAGAAGAAAAAACAGATTTAAAATTAAATGTAGTAGGTAAAATTCCAGATGTACTTTTGGATAATACAGACAGAAACAGAACTTCACCATTTGCTTTTACAGGAAATAAATTTGAGTTCAGAGCCGTGGGTTCTACTGCAAACTGTTCAAATGCAATGACTACTTTGAATGCCATTGTAGCAAAACAATTGAGAGATTTCAAAAAAGAAGTTGATGCTTTGATCGAGTCTAAAGACATGAAGAAAGATGATGCGATCTTCAATGTATTGAGAGAATATATCAAAGTTTCTAAAAATATTCTCTTCGAAGGAGATGGATACAGCGATGCATGGGAAATCGAAGCAGGAAAAAGAGGTTTAAGCAACTTCAAAACAACGCCGCAAGCATTAAAAGCGAGAGCTTCAAAACAAGCTTTGGATTTGTTTTCTGAATTGGGTATCATGAACCACATTGAAGTGGAAGCGCGTTACGAAATTGAATTGGAAGAGTACACTAAGAAAATTCAAATTGAAGGTAGAGTTTTAGGTGATATTTCTAAAAATCACGTAATTCCTACTGCAATTCGTTACCAAAATACTTTAATTGAAAACGTTAAAGGATTGAAAGATATTTTTGGAGCTGAATTTGAATCGATTGCCAAAGAGCAAATCATCTTAATCAGAGAGATTTCTGGTCATATCGAAGGAATCAATTCTAAAGTTGAAGCGATGACAAACGAAAGAAAGAAAGCAAATATTTTGACTGATGCCCAAGAAATGGCGGAAGCATATTGCGATTCAGTAAAACCATATTTTGAAGTAATCCGTGAGCACTGCGATAAACTAGAATTATTAGTTGACAATGAATTATGGACATTGACTAAATACAGAGAATTGTTGTTTACAAAATAAAAGATTTTTTTTTTAATTTCACCCGATCCGCTTTTATAGTGAATCGGGTGTTTTTTTTATACGATTTTTTTTATTTGTGCGTTATTTCAGAATAAAATATAACTTTTTATACTATGAGAATAAAGATCCTTTTGGTTTTGTTGTTTTTTAAAACAATGACTTTATTCGCTCAAGATAAACTGGTTTTGTTTTTTGATTTTAACCAAGATATAATTAATGAAAAATCACAACATGATTTTTGTAAATGGTTAGAAAATTCAAAAGGCAAAGAAATTGTAAAGATTCAAGGGTATTGTGATAGCATAGATTCCAATTCTTATAACAAGGAATTATCTTTTCGAAGAGCTAATAACGTACTCGCACTTTTAGAATTTAATAAAGTTCATCTGAGCGAGAAACTTGAATTATATGGTTTGGGAGAAGACTTTCAACAATTAAAAAATCAAAGCGATAACCGAAAAGTTTTAGTTTATTATCAAGATAAGACATCCATCAAGAAAAAAACGGATAATGAGAATTTAGCTTTTGAAAATACCCAAGACAAAGAAGTTCCGGTTAATGAAACAAAAAATATTGTTTCTCTAATTGAAAAAGTCAATACTGCTAAAGTAGGAGATTTAATAAAACTTGAAAATTTGAATTTTCATTTTAATTCAGAAAAAATAATTCCAGAATCAGAGCCAATTCTTTCGGATCTTCTTCAGGTTCTAAAAATGAATCCTCAATTAAAAATTTATATTTACGGGCATATTTGTTGTAACAACAACCCAAATGACGTAAAACTTTCTTACAGAAGATCAAAATTTGTATTTGATTATTTAATAAGAAACGGAATTGCTACTTCAAGATTGGGTCATAAAGGATTTGGAAGCAGCAGGCCTATATATGCGTTGCCGGAAAAAAATGAAGCAGAACGAATTGCTAACAGAAGAGTCGAGATTCTTGTCGTGAAAAAATAGTGTAATACTGTAAAACCATGTTTTAAAATTATCAGAAATCCCTGTGATAGACTAGAGTTACTGGTAGATGATGACTATGTCCAGAGAGTTGTTATTTGTAAAATAATAACAAACGTTTTTTATAGAAAATGCCTTTCCGTTTTGGATAGGCATTTTTTTTTAAACCCAGATTCCGCATTAGACTTCGTGACGAAGCTAAATTATTTAATAAAAACAAGGGCTCACGGACAATTTTTAAAGAAGGAATACTTTTGTCTTTCGATTTTAAAAATTGGAGTAAGTACTTGGTTTTGAAGAAGAATTTAGATGCAGTAGATTTCTAATGCGGAATTTGGGTTAAAGTTAAATACATTTAATTTTAGTTTGCTAAACTGTTTCTTCTGCAGTTGTCGGATCAATGATTGTTGATACTCGATTGATAGAATTTGCAGGAAAACCACCTAGTTTCGCGTGTTCGCGAATCATTTCCTCATTTGGTGCAATATAAGTACAATAAATTTTGTCAGCGGTTACCTGGCTGTTAACCCACTGGATTTGGGGGCCCATTTTACCCAACACTCCACAAGAAGTTTGGGAAATAGCTTTCAATTGTTCGGCGTTTAATTTACCGGCACCGGGAATCTCTCTTTCAATTACATATTTAGGCATGATGTTGTTGTTTTAATTTCCTACTCATAAGGCTTTTCGGCAAGGCCCCGTTTTTTATAGTGGTCGCTGGTTTCCACTTTTCTAAGTTTAATTCATGGTTTAAAATTTGTTAAACTTTTAAAGGTAATTTATTGATGAACTTCAATTAAAATCAATATAAATTTAGGATAATACCGATTAAGATAAACGGTATTTAGATGTTGATTTTTACATTTAATAATCTAGTATAGAAAACATTACAACAAATTTAATAAAATAAAACTACACTTTATAGACGGATTGTAGATTTAACGAAACACTTGATGACCCCATAGGCAAAACCCAAAAAAATAATTATCTTTGCCGCACAACTACCTGCCATAAAGCAGGCTTCACAACTATACTACATGAGTTCAGATACTTCAAAAAGATATGCGCTTCGCGGTGTTTCGGCATCCAAAGAAGATGTTCATAATGCGATAAAAAATATTGATAAAGGATTATTTCCACAAGCTTTCTGCAAAATTGTCCCTGATTATTTAACGCAAGATGAAGAATATTGTTTAATCATGCATGCTGATGGAGCTGGAACTAAATCCTCTTTGGCTTACATGTATTGGAAAGAAACAGGAGATATTTCCGTTTGGAAAGGCATTGCTCAAGATGCTTTAATCATGAATATTGACGATTTATTGTGTGTAGGAGCAACGGATAATATTTTGCTTTCGTCCACTATTGGAAGAAATAAAAATTTGATTACCGCCGAAGTAATTTCAGCAATTATCAATGGAACCGAAGAGCTAATTAAAGAACTGGATTCTTTTGGTGTAACCATTCATTCAACAGGTGGTGAAACGGCAGATGTTGGCGATATTGTTCGGACTATAATTGTAGATTCAACAGTAACAGCTCGTATGAAACGTTCTAAAGTTATTGATAATGCTAATATTCAAGCAGGTGACGTAATTGTAGGATTGGCTTCTTTTGGTCAGGCCACTTACGAGAAAAGCTATAATGGCGGGATGGGAAGCAACGGATTAACATCGGCGCGTCATGATGTTTTCGGGAAATATTTGGCAACCAAATATCCGGAGAGTTACGATGCTGCAGTTCCTGAGGAATTAATCTATTCCGGACAAGTAAAATTGACGGATGCAGTTGAAAATTCACCAATAGATGCCGGACAATTAGTGCTTTCGCCTACCAGAACGTATGCGCCAATTATCAAGAAAATTTTAGACCAATATTCTTCTAATGAAATTCACGGAATGGTGCATTGCAGTGGAGGAGCGCAAACTAAAATTTTACATTTTGTAGAAAACCTGCACATTATAAAAGACAATTTATTTCCGGTCCCTCCATTATTCCAGTTGATACAAGAACAATCTAAAACAGATTGGAAAGAAATGTACCAAGTATTCAATTGTGGACACAGAATGGAAATTTATGTTCCGGAAGCAGTTGCCCAAGATATTATTGCGATTTCAAAATCATTTAATGTTGATGCACAAATTGTGGGTAGAGTAGCGGCAGCCGATACCAAACAACTGACGATTACCAGCGAATACGGAACTTTCGAATATTAAAAAATAAAACAAAATACTATGTACGAATTGGTTTTTTGGAAATATCTTGAGGGAATTTATCTCAACCATCACTTAGTTTATGAAACTATTGTAGAAGAGCAAGCCGAAATTAATGGTCTTGAAGAACTTCCTGTTCAAGTTATCTTGAATAGAATCGCTTCTGTATTCTCAAAATGGGAAAAAGTAGACGATAAGAGTTGGAAAAATAACACTGGTGTGGGTGCTTTTCACATCAGAACGACTCCCCAAAGTATAAAAATTGATTGTTATGGTACTGAAGGAAAGACAATGGATACTTTAGTGAATATAATGGAAGAATTCAAGTGTCCGCTGTATGATCCACAAGTTCCGGAACGTTATGACGAAATGAGTGAATAATTTTTTTAGGAGCTAATCCAGCGCTCCGTTACAATCCTCCCTTAAAAAAAATATTTTTCTAAATCCTGAAAGGAGCTTCCGTTGGTCGCTCTTTCAGGACAAGAAAAATTATTTGTTTGCAGTCCGGGATTTTCACTTCGATCTGGGCTAAGACGATCAGTAATTTATAACCGAGATTAGCTAAATTGAATCAGCGTTTATTTTATCGCTGGTTTATTTAAAAGAATTGGCTCTCCAAAACCAATCTGCTCTAGCTTTTTCAATTGCGTTTCAGCATCGCCTACCACTAAATAGATCATTTTATCAGCATTCAAATACTTCTCTGAAAGCTTTTTTATGTTTCCAATAGTGCTGTTTTTTACAATGCTTTCCTGTTTTTTTGCATAATCATCAGCGTAATTATAGTTGCTGATGTCATAAAGCATTTCCAGTTTAGCCGAAAGCGTTTCAAATGCTCTCGCATTACTTTTGATTAAATATCCTTTAGTCACTTCAAGATCATTCTCGTTGAAATTTTTCCCGTATTGCGCTACAATTTCTTTTATCAAACTAACGGATTCAAACGTTACATTAGAACGTACACCACTAGAAATAGTAAATGGACCTTTATTAGTGGAACCATCAAATGACGAACCAATGCCATACGTATATCCTTTTCCTTCACGTAATTCTTGTGTCAATTGTGAAGCAAAACCACCACCGCCCAAACGGTAATTCATTATTTGAGCGGGATAAAAATCAGTATCAGTAGCGGCAAGAGCAGGATAACCAATTCGGATTACAGATTGTTTTGCGCCCGGAACATCGTAAAAATAAATTTTTGAGGAGGCTACCGTATTTGCAGTTGCTATTTTAGGAATCGTAACTTTTTTAGCCTCCCAGTTTTTATTTAATGTCGCTAATGAATTAATCACATCCGTTTTTGAAATAGCACCAACAATCTGAAAATCAGAAACAGATGGCGAACTATTTTTAGAATAATAATTTTTCAAATCATCAATAGTGATGCTGTTTACAGAGTTTTCGGTACCGATGCGGTTGTTGGATAAAATAGATTCTTTTCCATGAATTAATTTTTTGAATTCATTTTTGGCAATACTATTTGGATCTGCTTTCTGTTGTAGAATTTGGCTTAAAGTACTTTGTTTAATCAAATCAAATTCCTTTGCATCCCAACGGGGTTGTAACACTATTTCCTGAACTAATGCCATAGTCGCATTGTAATTCTTTGCCAGCGTGTTTCCTGAAATAAAAATGGCTTCATCAGTCGCATACGCTTTAATTGTGGCCCCCAGACTTTCAATAGCATTCTCCAGTTGCTCCGGAGTTTTGTTTTTTGTGCCTTTTGGCATCAGTTCAGCCAGCATAGTTGAAACTCCTGTTTTATTTGTTTCTTCAAGTAACATTCCACCTTTAATTTGCAATTGAAATTGAACAAGAGGTACTTCTTGGTTTTCAATACCAAAAACGTTTAAACCGGATGACAACTTATTTTTCCACACCAACGGTAATTTTACATCAGGGCTTTCTCCATAAACGGGTTCCACACTTCGATCAAATTTAGAAGGTGTTTTTTCATACGTTGCAACAATGCTGGCATCAAATGAATCTTCTTTTCCTTCAATGATTTTTTCCTCAACAACGGGTGCTAATAGGGAACCGTTCAAGATTAAATTGGCTTCTCCTTTTGGAACAAAACTTGTGGCTACAAAGTGTTTTCCTTTGACGTATTTTTGATACACGCGCATCACATCTTCGGTAGTAACCGCCAGAATATTTTTTACATCTTGGTTGATATAATCCGGAGTTCCTGCAAAAATTTCATATTGTGCCAGTTGAAACCCTTTTCCTAATACGCTGGATAGATTTGTGTAAAAAGCAGTTTCTTGTCCCGCTTTAATTCGATTTAAATCCTGTTGCGAAATTCCTTCGGATTCAAAGTTTTTAAAAGCTTCGTTTACACCATTCATTACTTCATTCAAATTTGTTTTTTCAAAAGCAGTAACACTTAACATATACTGACCTGCTATTTCTGAATTGTATTGGAAAACGTCAGCGGCATCCGTTATTTTTTTGTCTTCTACGAGGGTTTTGTATAAAGGTGCTTTTTTACCTTTTGAAAGATAACTGGCCAAAACTTCCAAGGCATAACTGTCAGGATGGTATTCGTAAACCGAAGGCCATGTTAGAGTTAATTGTGGTAAACGGGCAAAATTATCTTCATAATACAGTTTTTTAGTTTGGGTCAATGTTACAGACTGCTTCTCCATTTTAGGAATAGCTTCTCCACGTTTTATTTCTCCAAAGTATTTTTCGACCCAAGCTTTTGTTTGTTTGACATCAAAATCTCCTGCAATAGTTAGCGTAACATTATTAGGTACATACCAGCGATTGTAAAAACTTTTTACATCTTCAAGCGTCGCATTTTGTAAATCTTCCAAGGAACCAATGACATCCCAGCTATACGGATGCGTTGCCGGGTATAAACTTTTAGAGATTACAGAAAAGTTGTGTCCATAAGGTCTGTTGTCATAACTCTGTCTTTTCTCATTTTTAACCACTTGTTTTTCTTTGGCTAAAACGGGTTCTGTTACGGTATTGATGAAATAGCCTAATTTATCAGCTTCGGCCCAAATCATTTTTTCTAAAGCGTCTTTAGGAACAGTCTGAAAATAATTTGTACGATCTCTGCTGGTAGAGCCATTGGCGCCAGAGCCTCCAATTCGGGCACTCATTTTATCCAATCCTCCTTTTCCCAAGTTTTCAGATTCCAAGAAAAGAAGATGCTCAAATAAATGGGCAAATCCGGTGCGACCCTCTTTTTCTCTCGCAGATCCTACATGGCTGGTCAAAGCAACAGCAACAACTGGGTCAGATCGATCAATATGCAAGATTACATGCAGACCGTTTTCTAGGGTGAACTGTTCAAATTCTACTTTAAATTCTTTTGATTTATCCGTTTTACTTTGATTTTGGGAATAGGAATTGAATGCCGTAAAAAGAACTAAATGAAGGATAAAAAACTGGATTGATTTCATTGTTTAATTTTTAAAATTGGATTTCGTAGTTATTTAGTTAAACTAATTCTTTGCTACCGATAACGAAATTAAGAAAATAAAAATAATAAATCTCTAAATCGGAAGAAGTTAAATGTAGAGATTTGCATTAATTTTACGACTTGATTTAAAATTATTCCTCTGTCGAAAATTTGATTTTAATATTTGAATAAAGAGATTCAAATTCATTGATTTTTTTAATCAGAACGGTATTAGTAACGTCCGATAAAATGAAAGAGCCTTAAGTATTTAGGATTTTTTTAGGCATAAATAAGTATAAGTATGAACACGAATTTCCCCAAAAACACCATCTTAGAAGATGAAACTGTTTTACTGCGCCCATTATTGGAATCAGATGTTGAAAACTTATTAGAGATTTCCCTCAACGAACCGGAGACTTGGGAGTATTCTTTAGTTCGTGCCAATGGAAAAGAAAATCTTGAAAATTATATTCAAATTGCCTTAAAAGCAAGGGAAAATAAAATCGAATTTCCCTTCATCGTTTTCGATAAAAAATCAGGAAAATATGCTGGAAGTACTCGTTTTTACGATATCAATTTAGAATTCAAAACACTTCAATTGGGGTATACTTGGTACGGTAAAGCGTTTCGAGGAACTGGGTTAAATAAGCATTGTAAATTTCTATTATTACAATTTGCCTTCGAAACATTAGGAATGGAACGCGTAGAATTTAGAGCTGATAATAATAACCAACAAAGTATTGCGGCCATGAAAAGCATCGGTTGTAAAGTAGAAGGAGTGTTGCGCAATCACATGCCTACTTTTGGAAGTGAAGTTCGTCGCGATAGTATTGTATTAAGTATCTTAAGAAACGAATGGTTTGATGCCGTTAGAGAGAATTTGAAAAGGAAATTATAGGGCAAAAGTTATTGGTTCCCAGATTCCGTTTATTGTTTAAATCATCGAATCGGCACTGCTTTTTTGTGGACTATTAATTGTCTGTATTTTGATTCTGTTTCTTTCAGATCTTCCTCCATTTGTTTGTATTTGCTAATGTCCTTTATCGTTACTACAGCTGTTAGCACTAGGTTGAGGATAAATCCAATGATTGTTTTTTTTCTAAAGAAATTTCTATAGTCATACGGTATAAAAATTAAATAGCAGTAGTCACGATATTCAGAATTTAAAATTTAATATAAGTGAATGAAAGTTAGCTGATTAAATTAAATTAGCCAGTGATTTTTTAAGATTTGTTGTTAAGTTAGGAGTGGATTTATTTTAATTTTAAGAGTAAATCGGAAGGCTTTTTTCAAGAAGAGACAGAGAATTTAAAACAGCAAAAAGCCATGAATTATTCATAGCTTTTTGTATTAATAGCTCCCTATTTTAGGCGCTGTTTGCAAAACTGCGCTGACGATTGTTTTATATCAGCATGGTCGGGTTGCCAGAAACCGCTGTTAGGCTTCGTTTTTTTCTGCTTATACTTTTCCGTTATATTTTGGGTCAAAATCCACCATCCATTCAATACCGAATTTGTCTCTAAACATCCCAAAATAGGAACCCCAAGGACTATCGGTAATAGGCACTTCAATATTTCCGCCTGCTGAAAGTCCGCTAAATAACTTGTCGGCTTCTTCACGACTTGCTGCGCTAATAGATATTTTAGATCTGTTTTCATTTTCATTTACTCGACCCATACTTTCTGGAACGTCATTGGCCATTAGAATATTTTGGCCAATAGGCAGAGCAATGTGCATTATTTTTTCTGCTTCGTTTTCTGCTACTGGAAATTCAGGGCTTGATATGTCTTTGAAACGCATAATCTTTGCGAACTCTCCGCCAAATACGGATTTGTAAAAATGGAATGCTTCTTCGGCATTTCCGTTGAAGTTAATGTGAGGATTGATAAGTGCCATAATTTTATTTTTTAAGTTGTTAAATGGTTTACTTTCTTAAAATTTTATCCAAAGCCTTTCCTTTTGCTAATTCATCTACCAACTTGTCTAAATATCGTACCTGTTGTGTTAATGGATTTGCAATTTCTTCCACCCGATAGCCGCAGATTACACCAGTTATCAGTTGAGCGTTAGGGTTTATGATTGCATTCTTAAAGAATTTTTCAAAGGTTACTTTTTCATCAATGTAATTTTGAAGGCTTTTGTCATCATAACCAGTGAGCCATTCAATTACTTGATGTAATTCTTCTTTCGTTTTGCCTTTCTTCTCCACTTTTGCGAGATAATGAGGATATACCGAAGTGAATGTCATTTTCGCAATACGCTCATCGTGATTATTTGTGTTATTCATTTCCTGTTTGTTGTTACTTTTGGAGTCGTATTAGAATGACGCACAATTTTCCCTTGCTACTAGTGGTATGGGACTAAATTAAGCCCATTATTCGGATTTGCCACCCGAGCGATAGCGAACAGGCGAAGCAAATCATCCCAAATACAAAACCGACTTCCCATTAAGTCAATTATCCAAATCCGTTGTAGTAGCTTTTGTGCGCTGGCTTTTTATTTATTTATTTTCGTATCATTAATTTTGTTAAATCAATCTTTCCGCAAGGGATTTCTTTATTGTTAACTCTGTAAAAAAGATTTTGCCCTCTCAAGCTAAGCCCTGTTCGTAATGTACCTTCGCCTACTCTTTGATTAGAGAGCGTTACGACATAAAAATCCGTTGATTCCTTAGGTTTAATAGTCTTTTTTAAGGAAGATGATTTATCGATATTATTATCTAAAAAAGATTTTAAAGGCAGACCATAGTCGGGCAGCGACGACTTCTCGATTGTAATTTGCTCAGAAGAAATAAGTAATTTCATATAGTTTCCCGCTGGTGTAATTTCAAATACTTCTGAAGGAAAATCAATTTTCAATTCTAAAGGACTAATTGTTTCATTGGTTACTCGAGTCCAAAATATAGCATAAATATATTTCTTACCATTAGGATTAGTGTAGTGAATATTACTTTTTGGAAAGCTGTTTTGTATTATCAGCCGTGCACCGTTAGACTCGTGATATTAATGTTTAGTATAATAATTTTCAGTATCGTCATGCCTTTTGTACTCTACTTTTTTTATAGAGTTTAAAGGTTTTTCTGGCGTTGAATTACTACTTTGCTTACAGGAAAAAAGCCCTGCTGTTGCCATTATCAATATTATTATACTTCTCTTCATTTTAGGTACACTTTTAAGTTTGCGCACAACGTCCTGTGGTTTTGCGACGGTTGCGGAAAACACCCACAAACTCTTCGGATAATCACGGATATCGAAAGTACAAAACAATATTCAAAGTCAAGACTTAAACCCCAATTTCTTGAAGCCACTGTTAGCTGTGCGGACCTTGATAGCTTTATGTTGTCAATCTAAATAGAATAAGATTTGGATTATTTTCGACTGCATCTTCCAATTTCTTAAAATTTAATTTTTGAAGAAGTCTAGTAGAGCTTTGATTATGTTTATGCGTTATTGCATCTATCGTTTTTAGTCCAAGTGTTTCAATTGCATATCCTATAACCTTCTTCGCAGCTTCGATCATAATTCCTTGACAATTATATTCAGTAAGAAGTTCATATCCAATTTCACATTTCTTTAAACCGCCTAAGAAGTCAAATAGACAAATTGTACCAATTAATTTATCTTCGCCAGTTTTTGTAATTGTCCAATAAAAAAGTTCATTGCTTTCATCTTCAATTATACTTTTGATGAAATTTAAGGCATCTTCTAATGTTTTGCTCGGTTTCCTGTCAAGAAATTTATTTATTTCTGTATTCGAGCGTAGTTGCAATATTTCTTCGGAATCATTTTTTGAAAGTTTCCGAAGCGTCAACCTTTCGGTAATCAATATTGGGAAAGTTTGCAAGTTCTTATTCATTTTTGTTTTAAAGACGGTTTTTCTGCTTGACAGCTAACGTCCCGCCGCTTGGCGAGGTTGGGGACTAAATTAAGATTTATTTGCGGTTAAGCACAAAATTTCCAAATACAAGACCAACTTTAAATTAAGCCTAAAACCCCAATCTTGCCAAACGGCTGTTATAACCCGTTTTAATTAATTTTGTTGTTTTTTGTTTTTCAATTCTTCCTGCTTTCTTATTCTTTCGGCTTTAGCTGCTTTTTGTTTTTCTAGTTTAATATTTTTTTCTGCCGTTTCAGCTTCTAACTCAAGAAATATTGTATTAGTCTTATCTAAAATATTCTTTTCGCTTTCACTTAATTGTGTATGAGAATACTTGTCAGTAAGAATTTGCCCAATTTTTAATTTCCCAACTCTAGTTTCTTTTTCGTCATTCAAAATATTAAATAGTTTGAAATGATTCTCTCTTGTCTGCAATATTTGAAAAAATATTTGATAGATAGCATCAAAAGTTTTGAAATCAGACTGTGATAAAGCTTTAACGAAAGCATTAACTTCGATTGTCTTCGATTGCAAACCAGTTTCCATAATAGAATTCATAAAATCTGTTGTAGACTTTATTATATCATTTTCAAAAGCGCAGTCTACAGAACTATTATAATAGTCGAGTAAATCGTCATTAATTATAGAATCTTTTATAGATAAATCAAGAAAATGCTGAAAGAATAAAAGCTTATAAGAATTTATGTAGTCAGGTTTTAAATCAAAATTAAATTCCTCATCATCCTCGTCAGAGTTTTCGTTAATTTTTGAATTTTTTTCTTTTAGTTTCAAATATGCTTCTTTAAGAATTAAAAAATCTTCCTTTTCTAATTCACGCGATAGTAATTGTTGCGATAAGTTTGAAATATCTTCAGGTATTTTTAATAATCTTTCTAAAATATGAACAGTTTCCTCTCTTTTAATTTTTAAAAATAATCCATAAATATCTTTTTGAATTTGATTATTAATTTTTACAACTTCGTCTTTTACGAGTTTTGTTTCAGACAAAAGTGTTTTGTTTTCTTCTCTTATCAATACAATTTTTCTTTCAATAAACGTAACATATAATCCCAGCCCAATTGCAGCGACACTAAACAATATTCCAAAAATGGTTAAATTCAAAGAAGCTGCTGAAATTTGATTTGATATACTATCTAATGTTTTTTCGTTAATTTTTTCTTGCTTCTCATAATCTTTCTGTAGCTCTGCAATTTTACTTTCTAATATATTTGTTTGGTTTATATTGGAATTAGCTTCAAGTTCATTTTTTTTAAATTCTAATTTAACTGGGTCTTCATTTCCTATTGCATAAAGAGAAATTGATAAAAGTGTAAGCAGAATAATTTTCTTCATATTTTACTGTTTCTAAAAAATGGGTTAT
>NZ_SMLF01000020.1:0-17584 GCF_004349155.1 Flavobacterium sp. GT3P67
TGTATAGGTCAATGTTTGGGATGGAACATCCTGATCACTGGACGTAGCGGTGAAGGACAAAATTGCCTGTTCGTTCACGTTTTTATTTCCAATTGTTCCTAATACAGGTACTGTATTCACTGTTACCACTGCCGAACCAGTTACAGTAGCTGCGCAGCCATTGGCATCAGTAACAGAAATAAGTGTGTATGTTGTATTTGAAATAGGGCTAACAGAAATATTGCTTCCGCTGATATAGGAAGTTACGGTGCCTCCGGTCCCGCCAGTATACACAACGGTATAAGGACTTAATCCACCACTTATGGTAACTGTTAAAATTGCATTGCTACCGTTGCAAATAGAAGAAGTTCCGCTTAATGCAGCAGTGATAGCAGCACATGGATTTAAAATACCTGTTGCTGTTGTTCCAAAATAAGTGCTATTTTTATGGATAGCAGCAGAAGCTGTACTTCCCCATGACATTATGGGTTGCGCAACACCGCCAAGAGTTAGTGAACCTGCAGTAGAATTAGTATTTCCCAAATTTGCTATTGCTGTACCGCTAATAGACAGATTTTCATTTATAATTAAACTACCACCAAATGTTTTTATACCTGAACTATTAAGTAAAAGATTATTATATGTTCTAGCCGTTACATTCTGAGCACCCGTCAAGTAATACTCAATACTACCATTGGAATTAATACTTGATGTTATCCACGTTCCTCCAGACTGTGTAACCAATGAAGCATTTGCTGCAGGACCTAAACCTAAGTTATCAACAGTTCGAATTTTTCCTATTGAACCCATGATTAAGGTTGTAACACCAGTAGTGCCAGATTGGAATAAACCACTTGAATTTGAAAAATTTAGTGTTCCGTTGACATTTAATGTTGCAGCTCCTGAAATAGTAGTAGTAAATCCTAAAGCATCAACTGTTGTTCCTGAACCAATATCAAATGTATTAGCAATAGTTATGCCTGTATTCATTGATTTAATACCACTACCAGTGGTTGATAGTTTATAGTAAGAAGCAGGGCCCAGAATTGTTTGCGCAGCACCATTGTATTCAATGGTTCCCGTTCCGGGTATAAATGTTGAATTACCTCCCCATGAAAAACTACCAGCAACTTTTAAAATTCCAGAACCTGAAAAAACTATTTGTGCATTACTATTATTTGATGGATTAATAATATTCCCAGCTAAATTTACCGTTCCAGAAGATATTGAAAAAATTCCCTTTCTACCACCCCCTCCATTTGCTCCATCAACACTTAAATTCCCACCAATAGTTAATGTTCCGGTTCCAACAGCTAATTCATTTGTAATGCTGTTAGTACCGGGCGCATTTATAGTTACATTCCCAGAAACAGTTAATATAACTCCGGAATTAATCAGGAGTTTAGTGTTACTACCACCACCTAAAATACTAACTGATTTAGCTGATCTATCATCAATAACTGTAACAGTTGCTCCTACGGCAATTACTACATCATCAGCAGCAAGCGGAACATTTCCACCAACCCATGTGCTACCACTATTCCAATTACCGCCTGTACTAGTTGAAGTAATTAACGGATCCGTAAACTCATGCCAAACATTTTCGCCCGAGGACTGGCCTATAGCAATAGCTCTTAATATTTTACCTACACAATGAGTTGCACTCACTTGCCAAGTTGTCACAAATTTACCATTTACATCTGCAGAAACAATCCAAGAATCATGTACTACATCTGCAGTATCATCAGGGTAAATATTTGAATGCAAAACTTGCAAATGAACAGACTCTCCTGATTGGAAACCTACGCCAGTAAATGTTGCAATAGTGCCAGGTTTATAATCTGGCTGGTCTGAAGTTATTGCAGCCTGCCCAAAAGCTACACTTGCAAAAAACAAATTTGCAATTAAAAAAACAATCGTTAAAAAATGTGATTTGAGTAGAAATGTTTTCATATTAATTGAATTTAAATAATAAAATAACGAATACTATATGTCAAACTATAAAATGCAGAATCAATAGAATAAGATCTCTATTGACTTAAGTCTTTTCAATAAAAAACATCATTACAATTGTCTAATTTTCAAAAACTTAAATACTAATTTATGTAATTAAGAATACATTAATCCAATTTTTAATACATTTTCGATTAAAGGGATAAAAAAAACTACCAACTACATATTTTATATTTTTTCAGAAGAAATAAAAAAAATTACTTAAAAAAATATTGCCTTTTTAACGCTATTTTCTATTTTAATTATTAAAATTTCATGAAACCAATTAAAAGATAATCTGTTTAGAATTTATAAATAAAAAGAGGCTGTCTTTACGGACAGCCTCTTTTGGGTTTTGATATTTGTATTACCTTTTTGTCTTTATTTTAAAACTGTAAACTCAATTTTTGAATCATTATAAATTCTATGCGTTTGTTTTTTAAAATCCTCTAGTTTTGCATAGAATATATTGTCTACAAACGTTTGCGGATTCAAATCAATAAACGGAAACCATGTGCTTTGAACTTGAATCTGAATTTTGTGTCCTTTTTTAAACGTATGAAAAACATCTTGCAATTTGATATTTACTGCCGTTTTCTCATTGGCAACAAAAGGTTCCGGTTTTGAGAAACTATTTCTAAAACGCCCTCTCATTACCTCACTACGTACCATCATATGGTAATTACTCATCTTTAAATAAGGAGCAACTTCTTTTGTCTCCGGTTCATCATTCGGGAAAACGTCAATCACTTTAACAATCCAGTCCGCATCAGTTCCTGTAGTCGAAACTTGCAATTTAGCCAAAATTTCACCCGCTAATGTAGTGTCGTCATTCAAAACCTCTGTTTCAAAAACTAACACATCAGGACGTCTCGCAGCAAAACGCTGATCATCGGTCATGTATTTTCTTGGCGTAAGCCCTTGTTGTTTGATATCCTCAGAATAAGGAACCGGTTTTTTAGGATCACTGATAAATTCTTCAAAGGCAAAATTCTTCTTTGCAATTTTTGACAATCGGTTATCTTGCAAAAAGAAATCTTGCTTTGCCGTATTTTGTGGAGGCCAAAGCGCAAAAGTCTGCCACTCTTTTCTACCAGTATCAAAAACATAGGCTTCCGGTAATTTGTTTTCACCTTTCCCATTATTTTTTAAGAAATGACGGAAGAAATTTGCTTCTATATTTTTTTGATAAAATCCGGAAATACTGTCACCAAAATTAATATTACCAATCACTTGTTTTGCTGAATTTCTAGCCCAATCTCCATGACTCCAAGGTCCCATAACGATTGTGTTGTAATTTTTGCTGCTCTTTTCAATTGTGCTATATGTATTTAAAGGACCGTATAAATCTTCTGCATCAAACCAACCTCCTACTGTCATTACAGCTGGTTTTATATTTTTTAAATGTTGCAAAATTCCACGTTTTTGCCAAAAATCATCATAACTGGAATGGTCTTTCAGCTGCTGCCAAAATTCATCTTCTTTACCATAATACTTGTCTAAATTAGATAATGGTCCTGCATCCAAGAAAAACTGGTAATCATCATTAGTTCCCGTATTCGTGAATTTATACCAAGGTTCCGTAGTACGTTTTGTTTTTTGAGGACCAAATAATGGAGTTACTTTCCAATAGCTCAACAAATATGCTCCATTATGATGAAAGTCATCAAAAAAGAAATCAGCAATACAAGCCTGAGGCGAAACTGCTTTCAATGCGGGATGATTACTCAACAAGGAATACGTAGCGTAAAAACCGGGATACGATATCCCCCAAGTTCCAACATTCCCGTTATTATGAGCCACATTTTTAACCAACCAGTCAATCGTATCATACGTATCCGAAGCTTCATCAGTATCTTTTTTTCCTTTTTTATTTGGAATAAAACCACGCATATTGTCATATAAACCATCACTCATGAACCTGCCACGAACATCTTGATACACCACAATATATCCCTCTTTCATCATGGTTTCACTGGGAGAAATACTTTTTTTGAACTGATTTTCTCCATAAGGTCCAGAATTATAAGGCGTTCTTTGCATTATAATTGGATATTTTTTAGAAACATCTTTTGGAGTGTAGATAGAAGTAAATAATTCTGCACCGTCACGCATTTTAATATGCACTTCCTTCTTGGTATAGTTATCAGATACATAATTTGTTTTATTGTCTTGGGCAAACAGAATTGCACCAATACAAAAAAGAGAAATACTTAATAGTTTTTTCATGAAATTTATTGAATTTAAATAGTTTTTAAAGGTAAAAAATCTTACCTAATATAGTCTTCTTAATTTTTTTATTTTTTTTTATAAAACATGAACCATGATTTTTAAAAAAATAAAAAAAGTCTTTAAACAATCAAATAGTATTTTATGATTATTGTTCTTCTAAAAAATGAATTCAATGATACAATATTTGATGTTAATTTTCATCTCAGAAACTTCAAATAGTACCTTTTTAAATTTACATGCCCTTTTTTTGACAAAAAGATTATTTTAACTTTATGATACAAAAATAAAAACAATATTTATATCGTAATGAAATGATTTACAGGTTCTTAATATTATTTTTTGCTTTTATTTTACTGCTAAAATGCTTAGAAAAAGCCCTTGATTTCTTTATGGAAAAGACTATATCTACACTTTAAGGGGGCTTTTTGGATAAATTTACCTTACATTTGTAAAATACCAAATTATTTTTTTGCGATTAATAAAGTCTCTTTTTGTGAACTTTTAATTCAAAATAAAGATTCCTTGATTTCAGAAATCATTCTGAAAAAATCATCTTTTTTGCAGTTTACTGCATCTTTTGCCTTTTGGAAAAATTCCATTTACAGGCTAATAAATAATCGAAAATTAAAAATATGCACATAATAGATTATGCAATCTTCGTTGTTTATATGCTGGCTATGTTAGGAGTTGGCGTTTATTTTTTTAACAAAAATAAAACCGCAGAAGATTTTTATGTAAGTGGCCGAAATATGAGCAGCTGGCACATTGGTTTATCCGTCGTAGCCACAGATGTTGGCGGTGGATTCTCAATAGGATTAGGCGGACTTGGTTTTACGATGGGGATATCAGGCTCTTGGATGCTATTTACCGGACTGCTTGGCGCTTGGCTCAGTGCCGTTTTTCTTATTCCAAAAGTAAGTGCGTTAGGACATAAATACAAGTTTTTCACTTTTCCGCAAATATTTGATCATTTTTATAACGCTAAAGTCGCGCTGCTGGCCGGAATTATTTCGGCTATTGGATATATCGGATTTACAAGTTCTCAGGTTTTGGCTGGAGCCAAATTAGCTTCGGCAACCATAGAAGGACTTAATTTACAAACAGCACTAATTGTCATGGGACTTATAGCGGTAATCTACACCGCTATTGGAGGATTAAAAGCCGTTATATATACCGATACAATCCAATGGTTAGTCCTGATTGGCGGATTGGTTTTCATAGGAATTCCAGTTGCCTACAATGCCGTTGGAGGTTATGACGCGATCAAAGCTACATTATCACCTGAATATTTGTCGCTGACCAATGTGAAATGGTATCAGATTTTAAATTGGTCCATAACCATTATACCCATTTGGTTTGTAGGAATGACTTTATACCAGCGAATTTATGCGAGCAAAGGGGAGAAAGAAGCTAAAAAAGCATGGTTGATTACAGGTGTTTTTGAATGGCCAATAATGGCATTTATGGGAGTTATTTTGGGAATGCTTGCTAAAGTGGCGGCAACCAAAGGAATGTTTAACGGCATTACTGATGCAGCTACTATGGACAGCGAAATGGGATTGCCTATTTTACTGGCAACCATACTTCCTGTAGGATTAATGGGACTGATGCTTTCTTCCTATTTTTCGGCCATACTTTCTACTGCCGACAGTTGCTTAATGGCGGCTTCGGGAAATATTGTTACCGATATTATTGCTAAATTTTCTAAAAAAGAATTAAGTCATAAAAAAGAACTCCGACTTTCACAAATGGTCACCTTGATCGTTGGTTTTCTTGCTATTTTAATAGCTTCTCAAATGCAAAATGTATTAGAACTGATGCTTTACTCCTATGCCTTTATGGTTTCAGGGTTGTTTGTTCCGGTAATAGGCGCTTTGTTTTGGAAAAAAAGCCATCCAATAGCTGCTTTTTGGAGGTGCAACCACAATCCTGCTAATTGTTACGGAGAATAAACTACCTTTAGGAATAAAACTGCCGGAACATTTAGATGCAAACCTCTATGGAATAAGCATTTCACTTATTTTATTCGTTACAATATCACTTTATCACTATAACAAAAAAGAAAGACAAAATGGAATTCAAACAAATTAATGCTACTACTGGAGAAGATACAATTTATACCAATCAAATTGTAGCACTATTCCTTTATACCCATTTAGAACAATATGGCGATACCATTGAAGACATTCAAAAATGTATTGATTATGTCATGAATCCTGCCAAAGGAGGGAATATTATAGTGGGAATAGACGATCAAAAAATTGTAGGCGTTGTAGTTTTAAACAACACCGGAATGAAAGATTACATTCCAGAAAATATTTTGGTTTATATCGCTGTTGACAATAGCCAACGTGGCAAGGGTTTTGGAAAACAATTGATGCAAAAGGCCATATCCATTACCGAAGGGAATATTGCATTGCATGTAGAACCTGATAATCCGGCAAAAAAACTATACGAAAATTTAGGTTTTACCAATAAATACCTGGAAATGAGACTGACTAAATAATTCTGTCTTCAAATAACTTGTTTTAAATTATCAAAAATGGCCTTCATAAAATTATATCGAAAAAAATTACAGGAAAATTATCAATTTTTAGACCAAACATTTAAATCCAGAAACATCAAATGGGGAGTAGTTTCAAAACTATTGTGTGGAAATAAAATTTATCTTAAAGAAATCATCGCTTTAGGAGTACGGGAAATTCACGACTCCAGAGTGAGTAACTTGAAGAAAATTAAAGGACTGGATCCCGAAATTCAAACCGTTTACATTAAACCTCCTGCAAAACGAAGCATCGAGAGTATTGTGCGGTATGCCGACATTAGTTTTAACACCGAAATCTATACCATACAATTACTTTCGGACGAAGCAGTTAAACAAAACAAGACTCATAAAATTATCATCATGATTGAAATGGGTGATCTTCGTGAAGGTGTTATGGGTGAGGAATTAATAGAATTTTATGGCACTATTTTAAAAATGCCTAATATCGAAATATCTGGAATTGGAACCAATCTTAATTGTCTTAGTGGTGTAATGCCTACACAGGATAAGTTGATTCAGTTGAGTTTATACAAACAATTAATCGAAGCTAAATTTAACATCAGTATTCCATTCGTTTCCGGAGGAACCTCCGTTGCGATTCCTTTAATCCTTAAAAACGCCCGACCTATGGCTGTCAATCATTTTCGAATAGGAGAAGCTCTCTTTTTTGGGAAAGATTTGTTTACAGGAAATACCATCGAAGGAATGCACAATGATGTTTTCAAATTATATGCTGAAATCATAGAAATCACCGAAAAACCAAATACACCAACAGGTGAATTAGGCGAGAATGTAGCCGGAAATTCTTTTTCAATGAATGATGTCACTGATTTAGGAATTACTTCACTCAGAGCCATTTTAGACATTGGTTTATTAGACATGCAGCCACAATACATCGAATCTGACGATACTGATATCACTATTGTGGATGCCAGTTCTGACATGTTGGTTATTGATATTTCAAATTCTAAAAAGAACTACAAAATTGGGGATTTAGTCGCATTCAAAATAAGATATATGGGCGCATTGTATCTTTTAAATTCTGATTATATCGAAAAAACAATCGAATAAAAGCCCGTATTATTTGCTACCGTTAATGATACAGTTTAAGCGACTTTACATTGATTTTATAGGTCAATATGTAACAAGTTTAAACACGAATTGCACTAATTTCCAATAATTGATTAGTTGAAATTAGTGCAATTCGTGTTTAAATATTCGGTTCAATATTTGTGTCCAGACCCTAGGTATTATTTGGCCTTTTTAAATCTATCAATTCCTGCTCTTAACCATCCTTTGTAGGCATTGATATCTGAGTTATAACTTTCCGGTTTATCCGACAACATTTTCTCTTCTACATCTAAAACGATGTAATACGGTTGCGCATTAGCTTTGTATCTTGTGATTTGGAAATCACTCCATTTGTTTCCAACACTCACAATTTCTTTACCCGTTTCTTTGGATACGTATTGCTCACTTTTTGGCAATTCTCTTTTATCATCCACATACAAGGAGATTAAAACTACTTCATCTTGCAATATTTTTAGAATAGCGGGATCAGACCAAACGTAATCTTCCATCTTTCTGCAATTTACACAAGCATATCCTGTGAAATCAAGTAAAATTGGTTTGTTTACTGATTTGGCATAAGCCAATCCTTTTTCATAATCTTCAAAAGCTATAAGATCGTGTGGCCCTAAATGTGCACCTTCCGGCAAAATTTGGGCTGAGGCATTCGATCCGCCTTTTGAGTTTCCTACACCGTATGGACTTTCACTATAGGTCATTGGTGGCGGGAAACCGGAAATTAATTTTAAAGGTGCTCCCCAAATTCCGGGAATCAAATATATTGTAAAGGCCAAAACTACTAATCCCAAAGACAATCTTCCAACCGAAATATGATTCATCGGGCTATCATGCGGAAGCGTAATTTTTCCGAATAAGTAAAATGCCAGCGTTCCAAAAATAGCGATCCAAATTGCCAAGAAAACTTCTCTTTCCAAGAAATGCAATTGCAATACCAAATCTGCATTCGATAAAAATTTGAATGCCAATGCCAACTCTAAAAATCCTAAAACTACTTTAACGGTATTCAACCATCCACCGGATTTTGGTAATGAATTCAACCAACCCGGGAACATCGCAAACAACATAAAAGGCAAGGCTAAAGCCAAGGAAAACCCAAACATTCCAACAATTGGTGCGATTCCGCCTTTAGAAGCTGCTTCAACTAAAAGTGTTCCTACAATAGGTCCTGTACAAGAAAAAGATACAATCGCTAATGCCAAAGCCATGAATAAAATTCCAATTATTCCTCCTCTGTCAGCTTGATTATCGACTTTATTAGCCCATGAATTAGGTAACATAATTTCAAAAGCACCCAAAAATGAGGCAGCAAAAACAACCAATAAAATAAAGAAAATAATATTAAACCAAACGTTAGTTGAAAGCGCATTTAATGCATCGGCACCAAAAATCCAAGTCACTAAAAATCCTAAAACCACATAAATGAATATGATGGCAATTCCATAAATAATGGCATTTCTAATCCCTTTTGCTTTTGTTTTACTTTGTTTCGTAAAAAAACTTACTGTCATAGGAATCATCGGGAAAACACAAGGCGTAAGCAATGCGGCAAATCCAGATAAAAAAGCAATGAAGAAAATAGACCACAATCCTCTTTTTGTTGCTGGTTTAGAATCAAGAGGAATCCCTTTTTCAGGAGTACTAACTTGCTCTTCAGCTGTTTCCGTTTGGGAAATTACAGTATCAACTTTCGCTGAATCTATTGGAGTTAAATCTGTTGCTACTATTGCTGTTGTTTTTGAAACCGCAGGAATTGTGAACGTGAAATTTTTCTCTACGTTGATGCAAACTTCTTTACAAACCTGATAATTAAAATCGACTTTAATTTCAGTAAGTTTCGGATTTGTAATTGTGATTTCTTGTTGGATCTGAGCTTTCTTTTCGAAGAACGTTTCGTTAACTTCAAATATATCATTAAAAGCAGTTCTCGTTTTACTTTCTTTGGCTTTACCAACTAAGTTAAAGTTCCCTTTTTGATTTTTGAAAATGATTTCCAAAGGTAAAGGACCTCCATCTGGGGTAAATTGTGAATACAAATGCCAATCATTTTCTATGACAGCATTGAAAGTAAGGATATAATTATTCTCTGATTTTTTTTCTATTTTGGTAGTCCATTTTGCAGGATCAAGAATTTGGGCATTCCCATTGGCAAAAGCCAAAAAAGCAATAAGTAATAGTAGTTTCTTCATTATTCTAATTGTATTTTAAGTCTGTTCTTTGTTGTGTTTTCTATTCTAAAACGTTCATCCTGACGAAGACCAATAATCCAGACTATTTGATCATTCGAACATAAAAGCCAAGAGTTTTCTTTTTCTATTAATGATAATTTTTCATCTTTAAAAAGCTTACTCACTTTCTTCGATTTACCATTCATCCCAAAAGGTTGAAAACTATCTCCCTCGTTCCAACGGCGTAAAATCAACGGATATTGTAATTTATCAGCGTCAACAAAGATAGCTGAGTTGGTTGTTAAATTAATGTCGGATACTTTACAAAACGAAAGATTTAAGGGAACTTTAACTACTTTTTGATTTTCATTAATGAAATATTTTTCTTCGTTATTTTCGAAATTTATAGGACTCAAAATTAAAGAATCTCTGTCTTTCAATAATCGGTATTCTGGAGAAAAAACGTATTTACCAGATTGTCTTTCGACCAAATCATAAATATCATCCCACGCCGAAAATTCAAATTCTTTCAACCATTGGTATAAATACGATTTATAGTTCGGTAATTTTTTTAATTTCTTTAAATCAAAGTAAATATCATCCTCCTTTTGCTTTGCTACTTGCTGATAGACCATAATCGAAGCATCTTCAACCATAACTTGTGCTTCTTGCAAATAAGCTTGCGTTTTGTGAAACGAGGAAAGGAAATTTGGGTTCAATTCCTTTAACATCGGAACCAGATGATGTCTAATCTTATTTCGAAGGTATTTATCAGATGCATTACTGCTGTCCTCGCGCCATTGAATGTTATTTAATCTGGCATATTCTTCCATTTCCTCTTGGCTAAATGCCAAAAGTGGACGAATTATTTTTTCATTCTGTTCCGGAATCCCTGTCAAACCTTCTAATCCTGTTCCTCGACTAAGGTTGATTAAGAAAGTTTCCAAATTATCATCGGCATGATGTGCCGTAAGAATATAATCAAATTTTTCAGTTTCCAATAACTCATAAAACCAATTATAACGTAACTCGCGGGCTGCAACTTGTGTAGAAATTTTATAATCTTCAGAAAAAGCTTTTGTATCAAATTGTGTTATAAATACCGGAATATCATTTGTAGCGGCATATTCCTGAACGAAATTTTGATCTTCAAAACTTTCTATTCCACGCAATTGAAAATTGCAATTTGCAATTCCTATTTTATAATCTAATTGCTGAAACAAATGTACCATTACCATACTGTCTTTCCCGCCGCTTGTAGCAAGAAGGATTTTTTTTCCATTCAAGAACTGGAAATTATGAAGCAGATGATTTTGGAATTTCTGTAGCATGTTCAAATTTAATTAATTCATTTTGATTTAGCTTAAAACTTCTCGCATTGCTTTTGCTTTAAGCAAACATTCTTCATACTCCTTTTCAGGAATTGATTGTGAAGTTATAGCACTTCCAACTGAAAAAGAAACATATTTTTTTTCTTGATTGTACAAAATACTTCGGATAACCACATTGAAATCGAAATCACCGTTTGGTCCAAAATAACCCACAGCACCGCTATATAAACCGCGTTTTGTTTCTTCCAGTTCCTCAATAATTTTCATCGCCGAAATCTTTGGCGCTCCTGTCATACTTCCCATTGGGAAAGTTGTTTTTATCACATCTACAGCGGAATATTGTGAATCTAATTTTGAAGTTACTGTTGATATCATTTGATGCACTTGCAAGAAAGAATAAATGCCACATAACTCTTGTACTTCAACAGAACCTTTTTGTGCAGTTTGAGATAAATCATTGCGCACTAAATCCGTAATCATAATGTTTTCTGCTCTCTCCTTTGGATCTAAAGCTAATTGTATTTTTGATTTCTCATCTTCGATTACATCCAAAAATCGTTTAGCCGTTCCTTTAATAGGTTGTGAAATAATAAGCTCTCCTTCTTTCTTTAAATAGCGTTCCGGTGTCGCCGAAAGTAAAAAATGATTGTTATTCTTAAAAAAAACGGCGAATGGAGGCTGAGAAATTTCGTTGAGTTTTATAAATTTTTCGATTGGATCTATAATTGCATTTTCAGCAAAAAACTCCATACAAAAATTGGCTTCATAAATATCACCTTGATGAATGTGTTCCAATATTTTGGAACCCTTTTCAAGATAACTCACCTCCGGAATTCGTTGCTGAATTTTTATTGTTACTCCAGTTTCGACTTTCGACTTTCGACTTTCGACTATATTTTCAAAGTCTTCCTCAGCTTCATCATCACACATATTAAGATATTTAATTTCCAGTTGATTCCCTTTCAATAAAAACAGCTTCTTAGGTTGAAAGAAATACAAATCTGGGAAATCCAGCCCATCAAAATTGGTAGATTGTAATTGCTCAATGTCATTTTTTAAATCATACGATAAATAGCCAAAAAGCCAGTCTTTGGTAATTTGCTGGTATTGTTTTAAATCCTCAAAAGCATTGTGATAATCAGTCTTTATTGAGGTAAATGCATCAACCGCAAGAACGCAGTCATAACTGGAATATTTTTGCGGATAATCATTACTGTCCAAATAAATGATTTCTCGAAATTGTTGAGACCAAAATAAAAGTTGTTGTTTGAACAATTTTGGATCAGAAATAGACTTGTAAATTGAAGTTCTCAAAAAGTATTGGTGTTTAAAATTCAAAATTACAACAAAAAATAAACCTTCAATAACTGATTATACTAAAATTAGTTTATTTTTTTGTAAATTTGATAGTGTATGATAAATTTTGGATTCTTTTAATCGTTTAATCATTCTCATTATGGTTTCAAAAATTTTTATAAATTTAGCTGTTAAAGACCTAAAAAAATCAATTGATTTTTTTACTACACTTGGGTTTTCTTTCAATCCACAATTTACTGATGAGCATGCTACTTGCATGATTATAGGAGAAAATATTTTTGCAATGCTAGTGACCGAGCAACGTTTTAAAGACTTTACCAAAAAAGAAATTTGCAACGCCCATAAAAATACCGAAGTATTAATAGCCTTAGATGTTGAAAGTAGAGAAAAAGTAGAGGAAATGCTCAAAAATGCAGTAGATGCTGGTGGTTCAATTTATATGGAGCCACAAGATCATGGGTGGATGTACGGACATAGTTTTGCCGATTTAGATGGGCATCAATGGGAAATTATGCATATGGATGAAAGTGCAATACCCAAATAATAATTCTCAAATATATAACCTCTAAAACACCATATACTATGAAAATTGCAATTATTATTATCCGAACCTTAATTGGACTTTTGTTACTTTATGCGTCTGTTAGCTTCTTTCTAAAATTAGCACCGGAACCTGAAGTTACTGGGAATTTCAAGGCTTTTAATGTGGGTTTAGTTGCATCTACTTATTTAATCCCCTTGGCAAAATCAATGGAATTCCTTTGTGGACTATCCTTTATTACCGGACGGTATGTTACATTAGCCAATATCTTAATATTACCTATAACCATAAACATTTTATTTATTAATTTTTTCTTGTCCCCCGAAGGAATACCAATTGCCTTGTTCTTATTTTTAGGCAATCTGTTTTTAATTTACAGCCATTGGGAAAACTATAAAGGTTTATTTATAGCTAAAGGCTAAATAAAGTCACCTCATAACAAAATAAAACCCGCTCAATTGAACGGGTTTCTTTATTTTAAAACGAGATTTAATTATCTAATTTCAGATTCTCTAATTACACATGCAAAGCTCTATTGTCAGTAGCGGCTAATGCAGCTTCTTTTATCGCTTCTGCAAATGTTGGGTGTGCATGGGACATTCTTGAAATATCTTCAGCAGATGCTTTGAATTCCATTGCCGTAACCGCTTCAGCGATTAAATCAGCACAACGGGCTCCAATCATATGAACTCCCAGCACTTCATCTGTTTTTGCATCAGCAAGAATTTTTACAAATCCGTCTAAATCTCCACCAGCTCTTGCACGTCCTAAAGCTTTGAAAGGAAAACTTCCTGATTTGAATTCCACACCAGAAGCTTTCAATTGTTCCTCAGTTTGTCCTACTGCAGCCACTTCTGGCCAAGTATAAACCACTCCCGGAATTAAGTTATAATCAATATGTGGTTTTTGACCTGCCAAAATCTCAGCAACCATTGTACCTTCTTCTTCTGCTTTGTGCGCTAACATCGCTCCACGAACAACATCACCAATAGCATAAATATTCGAAACTGAAGTTTGTAAATGATCGTTTACTTCAACCATTCCTCTATCTGAGATTTTCACGCCTGCTTTATCTGCATTCAATCCATCAGTATACGGGCGACGTCCCACAGAAACCAATGAATAATCTCCTTCAAGAGTAATTGTTTCTCCTTTTGCATTTTCAGCTTGAACAACAACACCTTCTCCATTTCTTTCTACAGATTTCACTTTATGTGAAACGTAGAATTTCATGCCTTGTTTTTTTAATACTTTAGTCAGTTCTTTAGACAATGAAGCGTCCATTCCAGGAATAATTCGGTCCAAATATTCTACAACAGAAACTTGCGCTCCCAATCGTAAATACACTTGCCCTAATTCAATCCCAATTACTCCACCACCAATAATTACCAAATGTTTTGGTACTTCTTTAAGTTTCAACGCTTCGGTAGAAGTGATGATTCTTTCTTTATCAATTTTGATAAATGGTAAAGAAGATGGTTTTGAACCCGTAGCGATAATGATGTTTTTAGCTTCGATAGTTTCCGATGTTCCATCCGCTTTTGCAACAGCAACATGTGTAGCATCAACAAACGAACCCAATCCTTCCAGAACTGTAATTTTATTTTTGTCCATTAAAAATTTCACCCCACCTGAAGTCTGATCCACAACGGCTTGTTTGCGCGCAATCATTTTTTCAAGGTTCACTTTTACTTCTCCGGAAACTTCAATTCCGTGATCTGCAAAATGAGCAATTTCACTGTAATGATGAGAAGAAGCAAGTAATGCTTTTGAAGGAATACAACCTACATTTAGGCAAGTTCCTCCAAGAGTGGAATATTTTTCGATAATTGCTGTTTTGAAACCCAATTGTGCACAACGAATCGCTGATACATATCCGCCTGGTCCAGAACCTATAATGACTACGTCAAATGAACTCATAGTATATTTTTTTATTGTGTTTTATAAAATGTTGCACAAAATTAAGGAATTAAGTTTTGTTTAAAGTTTAATTCAGAAGGTTTTTTGTTACGAATTTTTACCAATTAACATTTACTTATCATTGAATACCGCTTAAAATTCACATTTATTCTAGATATCAACAACCGTAGTGTTTTTTACTTCGCTAATCATGAATGTACTGTGTGTACTTCCTATATGTTGCAATGTGGTCAATTTTGTAACCAAAAATTCCCGATACGCTTCCATATCTTTTACTACTATTTTTAAGATATAATCGTAATCACCACTCACATGATGACATTCAAGGACTTCCTTGAGTTGTATCACTTCGCTTTCGAATTTGGTAAGAAACTCCTTGGTATGTTGTATTAATTTGAGATGGCAGAAAACCACAAAACCTTTTTCGACTTTCGAACGATTGACTAACACGACGTATTTATCGATAATTCCTTCCCTTTCCAATTTTTTTATACGCTCGTAGACAGCAGTAACTGAAAGATTAAGTTTTAAAGAAAGTTCTTTGGTTGTTTTCTTGCTGTCAGATTGTAATAAAAAAAGTAGCTTTTTATCTATTGGATCTAATGTCATGTTTTTGAGTTATGAGTTATGGGTTATGGGTTATGGGTTATGAGTTTTAGGTTCCTTATTGAAAGAAAAACTATTATTACCTAACTATTTATGCAAATTTAGAATATTTAACTTTTAAAATTAAGTTTAATAGTTTTAAAATCTATTATTACATACTTCTATTGATTAATAATCTACAAAGTGTTTATTTTGAATTAAGTTTCTTAAAATAACGAAATGTCCTAGCCCCGATAGAAATGGAAATCCTTTTCTTTTTTTCTTTAAAAAAGATAAAGATTGCAATGGATAGCGGGATTAGCTCCTAAAAAATTAAAACATGAAAAATTTCAATCCCGCAGACAACATTCAGGATTTGCAGTACTTTGGAGAATTTGGCGGTGTAAATCCATCTATTTCAGACTCATCAACCTATACTTTCTTATCGGCAAAAACAATGTTCGATACCTTTGAAGGAAATATGGAAGGATGCTACTTGTATTCTCGTCATTCGTCACCGAGTAATTTGTACTTAGACAAAGCCTTGGGAGCGATGGAAGGTACCGAAACAGCAAATGTTTCAGCATCAGGAATGGGAGCGATTACACCTACGCTGTTGCAATTGTGCGGTTCTGGCGATCACATCGTTTCCAGCAGAACTATATATGGCGGAACGTATGCTTTCTTGAAGAATTTCACACCAAGATTAGGCATCAAAACCACTTTTGTTGACATCACAAAATTAGATGTTGTGGAAGCTGCAATTACTGCCGAAACTAAAGTTTTGTACTGTGAGACGGTGAGTAATCCTTTACTGGAAGTGGCCGATATTTCCGGTTTGGCAAAAATTGCAAAAAAACACAATTTGAAATTAGTGGTCGATAATACTTTTTCACCATTATCAGTTTCTCCTGCAAAATTAGGTGCTGATATTGTGATTCACAGTTTAACGAAATACATCAACGGAAGCAGTGATACTGTTGGCGGAGTAACGTGTGCTTCACAGGAATTTATTGATAGTTTAAAAAATGTAAATAGTGGTGCAAGTATGTTATTGGGACCAACGATGGATAGTTTACGTTCTGCCAGTGTAATGAAAAACTTGCGCACGCTACATATTAGAATGAAACAACACAGTCATAATGCGATGTATCTTGCGGAACGTTTTGAAAAAGACGGACTTAAAACGGTTTATCCTGGTTTAAAAAGCCACCCAAGTCATGAACTGTATTCGTCAATGATTAATCACGAATATGGTTTTGGCGGGATGATGACCTTAGATGTTGGTACTTTGGAAAAAGCCAATGCATTGATGGAATTGATGCAAGCCAAAAATCTAGGTTATCTTGCGGTAAGTTTAGGATTTTATAAAACGTTATTTAGCGCACCAGGAACTTCAACTTCCAGCGAGATTCCTATGGAGGAACAAATAGAAATGGGATTGACTGATGGTTTAATCCGTTTTTCTATCGGTCTAGATAATGACATTGAAAGAACGTATCAAATGATGAAAAAATGTATGATGGAATTGAATGTTTTCACTACAGATTCAATTTTGACTGAATAGTTTATTTATTTTTTAATTAAAAAAAGCAGCAAGATATCTTGCTGCTTTTTTTGTTGCCTAATTTTCATAATTGAATTGAAGGTGTATTAACTAATCTAATTAGAAATGACTTATTAGACCCAAAATACATTATTCTGAAAATCAATAGTTTAAAATTTAAAAAAAATACAAATAATTATATAAACATTAATCAGGGCCTGAAATGAGAATACAAATATTCTAAATGATTTTGAATATTATTGATTTTCATTAATCAAACTACAATTTTAGTCCTTAATAAATTTTGATTTCAATATATAGTAGTTGTTCATTTGCGTAGTT
>NZ_SMLF01000021.1:0-12428 GCF_004349155.1 Flavobacterium sp. GT3P67
GTTTAGCAATCCTTCTGTTATTCGGATTGCGTTGTAATGCGCAGGATAAATTACCGAATAGAGTAACAGGTTCATGGATGGGTAAAGTGGATGCTAAAGACCTGTCATTAGCAGAATCTGTATTGTTCAAATTTGAATATAAAAATAATGCCATCAAAGGGTTTATGGATTTTCCTGAAAAAAGGATTAAAGACGTATCGCTTGATAAAGTATGGATGGTTAAGGATAGCATATTTGCAGATGCTAGAAAATCTTTAGGTTGGCCGGAATCGGCACCACTTATTTTCAGAGGAAAAATGATGCCTGATGATTCCGAAATAATCGGAGTTTGGGGCGGAGACCGACCACTAAGATTAAGCGTTACAGATTATGTCTTCAACCTTAAAACCAATTTAAATCCGAAAATTGAAGGATATAAAATAATCAAGCTACTTGAGAGTACCCCTATTAAAGACCAGCAAGCTACAGGAGATTCTTGGAGTTTTGCGACAACTTCATTTATTGAAACCGAGGCCATAAGAGCAGGCAAGAAACCCGTTGTACTGTCACCCATGTTTTTTGTGCGTCCAACCTATATCGACAAAGCCGAAAACTACATCAGAAGAAATGGTAGCAGCTTTTTTGCAGAAGGCGATCTGACATTTAGTGTTTTAAAAGCTTATCGCGAATACGGTGCTATACCCGAAGTGGTCTATTCCGGAAAAAACAATGCTGCCGCGAAACACGATCATTTAGAGATGAATAATACCCTGCTGGAAAAAGCAAAACAGTATTCAAAATCCCACGGTGACTTGAATCCGGAACTCTATAGAAATGACATTGATGGTATCCTTACTGAAACGCTGGGCAAAGTTCCAGATACATTCGTCTATAACGACACCCAATATACACCCATGTCATTTGCGAAAGAAATGATCGGAATCAATCCGGACGACTACGTAGAAATAACTTCTTTCAGCCATCATCCATTTTATTCAAAGTTTAATTTGGAAATTGAAGCCAATTGGAACAACAACCAATATTTAAATCTGCCATTAAATGATTTTAATGCTGTAATCGATAACGCGCTACTACACAATTACTCAGTCTGCTGGGATGGGGATATATATGAAGGATTTAAAGATGGCTTTGCGGTTTTGAGCGATAAAAAAAACATAACGCAGGAAATCAGGCAAACTGTCTTTAATAATCGTACTACAGAGGATGTACACAACATGCACATTATTGGCATTGCTGAAAATGCAAATGGCGATAAATTTTATATCATTAAGAACTCATCGGATGGCAATGATTGCGGCGGATATATTTATATGTCAAAAGACTATCTTCTTTTAAAAACGATATCAGTATTGGTTAATAAAAGCGCAATACCTAAACCTGTAATGAAGAAGATTAAACGCACTGAGTCGAGAAATCGCAAAGTACAATAAAGACAAATATAAAGCCGAACGCATAGTTCGTTGTTTCATTATTTGAAACTCGTAATTTGTTGTAATCAAATTAATTAACCTAATTTTAAAGAAGTTTTATTCGAAAAAAATTCCGTCATACAAAGGAACCATAAGTAGCATTACTATGATGGAAGGCTAAGTAACAAAAGAGGAAATAAATTTAAAAATAGCAAAAACAAAAAAGATGAAAGCAGCAGTTTATACTCAATATGGTGTTCCCGCAGTTCTTCAACTCAAGGAAGTAGCAAAGCCATCGCCAAAAGAGAATGAAATTCTTGTGCGGATTAAAGCTACGGCAGTTAACTCAGGGGATGTCCGTTTGCGAAGAGCTGACCCCGCTGCAGTTAGATTATTTTTTGGTTTACTAAAACCTAAGATTAATATACTGGGTTGTGTTTTTTCAGGTGTAATCGAAAGTATCGGTAATGATGTCAAACAATTCAAGATTGGAGACGAGGTCTTTGGTCATACAGATATGAATTTTGGTGCTTATGCAGAATATATTTGCCTGCCTCAAGAAGGATCGTTGGCATTGAAACCTGCTAGCATATCACACAATCAAGCAGCCGTCATCCCATTTGGTGGCATTACAGCATTACATTTTATTAAAAGGGCGACGATAAGACCAGGGCAAAAAGTGCTTATCATAGGTGCTTCAGGTGCGGTCGGAAGTGCTGCTGTTCAACTGGCAAAGTCAAATGGGGCAATTGTAACCGCAGTTTGCACCTGAATGTCTTCTTTTATAAATTCCCAATATTTGCCTTTAAGGCAAATAGGATCAAAATCCTCATCGGCAGAGTTAAAATCAGTAAAGTTTTTTAGAATCTGTGCCTCATCGTGGGTATACTCACATCTTTGCTTATGCAGGCTGATCATCTTGGAAATATCGTATTTAGGTAAAAGATCGTGCAGGTCCCAAAAATCCTTTTTCCGTCCATCTCTGGAAACAACATCCACTTTCATGGCTATGATTTCCTCCACAGTAGCCATGCGAACCCTCTCGATTACCACCGCAGGTTCTATAAATTTATCATTGCTGTAATGCACATCGAGCTTGACCGTATTATCCCTGTCAAATCCCACCTAATAAGACTTTCCCATACCCACAATGCCACCAAAACCCGGATATACATATGCAAAATTGCTTTCTAAATACTTTTGAATGACATCAAAATCAATCGTTCCATAATCCTCATCGGTAAAAAGGTCAATATCAATGGACATTCTATGTCCGATCTGTAGACTCAGCGCCGTGCCGCCAACCAAACGAAAGTCCCTAAATTCTTCCGCCTGCATCACTTGTAACAGGCTCTCTTGAAGTAATGTATTTACGGTGTTCCAGTACATCATCCTTTTTTGGCTTTATTTTTATTCTTAAGGATCATCTCCTTAACAATTGGCTTTATTGTGGAAGCCCCGTAAAATTTAATTATTTCTTTTTTTTCAGTGATATTACCACGCTCAAAAATTCTTCTTATAACCGCACCGGACTGCTTTTCCCAATTGATAGCATTGATATCGGTATCCCAAAATAAACTTTTTCTCAGATGTGTTATATCAGGGCGTGCGACATGTAAGAACTTTTGCTTTTCTTTTTTAATATCATAATAAGCCTGTAGTATCACTAATGTCCCCTCTTCCAAGCCTAATGCATTTTCAATTTTTATCGCTATGCCTGTATTCATATCCCTTTTGCCTTTAATAATAGCATTAAAAGTTTGTGGATGCTCCATAAGAGACAATGCAAAGGGACGCTGGGCAAGGTTTCGCTTGTCCAATTCACGCTCAAGTACCGCTCCGGGATGAATACCCTTATATTTTTCAAACTCTTTTTTCACAGTACAAATATAAACAAATTTGCTTACAATTTTCTTAAATACCTGTTAAGTAAAAACATGAAGGTTCTGTCGCAGCTGTCGAGCATAAATCAACTTATTAGTGTTTACGGTGGGTTATGCTACTCACACGATTCTTTTATAAAAAAAGGTTCCTTATTAAGGAATTGATTTAAAAGTGAGGCTATTATAAAATTATCAAAATAAAGCACAAATATTTTAAAACAATAAAAAACCAATGCAGAAAAAAAGTGGCATTGGTTTTTTGCTATTCCAATATTACTTGTAACCTTTACAACTATTTTGTTGATTTCTGATATTCTCAGTATTTTATGTTCAGGAAAATGTGTTTTATAGCTTTTTAAAGCTAAGTGTTTTCCTAAAAAAAATTTCTTGAGGTGTATTTTCTTGTAAAGAGAATTGTGGGTGTATCGTGTTATAAGTTTACACATCTGCCACTAAAGCAGTCTCAACTTGTTTCCTACTGACTAAATTTTGTGGCGACAAAAACTGATGTTTGAAGATCTTATTGAACGCCTCAATTTTAGAATTGGAAAAAGGAATGTCTTTTGAGCAATTAAGTGTTTGATATCTTGACTGGTTGTATCTAAAAAATCACGAACTGTGGTATTTACGTTCTCCACACCGCCATCGGTGACAAAAGCGATGGGTTCTTTGTTTTTATGTTTCAAATATGCTTGTTCCAACAAATCTCTAATAGCTTTTGGCTTGGAACTATTTTCAACGCGGTATCCTAGAATCATTATAGAATAATGATCCATCAAAAAATGGATATAGTGTTTCTTGTCATCTGCCGTTTTCAATATTGTTACATCGGCACACCAAATTTCATTAGGCCTATAAAGAAATGAATATTGTTTTTTCAGGTTCGTCAATTTGCTATTTCTCTTTATAAATTAAATACTGCTCTCTCATTTTTTTAAAGTTTCGCAAACCTTCCTTCCAGCTGTTTCTTATATCTTCTTCCGACATTCCTGCTTCAATTTGTTGTTGTAATTTTTCATTTCCAGCACGTATTGAAAACTTTCTTTTGTCAAAAAATTTAGATTTATCTGCGGTGGTTTGATAGGCTTTGATGAGCCATTTAATTTCCAGTCTGTCAATTTTTGGAATGCCCGATAAATCAGCTCCATTACATTCTACTCCATTGTACAAAGGGTCCTTGTCTCCAAAATTGGGTTTGGGAGTAAATGCAAAATCGCTTTTCGGTAAATAGGGAGACCCATAAATTTGAAATTGTTTTTCAGTTCCACGTCCCATACTTACATTAGTGCCTTCAAAAAGACACAAACTGACATATAAATTGATGGACTGGTCATTGGGCAAATTAGGAGAAGGTCTAACAGGCAAGCTATAACTGCTGCTTCGGTTGTAGTTCAGACACGGGATAACAGTCAATTTGCATTGAATTCCGTCTTTCAGCCATTTTTCTCCATTGATCATTTTAGCTTCTTCGCCTAAAGTCATTCCATGAAGCAAAGGAGTTCGGTGCATGCCAATTCCACTTTGAAAAGCAATATCCAAAACCGGACCGTCCACAATAGCAATATTTGGATTAGGGCGATCCATTACAATTAGCGGAATATTATTCTCAGCACACGCTTCCATTATTCTATGCATTGTCGAAACATAGGTATATAACCTTGTTCCTACATCTTGCAGATCAAAAACCATTACATCAATATTTTTCAATTGTTCGGGACTTGGTTTGTTGTTTTTTCCATAAAGAGAAACAATTGACAGGCCCGTTTTTTTATCAATTTCATCAGAGACATGTTCGCCTGCATCGGCAGTTCCTCTAAATCCATGCTCAGGAGCGAAAATGGTTTTTATTTTTATATTTTTTTGAACTAAGAAATCTACCAAATGGGTTTTCTCATCAATAATTCCGGTTTGGTTGGTTACAATCCCAATACTTTTACCTTTAAACAAAGGCAAATATTCGGTATAATTCTCTGCTCCTGTTTTTATTTTTTGCGCAAAAGATATGGTTGTAATCAGTACACAAATCAATAATAGTTTTTTCATAATGTTTATTTTTTTATTTTTCCAAAGATTAAAAGGATTAAAATGTTTTTTTTTGCCACGAATTTCACGAATTAAATTGTCTCGAATTTTTTCACGCAAATTCTGCAATTTAATTCGTGAAATTCGTGGCTAAAAAAATCGTGGCTAACTTTTTTTAATTATTGATTTGTCTCCAAATTTTGGTACTAAAATTATCTTTATACATTAGTCTGTTCGTTCGAGTTGGATTAACACGATTCGTCAGAATAATTAGAAATCTGTTATTATTCGGATTTATAAAGAAAAAAGTCCCTGTAAAACCAGTATGTCCAAAATCATTTTCTTTATAAAATTCATCCGGTTTTCGTTTATCAAAACCAAGTCCACGATAAATTCCTTTTTTGGCAAGAGGTGATTTCCTAAACTCTTTAACAACGGTTGCTTTTAGAATTTGTTTTCCTTGATACTTTCCATTGTTGAGTAAAATCTGGCAAATTACCGAGATAGATTCTGCGTTTGCAAATAAGCCTGCATTTCCGGAAACTCCTCCTAAAATAGCTGCTGCTTCATCATGAACATAACCTTTAATAGTATCTTTTCTAAAAAAACTATCAATTTCAGTCGGCGTCACATTTTCCTCAGAAGTCCATTTCAAAGGATTATATCCAATTTTTGAAATACCCATTTTGCTATAAATTTCTCTCGCCAGTTGATCCATCGTTGTACCCGTTTTTGTCTCCATCATTTGTTGTACAAGGATTAAATTTAAGTCACTGTACAAGTAGTTACCACGAGGATTGATATTGGCTAAAGCTATTTTTTCATAAACCGTTTTATAAAATTCGGGGTTTAACCACATGTTTTTATAAATCTGAACATAATTATCCTTTGGTTCAAAAGAAAGGTATTTTGTATCGTAAACGATATTTTTATTTACATACATAGTATCGAATAAATCAGGATAAATATCAGATTTCTGACTGCTTAACAAAGGTGATCCGTCTGGCGTAGAAAGCAGACTTTGATAAAAAGTAATTCCTGATTTCATTCCTGTTGTATGTGTTAATAATTCAAATAGAGTTAAATCGGCAATAGCCGTGTTTTTGTAGACGGAAACTACCTCGCCCAATTTATCATCTAAATTTATTTTATCCTCTCCAACCAAGCACATGGCCACTAGCGTAGCTCCCAAAACTTTGGACATGGAAGCCAAGTCATATACGTCTTCTGATTTTACTTGTTGCTTTTTAGAGTAATCGTGAAATCCATAATTTTTCGATATAAAAACAGCCTCTTTACTGCCTACAATAATTTGAGCTCCCGGAAAAAAACCTTTTTCGAGTGCATTATTCATCATCGAATCGATATAAACTTCATTCTGTTTTGTGTCGAAATATTTTTTTGAATTCTTTGAGGAACGGCAACTGATTCCTAAAAAAACCAATAAAACAAGTACTGTTCTAATTGCTATATTTTTCATTTTTTAAGGATTAATTCTCAAGTCCTGCGTAGCTACAAGAGGTTCGTTATTGGTCCCAGTAATCACAATTCTCACTGCCTTTACCGCTTTTTTTGGATAGATTGATGCGTTTCCATAATTAAAACTGTCACCTTTTTCAAAATCAATCCCGTTGTAGGAGTATTCAACATAGCCATCATTGACAATAAATCTTGGATGGTGCGGGATTCCTGTCAAGACATCTATTTTTGAAGAAAGAACAGGGTTGGCGAAGGTGAATAAAATCCAGTCGCCATTTACACACGGATTGGCAGTGCGCAAATAACTTTCGATGTTGTAATCTTCTAATTTTGAAAATGGGAATTTAGGGTTTTCGGTCATCGATGAGGTGACTTTTACCTCCGGTTCCTGATAAGGAGAGCAATTAAAATTTACCTTAGCAGCCGATTCTTTTGCTTCTTTATTTTCAACAGTAAAATCCAAACGATAGTTATTTTTTTCATTGTAATTTTCGATCACAAATCTAAGACGAGGTTTTGATTTTAACGTTTTTTCTTCTGAATAGGTTTGTATTAATTTATCATTTTCAAAAAGCGAAATTGCGCTAACAACTCCACTAGTAGTTCCATCTGCTGTTGGATTGAAAGTCAGATACCAAATCCCATTTTTATCGATATTTTCAGAAATATTCTCCGAAATATTTAAAATTTCCACTTTAGAAGTATTCCAATTTGCAACCGCAGGTTTCTCGACTTTTACAGCGGGACTTGCTGCATTTTCGTTGAAAAAAGTACGGAACTGGTATTTCTCATAATCCTTTGTTTGAATTGGATTTGTATATAAAGGCGATTGTCTTGTAGGCTCATTCCCTTGTGAGTCATAGCGAATATCTGCTCCTTCATAAGGTGGTGTTACTGTAATGATTCCTTTTTTGTAAGTTGCCATGGGTGGGAAATCTCTAAAAGCAACTCCCATATTAGCCAAACGTTGTAAATGACTATTTGTTAATCTTCCGTAGAAATTATCCCAGTTTTTGTCTTCTTTTTTAGACCAGGCAATCTCTGACAAGGCGCTAATTCGCGGGTAACTTTGGTATTCCATAAATCGTGTTGGTAGGTCAAGATATTCACTCCATAGAGCACCTTGAACTCCTTTTATTAATTTTTGCTGTTCTGATGTAAGATCGTTTTCAGGAACGGGTTCAAACGAATAGACTCTTTTTGTATCTGTAATAGCAGCCCAGCGGTGACCACGCTCATTCTCGGATTGCGCCATATCAAAATAAGTATATTGCCCCGGAATCATAATGGTCTTATGTCCTTTTTTTACAGATTCAATTCCGTAGTTTACGCCTTGCCAGGCAAAAATTTCTGTATTTGGACTCAGTTCTCCCCCTTTAATAATTTCGTTCCAACCCGCTGTTTTTCGATTGTATTTTTCTACGATTTTCTCAATGCGTTTAAAGAAATAATTCTGAAGTTGGAAAGGATCTGTATATCCTTCTTTCTCCATTACAGCCTTACATTTTGGGCACTGTTTCCAAGTTGCTGTGTTGACTTCATCTCCAGCAACATGAATGTAATCAAAAGGAAACATTCCCGCAAATTCTTTGATAATCGAATCTAAAATTTGGAAATTTTCTTCTCGACCAACACACCACACATTTTTCACTTCTCCTTGAACACTTTTTGTTTCCTCGGTTGTAACACAGCCAATTTCCGGATACGCTGCGGTTACCGCACGAGAGTGTCCCGGGATTTCAATTTCGGGCATAATAGCAACTCCACGGGCCGAAGCATAAGCTACAACTTCTTTTATATCTTCTTGGGTATAATAGCCTCCGTAGCGTTTATTCCCAGAACCGTAGGATGGCAATAATACTTCTCCTGGTCCGCGCCAAGCACCTTTTATAGTCAAATCGGGCATTGATTTAATTTCGACTCTCCAGCCGTTATCATCGGTCAGGTGCCAATGAAAAACATTCATTTTGTGTGCCGCTAACCAATTGATATAATTTTTAACTGTTTCTTTATCAAAAAATTGTCTTGAAACGTCAAGCATCATTCCGCGCCATTCAAAACGAGGATAATCTTCTATTTTTACAAATGGAATTGTTCCTTTTTTTACCTCTTTTGCAGAACAAATTTGTAATAAGGTTTGAAAACCATTCAAAACTCCGTTTGGAGATTTTCCCAGTACTAAAACACCATTTTTTGACACGCTCAGTTTATAACCATCATTTGGAAGACTCATTTTTTCATCTACCAAAAATTGTATTGTCTTATTTTTATGCTTATTTCCAATAGTCACAGTCGAATTAATGCCTGTGTTTTTCAAAAAATTACTTTGAATATAATCCGTGCTTTTTTGCAGTTTTTCATCAATAATAATTGGCACTGATGAAGGAATTACAAACACTTTTGCTTTATGTTCTATTTTTACAGGCCTTGGGATTATATCGAGTTTTTGAGCCTTCAATACATTCAGAAAACTGAATAAAACGGTAATTACTAGGATGATTTTTTTCATTTTTTGGTCTCTATTTTATTTTTGGTATAATTATATTGGTATGCTTTCGGTTTGTGCTCAATTAGCGTGATCCTTTATAAAAAGTTAGTCTAACAAGTAAATTCCACCTTCTATAAGCGAGGTCCAAACACGACCTTTTTGATCAATCGAAAATCCATTTACACTCGAATTTCCTAGATGCTGTTCTTTTATAACCTCAAATTTCTCAGAATCAACGATGATAACTTCTCCTTTTCGGCTTCCTAAATATATTTTGTTGTTGTGTTCTAAGATGGATGCAGGGTTGTGTTCGTATCCTAGCTTTAAATCCAAAACTTTACTTTGGCTTACCAAATTTTCTTCGCTCAATTCTAGATCATCAGTAAGAGGCACTCTTAAAAGTTCTCCATTCATTGTTTTAGCGTAAAACCACTTCCCATCTTGACTTTTTCCCATAGATTCTCTAACTTTCCATTTAGAAGTTCTCAAAAGTGTTTTACCAGTTTCTAATTCTAAAATGGTCAAAAAGCGTTCTGGAGTAACAAAATAAAGTCTGCTTTTTGACGAAACTACATTTACGTTTCCTGCCGAATACAAGACTTGTTTATCGTTACCGTTATTCCATTTCCAAATAAGTTCTCCCGTATTTTTATTTAAGCAATAAAGATTGGTATCCCATGCGCCAAAAATAATTTTATCACCTTGTATCAAAGGGGTTCCTTGCGAATAAGACTGCGGTAATTTGTTTTGCCAAATTACTTGACCGTTAACTGCATCGATGCAAATAAATGCTGTAGAACTCGCTGTATAAAGTTTGTTGTCTTCGACAACTGGCGAGCCTACCAAAACGCCTCCAACAGAAATAGTCCATTTTTGCTTGCCCGACTCTTTATCTAATCCTAACAGATTTCCTTCTATCGTACCAATAACAAGGATATTCTTTACAATTGTAGGTGAGAAATAAATAGAATTTCCTGTTTCTATTTTCCAATTTAAAGTCTTATTTTTCAAATTAACCGATTGTATCTCGCCAATAGAATTAGTAAAATAAAGATTTTTTTTATCAAAAGAAGGTACACTATAAATAGACGCAATGTCTTTTATAAAAGGAGGGAAATCAGTTCCTAAATTATCCTTTGGAATTTCAATTTTTGAAGGTTTCGATGGAACTGAAAATCTAAAAACACCAGGTTTTTCTAGCTCTTTTTGGTAGATACTGATACTATCTTTGCTGATGATAACCTCGTTATAGCTTTTTGTTTTTCCATCGCGCGATGTAATAGATGCTCCCATAACACCACTCAAACCAGAGAAATCATATTTCGTCAACGTATGTCCATGACCGCAAAAACTGACAACTGTAGGGTATTTTTCTAAAACTGAAAGTACTTCTTTATAATTACTGACACTATTATCCAATGGGTAATGTGCAAAGTTCAAGACTTTTTTATTGTTGTTTTTAAGACTATCTTTTAATGTTTTATCGAGCCAAAGTACATCTTCATGCTTTACAAAACCATCTCCCATTTTCATATAAGGACCACACGGAAAGCCTATGAAAAGATATTCTCCTTTTGAAAAAACAAATCTATCATTGCCCCACAATTTTTTATACGTCAAACCAGCACTCTCGCTCCAATTCGTTTCATGATTTCCTGAAATCACATAATATGGAATTTTTAAATTAGCAAGTATAGAATCAACTTGTTTTAATTCATCATCTGCACCACGATTGGTTAAATCCCCAGTTACTACAACAAATTCATGGCTTGAATTATTAATTTCTTTTATAATATTTTGCAATAAAAAATCATTTTCATTCCCCACAGAAACATGTAAATCGGTAAGGTGCGCAAACTTGATATTCCCTGTTTTTTCTGTTTTTTGAGAAAATCCAGATGCAATTATAAAAATCAATAATATTTTGGAAAATAGATATTTCATAAGTAATTATTTATTTTGTTTTTACTGTCTCATTAAAAAAATTATAAAAAAACAACAATTGAAACTTTAAGGAGTTTTCCCAATATTCGATGTTGTGTTTTCCTGGACGTTCTATATAATCGTGATTTATTTTTAACGCGAGCATCTTTGTGTGAAGATCTCTGTTTACATCAATAAAGAAATCATCGACACCACAATCAATAATAAGTTTTAAATTATTGCTTTCTACCAATTCGAGCATATTAACAACTGTATTTTTGTCCCAATTTTTCGGAAATTCTGTTATAGATCCTAGACGTTTTTTTATGTCCCATTTCTCAGAAAATGGACGAAAATCGACACCTCCACTCATACTTCCTGCCGCCCCAAACACCTCTTGATGCTTGAATGATAAATACAATGCTCCGTGTCCACCCATACTAAGACCTGTTATGGCTCTTGCTTCCCGAGTTGCAATGGTTTTGTATTTTTTGTCTATAAAGGGAACTAATTCGTCGATAATGTAAGTCTCATATTTGAAAGCGGGATCAATTGGACTGTCAAAATACCAACTGGAATAATTTCCGTCAACACCAACTGCTATAAATCCATATTTATCAACCTGTTGTGCAACTTCTTTGAAGCTTTTCACCCAAGTCGCATAATCTCCACTGTACCCATGAAGCAAATAAACAACTGGGAGTTTTTTGTTTCTTTTTTTATAACTTTCTGGAGTTATGATACAGGTTTTTATATTTTTTTGCATCGAAGCGCTAAAAACTTGTAAAGTATCAACTTTAGCAGCTTTAGCAGAAAAAAATATTAGTACAAAAACTAATAAATAGATTGTTTTTTTCATAGAATTATGGTGTCTTTTATATTAAGAAAAAGCATAAATTTTTCTTGAGAAATAACCGTTCCAATTTTTACTTTCATTTGTACAACTCAAAAAGAGTATAGAATCAAACTCAAGAAGTTTATTTCAAACAACTTTTCAAAATTGTCACTGGATGCAAGGCTGTTCTACTGGTTCCGTCAAAAATTTGGTGACGACAACTGGTTCCTGCAGCAGCAATGGCTACATTAGGATCTGTAGCTCTAATTTTAGGAAACAACGTATCTTCACCCATTTGCATGCTGATCTCATAATGTTCTTTTTCATATCCAAAAGAACCTGCCATGCCGCAACATCCTGAATTATAAATGGTAACCGAACTGTTTTTA
>NZ_SMLF01000022.1:0-5485 GCF_004349155.1 Flavobacterium sp. GT3P67
AAAAAGAAGTTGTACTTTTGCACCCGCTTCGAGAAACACTTTAAGTAGTGTGAATGAGGGGAAATATTAAGAAGAACACGTTCCTAGACATATTGAATTGACAGCCGTTTTGAAAGAGATTTCAAGACAAAAGAATAAGAGTAATAGAATCGAGAGATTTGAAAAAACCACTAGAATTTAGTCGAATAAACAAAGAGCACAGATTTATCTGGACTCAACAATATACGATGAAGAGTTTGATCCTGGCTCAGGATGAACGCTAGCGGCAGGCTTAACACATGCAAGTCGAGGGGTATGGTTCTTCGGAACCAGAGACCGGCGCACGGGTGCGTAACGCGTATGCAATCTACCTTTCACAGAGGGATAGCCCAGAGAAATTTGGATTAATACCTCATAGTATTATAGAATGGCATCATTTTATAATTAAAGTCACAACGGTGAAAGATGAGCATGCGTCCCATTAGCTTGTTGGTAAGGTAACGGCTTACCAAGGCAACGATGGGTAGGGGTCCTGAGAGGGAGATCCCCCACACTGGTACTGAGACACGGACCAGACTCCTACGGGAGGCAGCAGTGAGGAATATTGGACAATGGGCGCAAGCCTGATCCAGCCATGCCGCGTGCAGGATGACGGTCCTATGGATTGTAAACTGCTTTTATACAGGAAGAAACACTCGGACGTGTCCGAGCTTGACGGTACTGTAGGAATAAGGATCGGCTAACTCCGTGCCAGCAGCCGCGGTAATACGGAGGATCCAAGCGTTATCCGGAATCATTGGGTTTAAAGGGTCCGTAGGCGGTCTAGTAAGTCAGTGGTGAAAGCCCATCGCTCAACGGTGGAACGGCCATTGATACTGCTAGACTTGAATTATTAGGAAGTAACTAGAATATGTAGTGTAGCGGTGAAATGCTTAGAGATTACATGGAATACCAATTGCGAAGGCAGGTTACTACTAATATATTGACGCTGATGGACGAAAGCGTGGGTAGCGAACAGGATTAGATACCCTGGTAGTCCACGCCGTAAACGATGGATACTAGCTGTTGGGAGCAATCTCAGTGGCTAAGCGAAAGTGATAAGTATCCCACCTGGGGAGTACGTTCGCAAGAATGAAACTCAAAGGAATTGACGGGGGCCCGCACAAGCGGTGGAGCATGTGGTTTAATTCGATGATACGCGAGGAACCTTACCAAGGCTTAAATGTAGATTGACCGGTTTGGAAACAGATCTTTCGCAAGACAATTTACAAGGTGCTGCATGGTTGTCGTCAGCTCGTGCCGTGAGGTGTCAGGTTAAGTCCTATAACGAGCGCAACCCCTGTTGTTAGTTGCCAGCGAGTCATGTCGGGAACTCTAACGAGACTGCCAGTGCAAACTGAGAGGAAGGTGGGGATGACGTCAAATCATCACGGCCCTTACGCCTTGGGCTACACACGTGCTACAATGGCCGGTACAGAGAGCAGCCACTGGGTGACCAGGAGCGAATCTATAAAACCGGTCACAGTTCGGATCGGAGTCTGCAACTCGACTCCGTGAAGCTGGAATCGCTAGTAATCGGATATCAGCCATGATCCGGTGAATACGTTCCCGGGCCTTGTACACACCGCCCGTCAAGCCATGGAAGCTGGGGGTGCCTGAAGTCGGTGACCGCAAGGAGCTGCCTAGGGTAAAACTGGTAACTAGGGCTAAGTCGTAACAAGGTAGCCGTACCGGAAGGTGCGGCTGGAACACCTCCTTTCTAGAGCCTAAATGTTAGTTGTGCAAACAACACTTTTAGGAAAGAAGACGAAAGTTCGAAATGGAAACAAATAATGAAGTTTTATTACTCTTGCTGTTAGTTCAAATAATACCATTTAAGAATAAGAGTGTCTCGTAGCTCAGCTGGTTAGAGTACTACACTGATAATGTAGGGGTCGACAGTTCGAGTCTGTCCGAGACAACTATTTTAAACTTAAATAAAAGAAGAAATTCTAGAGTTGAAAAATCACGATATACATCGTAATTCGTAATTCACAATTCATAATTAAAAAAGATTGGGGGATTAGCTCAGCTGGCTAGAGCGCCTGCCTTGCACGCAGGAGGTCAACGGTTCGACTCCGTTATTCTCCACGAATCTGTTGATTGGTTCATGCGGTAATTTGTTAATTTGGGAAACCAAATAATCGAATAACCAAGTTTACAAAATGACACAGATAAAGTTCATTGACATATTGAGATAAGAAAATAATAAAAAGTAGAAAGCATTTTTTGCTTGTTTATCATTAGACAAGTAAAAGAAACGGCACATTTTAAATAATGTGTTGGTACAATAAGCAAAATAAGGGCGTATGGGGGATGCCTTGGCTCTCAGAGGCGATGAAAGGCGTGATAAGCTGCGAAAAGCTACGGGGATTGGCACACACGAATTGATCCGTAGATACCTGAATGGGGCAACCCACTATGTTGAAGACATAGTACACCGATAGGTGGGCAAACCCGCTGAACTGAAACATCTAAGTAGGCGGAGGAGAAGAAAACAAAAGTGATTCCGTAAGTAGTGGCGAGCGAACGCGGATTAGCCCAAACCAATGTTGTTACGGCAATATTGGGGTTGTAGGACCACGACATTTGTTGCGGATAGAATTAGAATCTACTGGAAAGTAGAGCCAAAGAAGGTGATAGCCCTGTATAAGTAATAGAAGATAACGATAGTGGTATCCTGAGTAGGGCGGGACACGAGAAATCCTGTCTGAATTTGGCGGGACCATCCGCTAAGGCTAAATACTCCTGAGAGACCGATAGTGAACCAGTACCGTGAGGGAAAGGTGAAAAGAACCGTGAATAACGGAGTGAAATAGATCCTGAAACCATACGCTTACAAGCGGTCGGAGCCCTTTCGTGGGGTGACGGCGTGCCTTTTGCATAATGAGCCTACGAGTTAACGTTGCTGGCAAGGATAAGTGGTTAAGCCACGGATCCGTAGCGAAAGCGAGTCTGAATAGGGCGCTTTAGTCAGTAGTGTTAGACGCGAAACCGTGTGATCTACCCATGGGCAGGTTGAAGCTGTGGTAACACACAGTGGAGGACCGAACCGGTTGACGTTGAAAAGTCTTCGGATGACCTGTGGGTAGGGGTGAAAGGCCAATCAAACTCGGAAATAGCTCGTACTCCCCGAAATGCATTTAGGTGCAGCGTTATGCGTAAAGTTATATAGAGGTAGAGCTACTGATTGGATGCGGGGGCTTCACCGCCTACCAATTCCTGACAAACTCCGAATGCTATATAATGTTTTATAACAGTGAGGGCTTGGGTGCTAAGGTCCAAGTCCGAGAGGGAAAGAACCCAGACCATCAGCTAAGGTCCCCAAATATATACTAAGTTGAAAGAACGAGGTTTGTCTGCCCAGACAGCTAGGATGTTGGCTTGGAAGCAGCCATTCATTTAAAGAGTGCGTAACAGCTCACTAGTCGAGCGGACGAGCATGGATAATAATCGGGCATAAGTATATTACCGAAGCTATGGATTTGTAATTAATTACAAGTGGTAGGGGAGCATTCTCACAGGGTAGAAGGTGTATCGTAAGGTATGCTGGACCGGTGAGAAAAGAAAATGTAGGCATAAGTAACGATAATGCGGGCGAGAAACCCGCACACCGAAAGACTAAGGTTTCCACAGCTATGCTAATCAGCTGTGGGTTAGTCGGGACCTAAGGCGAACCCGAAAGGGACAGTCGATGGACAACGGGTTAATATTCCCGTACTAGTTATTACTGTGATGGGGTGACGGAGTGATGAAAGCGCCGCGAACTGACGGAATAGTTCGTTGAAGTACCTACCTATAAGCTGCGCAGGCAAATCCACGCGGCTTGGGGAAATACGATAGTACTCGGAGTCTTCGGACAAAGAGATAGTGCGCCTAAGGGCTTCCAAGAAAAACCTCTAAACTTCAGGTAATAAGTACCCGTACCGCAAACCGACACAGGTAGTCGAGGAGAGAATCCTAAGGTGCTCGAGAGATTCATGGCTAAGGAATTAGGCAAAATAGACCCGTAACTTCGGGAGAAGGGTCGCCAGCAGCAATGCTGGCCGCAGTGAAGAGGTCCAGGCGACTGTTTATCAAAAACACAGGGCTCTGCAAAATCGTAAGATGAAGTATAGGGCCTGACACCTGCCCGGTGCTGGAAGGTTAAGAGGAGATGTTATCTTCGGAGAAGCATTGAATTGAAGCCCCAGTAAACGGCGGCCGTAACTATAACGGTCCTAAGGTAGCGAAATTCCTTGTCGGGTAAGTTCCGACCTGCACGAATGGTGTAACGATCTGGACACTGTCTCAGCCATGAGCTCGGTGAAATTGTAGTAGCGGTGAAGATGCCGCTTACCCGCAGTGGGACGAAAAGACCCTGTGCACCTTTACTATAGCTTAGTATTGACCTTGGACAAATGATGTGTAGGATAGGTTGGAGACTGTGAAGTGGCGTCGCTAGGCGTTGTGGAGTCATTGTTGAAATACAACCCTTTGTTTGTCTGAGGCCTAACCCCCAATCGGGGGGACATTGCTTGGTGGGTAGTTTGACTGGGGTGGTCGCCTCCAAAAGAGTAACGGAGGCTTCTAAAGGTTCCCTCAGTACGCTTGGTAACCGTGCGTAGAGTGCAATGGCATAAGGGAGCTTGACTGAGAGACATACAGGTCGATCAGGTACGAAAGTAGAGCATAGTGATCCGGTGGTTCCGCATGGAAGGGCCATCGCTCAAAGGATAAAAGGTACGCCGGGGATAACAGGCTGATCTCCCCCAAGAGCTCATATCGACGGGGGGGTTTGGCACCTCGATGTCGGCTCGTCACATCCTGGGGCTGGAGAAGGTCCCAAGGGTTGGGCTGTTCGCCCATTAAAGTGGCACGCGAGCTGGGTTCAGAACGTCGTGAGACAGTTCGGTCTCTATCTACTGTGGGCGCAAGAAATTTGAGTGGATCTGATTCTAGTACGAGAGGACCGAATTGGACAAACCTCTAGTGTATCTGTTGTCACGCCAGTGGCATCGCAGAGTAGCTACGTTTGGAAGGGATAAGCGCTGAAAGCATATAAGCGCGAAACCCACCACAAGATGAGATTTCTTTTAAGGGTCGTGGGAGATGACCACGTTGATAGGCTATAGATGTAAAGGCAGTAATGTCATAGTCGAGTAGTACTAATAACCCGTAAGCTTATGTACGCTTTTCCCCGGGGCAACCCGGGGAAGAAACTTTCTCAAAACTTTTTATTTTCTTTATCTCAGTATGTTAAGATATTATTGTAATTACGAATTCACAATTAAGAATTACGAATTGCAAATAATTGCCCAAAGCAATTATAACCTCTTAAGGTGGTTATTGCGGCGGGGCTCACCTCTTCCCATCCCGAACAGAGTAGTTAAGCCCGCCTGCGCAGATGGTACTGCAGTTATGTGGGAGAGTATGTCGTCGCCTTTCTTTGAAGAATCCTCATCATGAATTTGATGAGGATTTTTTG
>NZ_SMLF01000023.1:0-3795 GCF_004349155.1 Flavobacterium sp. GT3P67
TGGATAAATCAGTTTTAGGCGTTTTTGAATAAGATTATTTCCTAAACCATTACTTTCTTTTTTAAATTTTCGAGTTGTATCGAATTTATTTTCACACACGAATATGATGTTCTCCTTATTAATAAATACTTCAACACTTATAGCATTGTCTATTTTCTTATTTGTACTATGCTTAAAGGCATTTTCGATAAATGGAATAAAAATCATTGGCGCTATTGTTCGATCATCCTGTATACCATTTATTTTAAAACTCACATAATTAGAATTTGCAGTTCTTATTTTTTGCAATTCTATATACTTCTCAATATATTCGATTTCTTTTTTAAGCAAAATTGTATCTGTTTTAGTTTCGTATAACATAAAACGCAAAATATCGGATAGTTTAATTAAATAATTAGAAGCCTCTGTGGCATCCTTTAATATCAATACATCGATATTATTTAAAGTGTTAAATAAGAAATGAGGATCAAGCTGGGCTTTTACTAATGCCATTTCTATTTCATGATTTTTTTGTTTCAATTCTTCTTTTAATTTTATTTCTTTAACCCAAGTAATAAAACCTTTAAGAATCAAGGCCGCCAAACCGCAAATCGAAGCAATAAAGCTCATAGCCATTATTGTTCTTATAGCGGTAGATCTACCATTTATACCTCCTTTATCCATATCAATAAGTTGACCTGATTCTATAAAATAGCGCATTATAATATATGCAAGTATTGCAGCACCTATAGAAAATACTATACCGGAAATAATGGAAATTACAAACTTTTTTTGTTGCAGGTATTTTGGGAATACTATAAAATAACATGCATAAAATGTGATGGATGAAGGAAAAAACGCAAATAGAAAAAGTGATTTGAAGGCATTTACAATTCGTGCGGTCTGATCGACTGCATGACTGCTGCTTCTATAGAAAACTGCTAACATGATTGATATTAAAAGTAAATAGCACATCCAAAAACCAATATGCAACAAAATAATGATTGATTTTTTCATAACTTCAAATTTAGTAATTTATAAGAAATAAATTCAACGATTTTAGAATGTATCGAAAATATATTATTAAAAATGGAGATATCTGTTTACAAAATCAAGAAAGACTTATTCAGATGCTTTCATGGAATATGCTTATACTAAGAATTGTTGTTCTAATTTGGAACAAAATATAATTTGTAGGATAGTCCAAAAAAGTTGACTAAAAAGTTCTGTAAAACGAAGCTGCACTATACTTTCTAGTCGCCACCTATCTAACTTCTTTGAACATTTCAGAAAAGAGGTTTATATTAATGCTAAATTAAAATTGTTGCTTTTATTTGGACGGCTTCGCCATAAAAAGCAATCATAAAAAAACTGTAAATCCAATAATTGTGAAAATATCAAGCCATTATTATAAAATAGTTTGGGTCTTCCCATACTATTCATTCTAGATAAGACAATATTTTTTTTAAACTAGTAGCAGGAAGACACGATGCTGATAAAAAGAAATAATTATCCATGCACAGTTTACTATATTCTTTTTAATAATTAACCCTTTTTTTGCAGAAGTTTCAATTTGAAAAGACCCAAAATTATTCCACTAAGAAATTTACTTAAGTTTTATTCCCTTTTAATTTTAAAAAATCTATTCAAAAACAATGTGGCTACCTTTCCTAATTTGACCTCTTTTTCTATTTTTTTTGTCTAAAATAAAAACAAGACTTCGCAGTAAAAAACTATCTTATATTATTTCTGATACGACTTAAATGTCTAGGAGTGACTCCAAGTATGGATGCTAAACATTGAAGGGGAATTTTTTGCAAAAGTTCTGGCTCTTCTTTTAACATTTTATTATATCGTTGTTCCCCGCTTAGCAAAATAAGATCATGACGATTAGCATCAATACTGCAAATGGAACTTTCTAAAAAACCAATGTAAAAATCTTTAAAACTTGGAATCTCGTTTATCAATTTTTTTAGATTGGCTTTACTAATAATACAAATACTTCCATCTGTTAATGCCTTTACGTTTTCAATAGCAGGGCTATCATTTACGAAACTGAAACGTGAAGCCATAAAAGTATTTTCAATCGAAACATAGGTAGTTCTGATTTCACCTTCTTTCAAAACGTAATATTGAAAAACACCGCTTTCAACAAAACCTAAATGGTTGCCTATTCTTTCTTGCTTTACAAAAAATTCATTTTTTTTAAATGTTTGGAGTCGAAATGAATTTAAAATTCTATCTAGATCATTATCCTCAAATCCAAACATATTAAAATATCTTTTTAGCTTTATCATACCTTTTGCGTTAATTCCAATTATTAAACCCTAAAGCTGCTGGACTATAGCTCGTACTCGAAATTTTCTTATTTTTTTGTTAGTTTTCATTATAAAAACTAACAATTTAAGAGGCCAAAAATAATATCTACAACTTTTAATTTCATTCACTTTGGTTAAGAAATAAAACGCTTATTCACATACGATAAAATAAAGAAGTGACAAATCAAACCTATTTTATTTTACATTTTCATGTAGAGACTTTTCTAATATTATGCCACCGCCAATTATCGCTAGAAGTATTGTTGGATATTAAGACAAAAGAATTAAATAAGTCGTACTGAAAATTATGAATGTACATCTCGTGAATCTTTGATAGAATATCTAAAATAATCCCCCTTTATAAAGCATTAAAAGCTCATAAAGTCAACAGATCAAAAAGCTGTATTTATTAAATAAAATTCATTATAATTTGTTTAGAGTCAAAGTAATGCTGCAATAACAGAGCATAAGACTTCTTTTTAAGTATTTCTATAACAATAGGTTTAAACAGTTCCGACTGGCATTAAAGAAATTAAGCGAAATTTTAATCATCCAGATCTCCAAATTTAATTATGTCCCATTTTTTTTAATTGGTAAGTTTCAAATCCTGTTTTTAAAAAATTCAATTCATAAAGTATTCTACTGAAAATACTTTGATGGATCCATTTTTATATATTTTGAAACTAGTTGAGCACTTAAAAACAAAATAGCAGTTGGATTTGGTAGTGTTTGAAAATCCGTAAAATCAATCTAAAGAAATTGATAAACTAAATTCTAGTTTCAAAATTTTCACATGGGTTCTTTTAAAAGTTCCCTTTGCAATATAAATTACCAAACAGCTATATGAGAAAATATTGAAAAGTAGAATTGGAGGCTTTGGGAAAATTATGAAATGTTTTTATTTTTTTTTGCTAAAGCCACATCAAAAACAATAATATATTTTTTCTAGACTTTTGTCTAGTAAAATTAACGCTGTAATTTAAAAATTTGTATGTGGAAACAAAACAGATCAATTCATTTTTTAATCATCGTGCATCAAAATTATTCTCAATGAAAATTTATCTAAAAAAGAATAATTTACATATTTTAGATTAAAAAAAAAAAACACTTACTTAATAGATTTATTTTACGCAATCAACCCTTTGTAATGCAAAGATTATTGTTGCAATTCATCCTTAAAAAAAAAAATGAAAAAATTAATTTATCCAATTAATGGAATTAACTATATTCTCTTTGAGATAGAGTTGCCTCTAAAATTTGCAAAAAATTTTGAAACTAGAATTAAAGTTGTTGATGGAATCATTCAACAAACGAAATATATAGAAAAATTTTGGAATAGGAACGTAAGCATAAAGTGCTTAATTCCAGAAATAAATATGGCGAAATTTAAAGACTTATAAATACAACTCCTGAATTACCAAAATAAAAATATCATAAAAAAGTATAAATGGGGTAAAATTAATAATCGGCTTAGCCAGATTCAAATTAGGTGCATGCA
>NZ_SMLF01000024.1:0-3323 GCF_004349155.1 Flavobacterium sp. GT3P67
ATGTTAAAAAATATAAAAAGTTAAAAACATGAATACAAAAGTAATTTATTTTGTAACGCTGACACTTCTGCTTTTTGTCAGTAGTATGTTTTCTCAAGAAAAGTGTACTTTAAGCGGAACCGTATCTGATGCTAAAAGCAATGAAAGTATAATAGGTGTTAATGTATATATTCCCGAATTAAAAACAGGCACTACCACTAACGAATATGGTTTTTACTCTATCACTATTCCCAAAGGGAACTATAAAGTTCAGGTGAGTTCCTTAAGTTTTCAAACAATAACAGAAAGTGTTAATTTAGATAAAAACACCAAAAACAACTTCAAGCTTTTCAGTAGTGAAGAACAATTACAAGAAGTAGTAATTAGAAAGGATAGAAAAGCGACCAATATCAAAAAAGCAGAAATGAGTGTTAATAAACTTTCTATTGCCACGATAAAAAAGATGCCGGTTGTCCTTGGAGAAGTTGATGTACTGAAATCTATTTTATTACTTCCTGGGGTAACAAATGCAGGCGAAGGTGCTTCTGGTTTTAATGTTCGCGGTGGCGGGGCAGATCAAAATTTAATTCTTCTTGACGAAGCTACTATTTTTAGTTCCTCACATGTTTTTGGTTTTTTCTCTGTTTTTAACCCTGATGCTATAAAGGATTTAAAATTATACAAAGGAGGAATCCCTGCAAGATATGGTGGAAGAGCTTCTTCTGTTTTAGATATTTACCAAAAAGATGGAAGCAGTACTGGTTTTCATATGAATGGCGGAATTGGATTAATTTCCAGTAGATTGCTAGCTGAGGGTCCAATAGTAAAAGACAAAGGCTCGTTTCTTATTGGTGGCCGTGCGTCTTATGCTCATTTATTTTTGAAATTTTTGGAGGAACAGAAAAACAATGCGGCCTATTTCTATGACCTGAATACCAAGTTATCCTATAAGTTAAACCCAAGCAACAATTTATACCTGTCGGGCTATTTTGGTCGGGATGTTTTTAGTTTAGATAAAAGTTTTACCAACACCTATGGTAATTCAATTTTAAACTTACGATGGAATCATCTGTTTAATGATAAATTATTTTCAAACCTATCGGTAATATATAGCGATTATTACTTTGGATTAGATTTAGATTTAGTTGGATTCAAATGGGATTCAGGAATCAAAAATTACAATATTAAGTACGATTTCAAAAATTATATTTCTGATAAATTCAAATTAAATTTTGGTGCAAATAGTATTTATTATGATTTCAATCCTGGAACAATAAATCCAACTATTCCAAATTCAGGAATAAATTTCGATCAATTAGATAAAAAATATGCTTTTGAAACGGCAGTATATATAGACGCTGAACAAGAACTATCTAAAAAGCTTTCACTCTCCTATGGTTTACGATACAGTATGTTTTATAGATTAGGTAGATCATCGACTAATATTTATGCCAACAATGAACCAGTGATTTTTAATCAGGATGCACAGATTTATGAAAAGGCAACTCCAATTGGAACTAAATTGTATGATGAAAATAAAGTGATTCAAAGCTATAACTATTTAGAACCCCGATTTGCTGTGGCTTATGAACTGAATAGCAATCAATCTGTAAAGGCAAGTTATAATAGAATGGTTCAGTATTTACAATTGGTTTCCAATACTTCATCACCAACACCACTTGATATTTGGACCCCGAGTGACAACTACATCAAGCCACAAATTGCAGACCAGGTAGCTTTGGGTTATTTCAGGAATTTAAGCGATGAGATGTATTCTTTGGAAGTGGAAACCTTTTACAAAAAGATTCAAAATAGGATAGACTACATAGACGGTGCTGATTTGATTGCAAACAAAGCTATTGAACAGGTAATTCTCAACGGACAAATGCGTTCTTATGGTTTAGAAGTGATGTTTCGCAAAAACGAAGGCAGATTCACCGGTTGGATTTCCTATACCTTGTCAAAATCCGAGCAGCAAACTCCTGGAAGAAACAGTACTGAAATTGGTATCAATAATGGCAAATGGTACAGTTCTGCCTACGATAAATTGCATAATCTCGCCGTTACAAGCTCCTACAATTTAAATAAAAAATGGAATTTTGGAGCTAATTTTATTCTCCAGTCAGGCCAACCAGTTACCTATCCTAATGGACAGTATACCTATGAGGATATTTTGGTACCTAGTTATGGGTTAAGAAACGAAAACAGGTTGCCTGTTTACCATCATTTGGATATTTCTGCTACACTTACTCCACATAAAAACGACAATCGTAACTGGAAATCAGAATGGGTATTCAGCATTTATAATCTTTACAATCGTAAGAATGCCGCATCAATGGCTTTCAAGCAAAATGCGGATACCGGAAACAATGAAGCCTTGAGAACCTCAATTTTCGGAATAGTTCCTGCAGTGAGCTATAACTTCAAATTTTAATAATTATAAAATAATCATTCCTCTATTTCTGATACTAAATAAAGAACAAATGAAAAATAAAATAAATCTAATACTAGTGCTACTGACAGCTGTCTTTTTCAACAGCTGCACGGATGTTGTGGATATTGCTCTAAATACCGACAGTCCAAGATTAGTGATTGATGCCTCTATAAATTGGCAAAAAGGGACACCGGGAAATATCCAAACTATAAAATTGACAACGATAACTGATTTTCACACGAACGTAATTCCAGTGGTGTCAGGGGCAACGGTTTTTATAAAAAGCAATTCAAATGTCGTTTTTAACTTTATTGAGACTCCGAATACAGGAGTTTACATTTGTAGTAATTTTGTTCCGGCTATTAATCAAACTTATACTTTAACCGTTATCAGTAACGGACAGACCTATACCGCTACAGAAACGCTGCAATCTGTTGCTTCAATTAGCTCTGTTACACAGGAGATACAGACTGGTTTAGGGAAAGACTTTTTAAAAATAAAAACTTTTTTCAATGATCCGGCTGTTCAAGATAATTACTATCTCTACAAATACAAATTCACCAAAAACTTAAAGCCAGAATATTCTTTAGATGATGATCTGTTGTTTCAGGGAAATACCTTTTTTAGTCTTGTCCTGGAGGAAGATGCTAAAGCGGGCGAGCAGATTGAAATCAGCCACTATGGAATATCAAAAACGTATTTTAATTACATAAGTAAACTATTAAGTGTTGCGGGAACTTCAAGTGGAGGACCCTTTCAGTCTCCACCTGCAAATGTGAAAGGGAATATAAAAAATCAATCGAATTTTGATAACTATCCTTTAGGATATTTCAGACTAAGTGAAGTCGATGTGAAAAATTATACAATCCAATAAACTTATTAAATATAATTATTAAGTAGCAATAATCAA
>NZ_SMLF01000025.1:0-2707 GCF_004349155.1 Flavobacterium sp. GT3P67
TTTATATTTTAAAAAACAATAGCAATTCACTCCACTAAATGTCAATCACGCCTCAATTACAGCAATTATCCCAATCATTAGAAGGAACACTTTTATATGATGATCTCCATAAAACATTATATGCCACGGATGCTTCTGCGTATAGAATTATACCTCTTGCTGTAGCTATTCCAAAATCAGAGGAAGATATTGTAAAAATTATTCGCTTTGCAGCAAAAAATAAGATTTCAATTACGCCCAGAACTGCCGGAACTTCCTTAGCAGGTCAAACAGTAGGTAATGGAATTATTGTCGATGTTTCGAAACATTTCACAAAGATTGTTGCTTTTGATCCCATAAAAAAAACTGTTACAGTACAGCCAGGAGTGATTCGGGATGAACTGAATTTATATTTAAAAGAACACGGATTGTTTTTTGGTCCCAATACTTCAACCTCAAATCGATGTATGATGGGAGGAATGGTAGGAAATAATTCATCGGGAACTACGTCGATTCGTTATGGTGTGACCCGAGATAAAATAGTAGCTATTAAAGCGGTTTTGAGTGATGGAACTTCGGCAGTATTTAAAGAAATAACTTCGGCTGAATTCATTGAAAAAACAAAAGGAAACACGCTCGAAAGCTCCATTTATAAGACTATTTATGAGGAACTTTCGAATACAGAAAACCAAAAAGAGATTATAAAGGAATTTCCAAAACCTGAAATTCACAGACGAAATACCGGATACGCGATCGATTTATTATTAAAATCGGAACTTTTTGGAGGAACAGAAAATACTATAAATCTAGGGAAACTCCTATGCGGAAGCGAAGGAACGCTGGCCTTTACCACCGAGATTACGCTCAAAGCGGATCATGTACCACCTACGTATAATGTTATGGTAGTGGCCCATTTTCATACCATTCAGGAAAGTTTAGAAGCCGTAGTTACAGCGATGAAACATCATTTGTATATCTGTGAGATGATGGATGACACGATATTAGATTGTACCAAAACCAACAGGGAACAAGCTAAAAACAGATTTTTCATTCAAGGGGAGCCAAAAGCGGTTATCATGCTCGAAGTAGCGTCGCATAACAGTATAGAAGATGCCGAAAGGCAAGCTGATGATTTGATTGCAGATTTGAAAAGAAATAATTTCGGGTATGCTTTGCCAAAAATTTATGGAGCTGATATTGATAAAATAAATGAGTTGCGAAAAGCAGGTCTCGGGCTTTTAGGAAGTATTGTAGGCGATAATAAAGCTGCGGATTCTATTGAAGATACCGCTGTTGAGTTGAGTGATTTACCCAATTATATTGCCGAGTTCTCCGCCATGATGGAACGTCATGGGCAGAGCGCCATTTATTATGCACATGCCGGAGCTGGAGAAATTCACTTGCGACCGGTTTTAAATTTGAAAACAAAAGAAGGAGTACATCAATTTAGAAACATTGCTACCGAAGTGGCTATTTTGGTAAAAAAATATAGAGGTTCATTGAGCGGGGAGCATGGAGACGGAATTGTTCGTGGTGAGTTTTTGCCTTTTATGATAGGAAACCAGAATTATGAATTGTTGAAAAGAATTAAACATGCTTTTGATCCCAACACCATTTTGAATGTGGGAAAAATTGTAAATGCTTTCAAAATGGACGAAAACCTTCGGGTGGAAGCGGGCAGAGCAGAACCGGATATACAAACAATTCAGGATTTTTCGGATAGTATGGGGATTTTGCGCGCCGCAGAGAAATGCAATGGTTCCGGCGATTGCAGAAAATTACCTTCGGCTGGCGGAACTTTGTGTCCCAGTTATCGCGCTACCCGAAATGAAAAAGATACGACTCGTGCCAGGGCCAATGCGCTTAGAGAATATTTGACGCATTCAGAGAAAGACAATAAATTCGATCATGAAGAATTATATAAGGTATTTGACTTGTGTGTAAGTTGTAAAGCATGTGCCAGCGAATGTCCCAGTAATGTGGATGTAGCGGCTTTAAAATCAGAGTTTTTGTACCAATATCAAAAAGCAAATGGATTTTCTTGGCGAAATAAATTTTTTGCGTTCAATGCGAAACTGAATGGACTGGGAAGCATTACTCCAAGATTTACTAATTTCATGGTGAATTTGTCCTTAGTCAAGAAAAGCATGGGAATTGCTCCAAAAAGAGAAGTGCCGCTTTTGGCTCCAAAGACGTTTAGAAAATGGTACGAAAAAAATTGGAATCAGGCGCCAAGTGATTCTTTTGTAAACGGAAAAGTATGTTTGTTTTGTGATGAATTTACTAATTACTATGATGTTTCGGTTGGAATCGACGCCTATGAGTTATTGACAACATTAGGCTATGAAGTGATTCTGGTGGATCACGAAGAAAGTGGAAGAGCTTTTATTTCTAAAGGTTTTCTCGAAGAAGCAAAAGCAATTGCGAATATAAATGTTTCCGTTTTTTCGGATTATATTACTGCTGATTGTCCGTTGATAGGAATCGAACCATCAGCGATACTGACATTTAGAGACGAATACATTCGATTGGCAGACGATAAAGAAAGTGCCGAAAAATTAGCCAAAAATGTATTTACCATTGAAGAGTTTTTTAAAAATGAGATTACTTCGGGTAAAATTCATTCGGAGCAATTTTCTGATGAGGAGAAAACAATAAAAATTCACGGACATTGCCACCAAAAGTCTTTAAGTTCTATTGAAGCGACTTTTGCGATGTTGAATGTGCC
>NZ_SMLF01000026.1:0-2596 GCF_004349155.1 Flavobacterium sp. GT3P67
TGCAAATTCCAGTGATATTGACCACCCAATTCCAATTTAAAGTGAGCACCTGATTCCAATTCAAAATGACCACCTAATTCCGGAGCAAATGACCACCTCCATTTTTCATTAAAAACTACTCTTTTTCATCTGTTAATTAGTATTCAAATATACTTAAAATATTAACCTTTGTTTATACCTCTTTTCTTTCTCATAGATTCTCCGTGCAATTCGATTCGGTGAGATTGATGTATCAGCCTATCCAAAATTGCATCAGCTATGGTTTTTTCTCCAATGATGTCATACCAACCTTGCACTGGAATTTGTGATGTTACAATTATAGAACCATTATTATGCCTGTCTTCAATGATTTCTAAAAGGGTAATTCGGTTGTGACTATCTAATGCTTGGAGTCCAAAATCGTCAAGAATAATGACATCTTGCCTTTCAATTTTGGCCAATTCTCGCAGGTAAGAGCCATCTGCTTTGGCCATTTTTAATTTAGCAAACAACTTCGAAGTATTAAAATAGCTCACCTTAAAACCTTGTATACAGGCTTGATAACCCAGTGCAGTGCCTAAATAGCTTTTGCCTACACCAGTACTTCTCGTGATTAAGATGTTTTCATTTTTTTCTACAAATTCACATTCTGCCAGACGCAGAACCATGTTGCGATCTAGATTACGGGTTTGGTCAAAATTGATAGTTTCAATGTTTGATTTGTAATGAAATCGGGCATTGGTGATACTGCGCGCAATACGACGATTGTGCCTTTCATCCCATTCGGCATCAATAAGCATCGATACAAACTCATCGAGTGTATAATGGTCTGTTTTTCCGCTTTCAATGGCTGTTTTAAAAGCATTGAACATGCCATAAAGCTTCATTTGTTTCATTTTTGTTACTGTGGATTCATTCATGATTACTTGGTTTTAATTTAATTATAATACTGTTTTCCTCTTATGTTACCGTGACTCGGGAGTTCTTGCTCGGGTTCTTGGTCAAAATCAATATGGTCTAAGTTGTTTTCTAAAATATTTTGTATCGTCTTAAAATTCTAAATTTTATAATCAAGTGCCCGCCTGCAGGCATTTATTAATCGCCCTTTCCCTACCTTTTTCTCGAAGCCCAGTATTCCTAAACAACTCTTATAAGCCTGTTCAGGATGGTTTCTGCTTTCGATGATCTGCATGATATATTCTGCTACTGACTCATCAATGCTACTTGCCCAATCAATAAATCGAGCAGGACTCCACTGGGCTACAAATTGATGTGTACTGGCTAAATGCTCTGGGATTGTAGTATAGATATAAGGTTTGTAATTCCTTGGATGAATGGCTATTCGATTGTATTTATAATAAATCTCTACCGTAGATTTGGTATACAATAGTTTTACTTTTTTCTTTATATATTGATACGGAACACTGTAATAATTTTTGTCTTGACTTAATTGAACATGTCCGTTTTGCATGACTGTTGCAAAGGATTGGTATTTAATTTCAAAACGTTCTTGTGGTAGTGGGCGGAGTTTTTGTTGCTCATCTTCTAAAAACAATTCTACACGAGAGTAAGGACGTCCTGTGAGTTTTCGACTATTATGAGCATCCAATAAATCCCATATCTGCTGGTTTAATTCTTCCAGAGAAAAGAATTTAGTTTCTTTTAGATTTACATAAATCCTTCGGTACAATATCTTGACAGCTCCTTCAACCAATGACTTATCTCTTGGTTTATAAGCCCTGGCAGGCAAGATTGTAGTTTGGTAATGTTCTGCTAAATCAGCCAAGGTTTCATTGATTGTTGGCTCAAAACGACTGCTTTTTATTACTGCATATTTTAAATTATCGGGGACAATTGCCGCAGGAGTGCCTTCAAAAAAACGCATGGCATTTTCTACAGATGTAACAAAATCTTCTTTTTGTTGACTCATGGAAGCTTCGGCATAAGTGTATTGACTGGCTCCCAATATGGCTACAAAAAATTGTACTTCTTTGATTTCTCCAGTGTCGTTATCAATAATGCAGAGTGTTTTTCCGGCATAATCCACATACATTTTATCACCACCTTTGTGATTCATGTGCATTACTGGATTGACTCGTTTACCCCATGTTTTGTAATGATGGCCAAATTGTGAGCTTCTGTAGCCATCAGGGTTTACGGCAATATATTGCTCCCACATATGTTGTACGGTAACGCCAACTTTTTTTAGCTCCCGTCCCATTTTAGGGAAAAAATCATAGAGAATTTGCAGTTTGGGACTAATGGATTCCACTGTAGTGTGTGAAAACAAAAGATCCAGTTCTGCATCAGTTTTTTCATTAATCACTTCAATACTTAATCCGAGGACTTCAAATAAAGAAATATACTTCTTTACTGTATTCCTGGAAAGAGATAAGTAGCTACTTATAAATAACTTACTCTTTCCATTACAATAGGATTTAATTGCTTTTCTAATTTTACTCATGTCTGTTATTTTGTTAGCCATAATCCGTATTTTTTTAACGAATATATGGTGCTAACAACATGAAAAAATTAGTAGTTTTTAAGGATCAATTTAACCCAAAATTAGGTGGTCAATTTGAACAGGAAAGTGGTGGTCAATTTGACCGGTTTTTCC
>NZ_SMLF01000027.1:0-2213 GCF_004349155.1 Flavobacterium sp. GT3P67
TGCGGATTCCTGTTCAACTCCGACCGTTGCTTTTGTTGGTGATGGCGATCCAGCTTTAGTTGGTTGTATTGAAACTACAATCAGAACATACAGTGTAACGGATGCGTGTGGAAACACAATCAATGTGACTCAAAATTTAATCAGAACGATTGATACAACGGCTCCTGTATTTGTTGAGACTCCACCAGCGAATGTAACTGTTCAATGTGGTGCTATTCCAACTGCTGCTACGTTAACCGCTACTGATAATTGTAGTGATGCTACTGTAACTTACAATCAAACAACTACTCCAGGATTATGTGCCGGTGCTTATACACTAACGCGTATTTGGACTGCGAAAGATGCTTGTGGTCTTACTACAACACATACTCAAATTGTAACTGTTGAAGATACAACGGCTCCTGTTTTTGTTGAAACTTTACCAGCGAATGTAACTGCTCAATGTAGTGCTATTCCAACTGCTGCTACGTTAACCGCTACTGATAATTGTGGTGATGCTACTGTAACTTACAATCAAACAACTACTCCAGGATTATGTACTGGTGCTTATACATTAACGCGTATTTGGACTGCGAAAGACGCTTGTGGTCTTACTACAACACATACTCAAATCGTTACTGTTGAAGATACAACGGCTCCTGTATTTGTTGAAACTATACCAGCAAATGTAACTGTTCAATGTGGCGTTATTCCAGCTGCTGCTACGTTAACCGCTACTGATAATTGTAGTGATGCTACTGTAACTTACAGTCAAACTACCACTTCAGGGTTATGTGCCGGATCTTATACACTAACGCGTACATGGACTGCTACTGATGTTTGTGGAAATAAATCAACAGCTTCACAAATAATTAATGTAATTGATACTACTGGTCCTACTACAACTACTGCGTTCAATTCAACAGTAAATGTTAATTGTAATGCAATTCCAGTAAAACCTGAACTTGTATTTATAGACAATTGTTCTGTTGTTACAACAGCCGTATATACAGAAACAATTATTAACAAAACTGATAATTCCTATTCAATTGTTAGAAAATGGTCTGTTGCAGATACTTGTGGAAATACATCTGAGTTTATTCAAAACATCAATGTTACTAATCCTAATAGTATTGTCATTATAAGCAGTTCAGTTTGTAATAGCGGAGAAATTACAACTGCCAATTTAAGAGAACTTTTACCTGTGGGTACACCTACAAATGGAATTTGGATAGATGTAAATAATTCTGGTTCATTACAAGGTGACATTCTTAATGCTTCGGGGCTTACTGGTGGAAATTATACATTTGAATATAAAATTAACAATGCTTGCTCAGAAACTATAAGAATTATAATGACTATAGATACTGATTGTGGCAGTATTGTATTAGCTTGTGGAACTGTATTGGTTCACAACGCTTTTTCTCCAAATGGAGATGGAATTAATGAGGTATTTGTAATTGACAATATTGATGATACTGTATGTTATCCAGACAACACTGTTGAAATTTATAACCGTTGGGGTGTATTGGTTTTTGAAACCAAAGGATATAACAATACCGATAAAGCCTTTAAAGGGTTCTCTGAAGGTAGAGCAACTATTAGTAAATCATCAGGATTACCAACCGGTACTTACTTTTACATCTTGAATTATACTTCGGTTGATAATGATGGAAAAATTATACTGAATAAAAAAGACGGGTATTTATACCTTACTAAATAATCAAATTTATACCTGAGGACAAAAAGTCCTCAGGTATAATAACGACAACAGCAATAGCCCTATTTCAACTAACTGATAACAGTTATCAAATTTATCAACTGACCTACCGAATTCTTACAAATGAATCCGATAGATAATTTAAAATAATAAACAGCTACTATGAAAACAAAATTATTCTCTTTCGTTTTGATGTTTACAGCCATAGTAAGTTTTGCGCAACAAGATGCGCAATTTACTCAGTATATGTACAACACCATAAATATTAATCCCGCTTATGCAGGATCTAGAGGTGCGTTAAGTATTTTTGCATTACACCGTACACAATGGGTAGGATTAGATGGTGCTCCGGTGACTAATGCCGTGTCTGTAAATACCCCCCTTAACGCAACTAATTTAGGATTGGGGGTATCAATTATAAATGATAAAATTGGGCCAACTAAAGAGAATACAATATCGGCTGATTTATCTTACACCGTTCCAACTTCTGAAACTTTTAAGCTATCTTTTGGTG
>NZ_SMLF01000028.1:0-1718 GCF_004349155.1 Flavobacterium sp. GT3P67
ACGTCAGGCTGTGAAAAAACCTCTTTTTTTTCTAAAAACCACCAAATTTTATGATACTGCAATTCAAATCAAGCCTTATAACGAAGTCTTTTTTCAGGCTGCTAATTTCATTGGATAAAAATTGTTAGCTGTATTTAGCTTTAAACAAATCGTTTTTATTAGAAGCAAGGCTTTTGCCTTGTAGGGCGAGTTCCATTTTTGGAGTTTGGCTATCAAATCCGGAACGCCGAGTATATTGATACTGCGTTTGATGTTATACACCAGCATAATTAAGCTATGTTCTCCGTTTACTTTTTCCAATCCAGTTAAGTTGGTGTGGTTGTAGCCCCATTGTCGCTTGATGGTGCCAAAGATATGCTCGTTGATTTCCTGTCGTTTGCGATAGAATTCTGCGTTTTCATGGTAGCGTTTGTTGTTTTCTGCCACGGCATCGGCATATTGGCTTCTGTCTATTTTCCTGCCTTCCGCTCGGCTGGTACATAAATCCTTTACAGGACATTCCCTGCATTTTGGGGTTCCGTATCTCTTAAACTCATAACTGTCTCTGTCCGTGGTTTTCTTGTACCAGCTGCCTGTGGTTTTAAGCGTTTCGCCCTGTGGACAAGTGTAGGTGTCGGTGATTTGGTCGTATTGGAACTTAGAGATCAGATAATTCTCGGTTATCCTTTCTTTATTTTTTCCTTGTTCTGGCTGTGCTACAATTGTAGTGATGTTGGCCTGTTTGCAGGCTTCTATTTCCCGCCCGTTATGATAGCCTTTATCCACCAAGGCCGTGTATGTTTCTATTTCTAAATTCTCTTTAGCCTCTATGGCAATAGCCGACAAGGCGTTACGGTCATTGCGATTGATGGTGTGTGTGGCTACGACAAGATTGTGCTTGGCATCTACAGCTGCCTGCATATTGAATGATATTTCAACCACTTGGCCTTGAACTAACAATGCCCTGGCATCATTGTCGGTAGTGCTTATTTGGGGTTCTCCGCTTGCTTTTAGCTTTTCTTCCAGTTGCTCATAACGAAACTTGTTTCCTTTCAAGCGCTCTATCTTTTGCTGGATATTTTGGATTATAGCCGAATTATCTTTGCCGTCATTTTCTTCCAACGTATCCAAGTATTCTTGGGTCTTAGCTTCAATATAAGCTAAGTGTTTGTCGATTTTCTTTTGGTTGAAATTGGCTTTCTTGCTATTGTGTGCGCGGCTTTTGGTACCATCGATAGCAATGGTTTCGCCACCTATCAAATCAGCATCTTTCAAGAACGAAACAAACAATTTGAATAACTTTTTCAAGCCAATGGGATTGTCTTTTCTAAAATCTGAGATGCTGTGGTAATTAGGACGAATATCTTCTAAAAGCCATTGCATTTCCATGTTTCTCAAGCATTCCTTTTCTAGATCACGACCACTCCTGATTCCGTTGAGATAACCGTATAAATAGATCTTTAGAAATACTTTACTATTGAAACTCGGGCGACCTTCGGTCTTGATCGTTTTTATGGCAAAATCGAGCTTAGAGATGTCAATAAGCTCTACAAAGGCATCAATAAAACGTACCTGATTATCGGGACTTATAGTGTCTTCTAAACTAGAAAAACGCATCTGGTGACGGGAAATTCCTGTGATATGTTGCATTCTTAAAAATACGAAAAATCTTCTTTTTATACTAGTATTTTGTTATATTTGATGATAATACTACGGAGGTTTTTTCACAGACTGACGTT
>NZ_SMLF01000029.1:0-1691 GCF_004349155.1 Flavobacterium sp. GT3P67
ACAAATTATACTTACAAAGCAGTGATTATAAACTCACTTCTTCTATTGAGTTGATGTTCTTCTTCAGTACATTCTATGTTATCAGCACATTTATTCACCAGTTGTGATTCGCCATAACCTTTACCGATTAATCTGTTTTTGTTAACCCCGTTTTTAACTAACCATTTTATGGTAGATTTTGCTCTTCTATCTGACAATGCTTCGTTGTATTCGAAAGTTCCACGACTATCAGTATGGGAACGTATATCGAGCTTCATCGTTGGGTATTGATTAAGAACATCTAATATTTTTTCTAAATCTAAAGCTGCTTCTACTCTAATATCCGATTTGTCAAAATCAAAGTAAATCATTTTTATACCAAAGCATTTACCTAAATCATCGCCAACGGCTACTTTACATATTTCTTTTTCTAATGCGATTGGTAAATGTGTTTTTCCATCTGTTTTAGTGATAGTTATCTTTTGTTCTTTGGTTGTGTATTCCGGTTTTTGAGCTCTTACATTATAGGTTTTTCCACATTCCACATTAAAAGAATAATTTCCTTTTTCATCCGAAGCAACAGTATTGACAACCTTAAATTGATTATCATATAAGGTTATTTTTGTGTTAGCGAGTATTTCTCCCGTTTTTATATCAGTGATTTCTCCATAAAGAAGTTGTTCGCAAATAAGCCTTCTTGTTTCTAAAAATTTATAAATATCGTCATAGCCTTGACCACCGTCTCTGTTTGAAGTAAAAAATCCTCTTCTTGATTTTGGATCGATTAAATAAGCAAAATCATCTTTAGGAGAGTTCACATCAGCACCTACGTTTTGAACTTCATTGAAAGAGCTATCTTCATTTATTTTAGACATAAAAACATCTAATCCTCCAAGTCCAGGATGCCCATCTGATGCAAAGTAAATTTCATTTTCATCATTTATAAAAGGGAAAGTTTCTCTTCCTTCGGTATTAATTGTATTTCCTAAATTTTCCGGGATGCCAAAAGTACCATCTTCATTTATTTTTACTTTGAATAAATCAGACTGTCCTAATGTTCCAGGCATATCAGAAGCAAAATACAATGTTTTTCCATCAGGACTTAAAGCAGGATGTGCTGTACTGTAATTGTCACTATCAAAAGGCAGTTCAGTTACATTTGTCCATTTGTCATTCTCTAAAGTGGCTTTGTATATTTTAATTAAAGTAATTTTATTTCCATCTTTTCCTTTTTTACCATCCAGATAGTTGTTTCGGGTAAAATACATGGTTTTTCCATCACTCGTAAAAGCAGGAGTAGATTCATGAAACTTTGAATTTACATTTTTGTCAAACTTTTTAGCGGCACTTGGAGTCATGTTATCACCTAAATCCGCCGTGTACAAGTTTGTGAAATATTGATTGGTCCATTTGTGTTTTCTTTGTCCAAGACTTCCTGTATCTCTTGCTGATGCAAATACTATTTTATTAGAGTACAGCGCTGTTCCATAATCGGAATATTTCGAATTAACACCTGCATCTTCTATCTGGTATCTTCCAGAATTAGCTTTTATGGCTTCTAAATAATTGGTGTTTTTTTTGAAAAGTTTTGCTCTACTATCGTTTCCTGATTTTTGGTTGAATAGTTCCATCATTTCATTTGCCTTATCATTTTGATCTGTGGATCTCAAAGATTGAGCATAACGATAATAATATTCAGGTTCTAAATTGGA